>NZ_JBXEJE010000024.1:0-170402 GCF_056820935.1 Streptomyces sp. Q2 | reverse complement strand
GAAGTTCACCGCCGACGACAAGGGCACCTACACCCCGCCCGCCGGCACGGTGGTCCAGGACTTCGAGGGCACCGACTTCGGTACCTGGGCGGCCACCGGCACCGCGTTCGGCGACGGACCGGCGGCCGGGGCAGTGGCCGGGCAGGGGACCGTCGACGGCTTCGACGGCAAGGGCCTCGCCAACAGCTTCCACGGCGGTGACGCCACCACCGGCACACTCACCTCCCCCGACTTCACCGTCGACAGCCCCTACCTGAACTTCAAGGTCGGCGGGGGACGGCACCCGCACGAGTCCGGAACCGTCATGGAACAGGGACCGCCGCCCGCGGGCACGGTCCTCGCCGACTTCGAAGGCGGCACCTACGGCGACTGGACGACGACCGGAGACGCCTTCGGCACCGCGCCGGCCCCCGGCACCCTCCCCAACCAGCAGGAAGTCTCGGGCTTCCTGGGCGGCGGCCTGGTCAACACCTACCTGAACGGCGACGCCACCACCGGCACACTCACCTCACCCGAATTCACCCTCGACAAGAGCCACATCAACTTCCTCGTCGGCGGCGGCAACCACCCCGCCGACTCCGCCGACCCCACCGCCGTGGAACTCCTCGTCGACGGCCAGGTCGTCCGCAGCGCCACCGGAAAGGACGGCGAGGCGCTCAACTGGGCCTCGTGGGACGTCGGCGACCTCGCCGGCAAGAAGGCGCGGATCAGGATCGTCGACAACAACAGCGGCGGCTGGGGCCACCTCAACGTCGACCACATCATGCTGTCCGACAGCGCGGCTCAGCCCGTCTCCCAGGAGACGTCCGTCAACCTGATCGTCGACGGCCAGGTCGTCCGCAGCGCCACCGGCTCCAACAGCGAGACCCTGGACTGGGCGTCCTTCGACATGCGCCCCTACGCCGGCAAGAAGGCCCGGATACAGATCGTCGACATGAACTCCGCCGGCTGGGGCCACATCCTGGCCGACCGGTTCACCACGGCTGCCACCCCGGCCAAGTCCGTCGTGCAGCGCGCCGACTGGGCCGACTACGGCAAGGACTACTACGCGGCCGTGTCCTGGGAGAACGCCCCGGGCGGCAAGCGCTACATGATCGGCTGGATGAACAACTGGGACTACGGCGGCGCCGTCCCCACCTCCCCGTGGCGCGGCGCGCAAAGCGCCCCCCGGGAGATGGCCCTGCGCACGATCGACGGCCAGGTCCGGCTGACCAGCAAGCCGGTCGGCAGCCTGGAGTCCCTCCGGCAGAGCGGCCCGGCCACGGCGGCCGGCGTCACCGTCGACAGCACCACCAAGCCCCTGATCGGCGCCGCGGCCAAGGGCGACGCACTCGACATCGAGGCCACCTTCTCCCTCAAGGACGCCGAACGCTTCGGCCTCAAGGTGCGCACCGGCGCGGGCGGCGAGGAGACCGTCATCGGCTACGACACCACGACACGGGAGCTGTACGTCGACCGCACCCGCTCCGGCGCCGTGGACTTCAACAGCACCTTCCCCGGCGTCCAGCGAGCCCCGCTGCAGGCCAAAAACGGCAAGGTCAAGCTGCGTATCCTCGTCGACCGGTCGTCCGTTGAGGTGTTCGGCGGCAACGGCGAAGCGGTGATCACCGACCAGATCTTCCCCGACCCCACCAGCCGGGGAGTGGAGGTCTTCGCCGAGAACGGCTCGGTGAGGCTCGACCAGGCCCGCGTCTGGCACCTCGGCTCCTACCGCGACTGATCCCCATCCCGACCACGAAGGACGCCCCACCGTGAACAAGACCCTGCTCGCCGAGTTCACCGCCCGCGAGGGCGCGCAGGACGAGGTCGCCCGCCTGACCCTGGAGTACGCGCGGAAGGTGCGCCAGGAAGAAGGCAACCTCGCCTTCGACGTCTACACCAAGGCGACCCACCCCCGCGGCTTCTGGATCTTCGAGGTGTACCGGGACGAGGACGCCTTCCAGGCACATCTGAAGGCCCCCTACGGCGGCCCGTTCAACGCCGCGCTCACTCCGCTGATCGAGGAGGACGCCTCGGTGCTGACCTTCCTCGACCCGGTGACGTGACGCTCCCTTGACCCGGTGACTGACGCCGGCCGGGCCCGGCCGGCGTCAGGTCACGCACGTCCGGTCAGGGCATCGAGCACCGGCCCACCCGCCAGGCCGAGCCCGACTGACACCGCAGTGGCGACGTACGCCACGACGCGCGCCACGCGGTCGCCGTCGGCAGGAACCGGTGTTGCCCCGCCCCGCGAGACCGCCGGCACGATCCAGCGCAGGTAGTAGAAGAGGGACGCCACGGTGTTGACCGCGGCCAGCACGGCGAGCCACGCGTAGTCACCGTCGAACGCGGCGCCGAACACCTCGAGCTTGCCGAGGAACACGGCCGTCGGGGGCGTTCCGACGAGCCCCAGCAGACAGACGACGAGGCTCGCGGCGAGCAGGGGACGCTCTGCGGCGAGGCCTCTGTAGTCGTCCACGGTGTGTGCGCGGGGAAGGGCACAGACCACGGCGAAGGCACCGAGGTTGGTGACCGTGTACGCCGCGAGGTAGTACAGCAGCGCCTGTTGGGCGAGGTCGGACCGGCCCGCGACGGCCACCGGCACGAGCAGGTAGCCCACTTGACTGATCGTCGAGTAGGCGAGCAGCCGTTTCACGTCCTGCTGGAAGAACGCGCCGAGGTTGCCGAGCGTCATGGACGCGGCCGCGAGGACGGAGACGAGCGCGGGCCAGGGCATCGTGCTGTCCGCGAACACCGCCTCGCCGAGCCGGAAGAGCGCGGCGAGCGCTCCGATCTTCGGGATGGTGGTCAGCAGGGCCGCGACCGGCGGGCTGCTGCCCTGCACGGCGTCGGGCACCCAGAAGTGCGCCGGCACACCGCCGGCCTTGAACAGGATGCCCGCCAGCAGCCCGATCGCCCCCGTGGCCACCAGCGCCTCGGGCGCGTCGCGGAAGGCGTCCCCGAGCATCGGGTAGCCGGTGCCCCGTCCGGCCGCGTACAGGACGGTGATCCCGGTCAGCAGGAGGGCGCCGAGCAGGGCGCCGACCACGTAGTACTTGAGGGCGGCCTCGGTGCCCGGCCCGTCCTTGCGGAACCCCGCGAGGGTGTAGGCGGGGATGCTCGCCAGCAGGTACGCGGCGGCGAGCAGGAGCAGGTCCTGTGCTCCGGCCATCATCAGCGCGCCCAGGGCGGCCAGTTGCAGCAGGACGTAGAACTCGCTCTCCCGCGGGTCCGCGCGCAGGGGGCCGAAGGAGACGGCGAGGACGAGGAGCGTGCCGCCGAGGACCACGATCCGGGACGTGCTGGTCACCGGGTCGACGGCGAACGCTTCGCCGAAGGCGGTCGTGGCGGGCTCGGCGGCGGCCACCGCGGCGGCGACGATCCCGGCCACGCACGCCAGGGCCGCCAGCAGGCCGACGGCCCACTGCCGGGCGCGCGGCAGCCAGGAACCGAGCAGCAGGCCGAGCACGGCGGACGCGGCGAGCAGCACCTCGGGAAGGAGGTCGAGCGGGTTCTCGTTCATCTCGGTCATCGGGCCAGCAGCTCCAGGACGGACCGGGAGGCCGGCTCGATGACGTCCAGCAGGAAGCGGGGCGCCACTCCCAGGACGACGGCCAGGACGAGCAGGGGCACGACGGCGAGGGCCTCGTGCGCGCGCATGTCGGGGAACACGCGTGGCGTGCCGGGCGCGTCGGGCAGGCGCAGCGGCCCGGTGAAGACCTGCCGCAGCGCGCGCAGGAACAGCCCTGCCGTGAGCAGGATGCCGAGTACCGAGAGCGCCGTGGCCACCGGCCGCGGTCCCAGGCTGCCGGTGAAGATCTGGAACTCGGCGACGAAGCCGGAGAACCCGGGCAGCCCGAGCGAGGCGAAGGCCGCGACCCCGGTCATGGCCGCGAAGGCCGGGGCCGCGGCGGCGAGTCCGGAGTAGGCGGCCATGTCGTACGTCCGGCCGCGCTCGTACAGCACCCCGGCGAGCAGGAACAGCGCGCCGGTGAGCAGCCCGTGGCTGACCATCTGCGTGACCGCTCCGGTGACGGCGAGGGAGCGGGCCTGCGCGGAGCTGTCCGCCGTCGCGGCGGCGGCGCCGACGGCGAGGACGACGTAGCCCATGTGGTTCACCGAGGTGTAGGCGACCATCCGCTTGAAGTCGGTCTGGGCGAGGGCGACCAGGGCCCCGTGGAGGACGGAGACGACGCCGATGACGACCAGGACGAGGGCGTAACGGCGCCAGGCCTCGGGGAGCATCGGCATGGCGATCCGGACGAACCCGTACGTGCCCATCTTCAGCAGCACCCCGGCGAGGATGGCCGAGCCGGCGGCGGGCGCCTCGACGTGGGCCGGTGGCAGCCACGTGTGGAAGGGCACCGTCGGGGTCTTCACCGCCAGGCCGACGACCACGGCGAGCAGGACCAGGGCTCCGTAGACGGAGCGTCCGGCGAGCGGGTTCTGCTCGGTCAGCTCGACCATGTCGAAGGTGTGCGGTGACGCGGCGAGGTACAGGCCGATGAAGCCGAGCAGCAGGGCCAGCGAACCGACGAAGGTGTAGAGGAAGAACTTCAGCGCGGCCCGGGCCGCCTGCCGGTGCCCCCAGCCGGCGATGACGAAGTACATCGCCACGATGGACAGGTCGAAGAAGACGAAGAACAGGATCAGGTCGAGGGCCGCGAACAGCCCCAGGCAGGTGGTCTCCAGGAAGAGGAACAGCGCGGCGAACTCGCGGACCCGGCGGTTCTCCCGCAGCGAGTACAGCGCGCAGGCCAGGAACAGCAGGCAGGTGAGGGCGAGCAGCGGCAGGGAGAGTCCGTCCACGCCGACGTGGTAGCCGACGCCCGCGCTCGGGATCCAGCGGGCCCGCTCCTCGTACTGCATGCCGCCGCCGGCGTCGTACCCGGCCCACAGGGCGACGACCAGGGCGAGCTCGGCACCGGACACCGCCACCCAGACGGCGCGGAACACCGCGGGCGTCGTACGGCGGGGGAGGGCGAACAGCATCAGGGCGACGGCCGTGGGCGCGAAGACGAGGGCGGTCAGCAAGCGGGTCACCTCACGAGGACGAACACGACGGCGAGGACGGTGAAGGCGGCGACGGCCTGGGCGAGGTACTGGTGCACCTGCCCGGTCTGCGGGCGGCGGGACCAGCGGCCGAGCGCGCGGGTCCCGGCGGCGAGGGCGGTGACCGTCCCGTCGAGGGCACGTTCCACGGCACCGTCCGTCCAGCGGGCGAGCCGCAGGGCCACCGCGGCCGAATCGTCGACGGCACGGTCGACGACCCGGTCGTCGACCGCGGCGGCCAGGTGCGCGAGCCGCATCACGGGGACGACCAGGAGGGTCTGCGCGGCGCGCTCCAGGTGCAGCCAGTCCACGAAGGCGGACGTGGCACGCTCGGGCAGCGGCAGCGGACGGGCTCCCCACACCCACGCGGCCATGCCGGCGAGGACAGCGAGCGCCCCGGACAGCACGAACTCCCAGGCGAGTGGATCCGGTTGACCGGGCTGGGCGAGGACGCGTCCGAGGCTGTCACGCAGTGGAGGGAAGGCCAACGGCGTCAGCGCGACGCAGGCAAGGGCCAGCAGGACCAAGGGCGGCATCGCACCAGCCGGTACGCGCCGGGCGTCGGACCGTGGCGCCGCGTGCCGCCACACGTACCAGAGGGCCTTGGCACTGTAGACCGCGGACAGGAGGGCGGCGGCCAGGCCGGCCGCGTAGAGCCAGGGGCTGCGCTCCAGGGCTCCCGCGAGGACGACGTCCTTGGCGGCCCACAGCGAGAGCGGCGGAAACCCGGCCAGGGAGAGCGCGGCCACGGTGAAGGCCACGCCGACGGTCCGGCTGTGGCGGGCGGCGCCGAGCAGCTCGGGGAGCCGCTGCGTGCCCAGCGCCGTCAGCCAGGCGCCCGCGCCGAGGAAGAGCAGGCTCTTCGCCGCCGCGTGGGCGAGGAGCTGGAGCGTGCCGCCGGAGGTCGCGTCGGCACCGGCGGCCAGCACCATGAAGCCGATCTGGGCGCAACTCGACGCGGCCAGCAGCTGTTTGAGGTCGGTCTGCGCCACGGCGACGAGCCCGAGGCAGAGCGCGGTGGCGGCGCCCGTCCACGCGACGACGTCGTCGCCCCAGCCGGAGGCGTCCAGCAGCGGGCCGGTGCGCAGCAGCAGATACGCCCCCGCGACCACCATCGTCGCGGAGTGCAGCAGCGCGGAGACCGGGCTCGGGCCCTGCATGGCCTTCGACAGCCAGAAGCTGAAGGGCAGTTGGGCGGACTTGCCCAGGGCGGCCACGATGATGCCCGCGGTGACGAAGGACAGCCACGGGTCGTCGGCGCGCGCCAGGCCGTCGAGGGACAGCGTCGGGTCCTGGCCGCTCGCGAGGGCCGCGCCCGCCGCCAGGTAGAGGCCGAGGTCCGCGGTACGGGTGGTGAGGAACGCGGTGTCGGCCGCTCTCGTCCGCTCCGGGTCCCGCCACCAGTAGCCGATCAGCGCCCACGAGGTGGCGCCCATGGCCTCCCAGCCCATGAGCAGGACCGGGAGGGTCGCGGCGGTCACCGTGGCGAGCATGCTCCCGGCGAACAGCAGCATCAGTCCGAAGAACCGCGCCCGGGCCTCGTCGGCGCCGAACTCGGCGGCGCTGAAGAGGAGTACGGCGAGTGTGACCGCGGCGACCGTGACGGCCAGCAGCCCGGACAGGCCGTCCACCGCGAACCGCATCGGCAGTCCGTCGAGGAACGGCGCCCGCGCGGTCGGATGCCGGAAGGCAGCGGCGATCGCGAGCCCCAGGGCGGCCGTCACCACGGTGAGAGCCACCGCCGGCGCCGCGCGATCGGCCCGACGTCCCGTCACGAGCAGCAGCACACCGGTGCCGAGCGGCAGGGCGACCAGGGCCCACAGCAGGGCGCTCACTCCTTCAACTCCGCCGCCATGTCGGTCATGTCGACCTCGCGGGAGCGGAACAGGGCGGTGACCACGGCGAACCCGACCGCCATCTCCAGCGCCATCGCCGTGACCGCGAGGACGATCAGCACCTGCCCGTCGGCCGCCGCCGGAGCGATGTAGTGCCAGACGGCCGCGGCGCCCAGGATGACCCCGCCCAGCATCAGTTCGAGGCCCATCATCAGCATCACGATCGACTGCTGGGTGAGGGCTCCGAACAGCCCGACGCAGAACAGTGCCGCCGCCAACAGCAGAAACAGTTCCAGACTCACCGGCCGACACCGCCTCGTACGGGATCCTCCGGGCGCCGCGCCCGCAGGTCGTCGCCGAGCCGGTCGTACCGTCCTCGTCGGGTGGCCAGCACCACGGTCGCGACGATCGTCGCGAACAGGGCCATGCCCAGCGTCATCATCGTCAGCATCTGCGGGCCCATGAGGGACATGCCGAGTTCCATGGTCGGATCGGAGGCTGCCTTTCCGCGCCGGGCGGGCCAGGGCGCGAACAGGATCCCGGCGGCCAGGAGGAGGAAGACGAGGCCGCAGACGACGGCCGCACCCTTCTTGTTGTGCGTCATCGTCATCGGCATCAGCCCGGCCGGATTCATCATGTACATCACCATGAAGACCGCCATGATGGCCATCTCGATCGTCATCATCAGCACGATGACGATCCCCAGGTAGTCCAGCCCCAGCAGCACGACCAGGCCGCCCACGCACAGCAGCGAGGTCAGCAGCGAGAACGTCGCCCGGGCCATGGAGTCGAAGCGGAACACCATCACGCCGCTGACGACGCCGAGGACGGCCGACACCCAGAACACCACGACATCCATCACGTACGACACCTCACTCTCGCCATCGACGTCACCGGTTCAGGACGACGACGGCCACGACCAGCGCCTGCACGACGGCCAGCGGGGTCAACACGACCCAGGTCAGCTCCAGATAGCGCTCCATACGCAGGGTCGGCACCCTGCGCCGGGCCCAGACCAGGAAGGCCAGCACGGCTGCCGTCTTGAGCACGGTCCACACCCACCCGGGCAGGAGCGGCCCGTGCCCGCCGCCCAGGAACAGCGGCACACTGAACGCCGCCGCCACGACCAGCAGCAGCCACCGGCCACCGAGGAAGAGCACCCGGTCCGCGCCCGACAGTTCCAGGGCCGCGCCCCCGGCGAGGTCGTGGCCGACGGGTTGGTCGAACGGCCCCCAGAACGCCATCGCCATCGCACTCAGCAGATAGATCCCGAAAGCGGCCGGCATCCACACCGCGAACCACAACCCGGCCTGAGCATCGACGACATCGCCCACCCGCAGCGACTCTGCCCCCAGCGCGGCGGTGGTGATCGCGAGCATGTGCGGCAGCTCGTACGCCAGTCCCTGGGCCAGGAACCGGTACCCGCCGATGAGCGAGAGCGCCGAGTTCGGACCCCAGCCGGCCAGCCAAACGGCCGCCCAGGCCAACGCCTCCATGGCGTTGAACCAGACGATCCCCTCCGGCAGGTCGCTCACCGACCGGAAGCCGAGCGGCAGGACGACGGCGGCCAGCACGGCGGCGACGGGAAGGAGAGCCGCACCGATGCGGGCCAGCGGCACGTCGGAGGCCCGGGTGCGTCGCGGCTGTTGCACGAGCTGCCGCAGCACCTCGCGGCCGGGTCCCACCGCGCGGGAGGCAGCCTCACGCAGGGATCCCGCGCGCCCGCTCCGCGCGCCGGACGCGAACACGGCGTCGAGCCCCGCCACCACCAGGGCGGCCGCGACCATGAGGGCCGGCAGGACCAACACCGCCCACAGGGGGGTACGTTCAGCCATCGGCTGCCCCCGTCACGGCAACGGGCGCGAGCTCGTCGAGATCCGGGTCCAGGCCGGCGACGATGATCCGCGCGCTCGCGAACTCGGCACCCTCCAGCAGGCCGGGCAGGACATCCAGCAGCGCCCGCGACGCGGGCACCGGCCCGTCGACCCGCCCACGAGGCCCGACGGCTTCGGCCGCGTCCAGCAGGCGGCCGTCGTCACAGGCGGCCGCACTGCGCCCCACCGCGTCGAGCCACACGAGCATCCGGCTGTACGCGTCCCCGTCGGCGATTGCGGCAGGACCGGTGATCCCGAAACGCACCGCGTACCCGGCGTCCAGCGGTCCCAGCCCGGCGATCAGCCACCGCAAGGCCCGCGATCTCCCGGCCCGGCGGATCAAGGGGCGTACGAGAGCGGAGAGTTCGGTGGCTCCCGCCCCTGCCAGGGCGCTGTCCCGGGCGTACCGGGCCCTGGCGGCCAGGTCGGCCCACCCCGTCACCGCGAAGAACCGGCCCAGGCTGTCCAGGTGCGCCGCGCACAACCGCCGCGCCGCCTCGCCACGGGTCACGGGCTCGCCCGCGACGGCACGGAGCCACGGCTCGTCCCAGAAGGCCGGGCGAGGGTGGTCGGGGACCATCGTCTCGACGTCGGCCTGCTGAACCACGTCGCCCTGCAGAGTCAGCCGAAGCACCAGCCCGGCGGGCCAGTCGACGAGGGCCGGACCCAGCGGCACACGCAGCCGGTCGAGCCTCAGCCCGTCCCTGTCATCGGCACGATCCGCCATGGGCAACCCGGCCACGGCACCGCCCATGCCGTGCCCGGCGTGACCGTGATCCGCGCCAGGCATGTCGTGGCCGTCGTGCGCGTCGTGCCCGCCGTGCCCGCCGTGCGCGTCGTGCGCGTCGTGGCCGTCGTGCGCGTCGTGGCTGCCATGCCCGTCGTGGCCGCCGTGCCCGTCGTGCCCGTCGTGCCCGTCGTGCCCCTCATGGTCTGCTTGACCATGGTGGCCATGCCGGCCGTGTTGCTCATCCTCGTGATGCGGGTGGTCCTCGTGGTCCTGTCGGTGCGGCTCCCCGTTCCGGAGGGCAGCCAGCCCGCGATCGAGGACCGCGGCGACCTCGTCGGCGTTCGTCAGCAGCACCCGTGCCTTGGGTGCCGGGATGGCACGCCACAGGTTCATGACCCAGTCCTGATGCTCCGCGTGGCAGGTGCCGAGGACCACGAGGAGATCCGCCGCCGCGGGCGTGCTCACCGAAGGCCATCGCCGCTGCACGAGCTCCGCTTCGAGGGCCAGCCGTTCGCGCGTGGCTCCGGGAGACGCCGCGAGCAGAACTCCCGGACGGGACACGGCTGTTCTCATGAGTCGGCGTCTCAACTCCACCGGAACGCCCCTTCCCGCCAGGCGTATCCGACCCCCGCCAGCAGGATGCCCAGGAAGAGGAACATCTCGACGACCGCGGGCGTGCCCACCGCCGAGACGACCTTCGTCCACGGGTACATGAACAGCATCTCCATGTCGAAGGCCAGGAAGACCATCGTGACCGGATACCAGCGGACGTGGAACCGGGACAACGCGTGCTCCCGCGGCTCAAGTCCTCCGCTGAACGGCCCGGTGTGCAGCGGTTCCCGGACCGCCCTGACGGCGACGGAGAGGGCGTGAAGGAGCACCACCGCCCCGGTGACCAGTACCAGGAGGACCAAAACCGGTTGCCAGTCCCATGTCTGCACAGGCCGCCCTCCAAGGATCGTCCTCCACGGTTGCCACGCCAGGGAGCATGTCAGTCCGTAGCCGGGTACGGCTTTTGCGACACCGGAAACACAGGAGGTGCGTCCTCGGACGGCAGCCTCATCTGTTATATGAAGCTGCTTAGTAGATGGTTCACGGAGGACGGGATCGTGTCAAGGCAGCCGTTACTCAGGGAAGATGCTGCCGCACCCGTGTGTCCCCGGCACATCGCTCCCGGCGGGACGGCACGGTGACGCGAACGCGCCCGGGGCGCCGGGCCGTCCGGCCAGGCGCCCCGGTTGTCGGAGTCACGCCTACTTGAAGGACCGCAGCCGCAGGCTGTTGGTCACCACGAACACCGAGGAGAACGCCATCGCCGCTCCCGCGATCATCGGGTTGAGCATGCCGGCGGCGGCGAGCGGCAGGGCGGCGATGTTGTAGCCGAAGGCCCAGAAGAGGTTGCCCTTGATGGTGGCCAGGGTCCTGCGGGACAGGCGGATCGCGTCGGCGGCCACCCGCAGGTCGCCGCGTACGAGGGTCAGGTCGCCCGCCTCGATCGCCGCGTCCGTGCCCGTACCCATCGCAAGGCCCAGGTCGGCGGTGGCGAGGGCGGCCGCGTCGTTGACGCCGTCACCGACCATGGCGACCGTACGGCCCTCGCTCTGCAGTCGCTTGACCACGTCCACCTTGTCCTGCGGGAGGACCTCGGCGATCACCTCGTCGATGCCGACGGCCCTGGCGACCGACTCGGCGACGAGTTGGTTGTCGCCGGTCAGCAGGACCGGCTTCAGTCCCAGCCTGCGCAGCTCGGCCACCGCCTCGGCGCTGGTCTCCTTGATCGCGTCGGCGACGGTGAGGACACCACGCGCCTTGCCGTCCCAGGCGACGGCGACCGCCGTACGTCCCTCGCCCTCCGCGGCGGCCTTGGCCTCGGCCAGCTCGCGGGGCAGCTCGATGACCCACTCCATGAGGAGCTTCTCCCGCCCGACGAGCACGGCGTGGCCGTCGACGACCCCCTGGACGCCGAGGCCGGCGACGTTCTCGAAGTTCTCCGGCACGGGAAGGCTTCCGGCCCGCTCCGCGGCCCTGGCCGCGATGGCCTGCGCGACGGGGTGTTCCGAGGCGTTCTCCAGCGCGCCCGCCAGCCGCAGCAGCTCGGTCTCGTCGACGCCCGGTGCGGTGAAGACGTCCTGGAGCTTCATGCGGCCCGTGGTCACGGTGCCGGTCTTGTCCAGGACGACGGTGTCGACGCGGCGGGTGGACTCCAGGACCTCGGGGCCTTTGATGAGGATGCCGAGCTGGGCGCCGCGGCCCGTGCCGACCATCAGCGCGGTCGGCGTGGCGAGTCCGAGGGCGCAGGGGCAGGCGATGATCAGGACGGCGATGGCCGCGGTGAAGGCGGCCACGGTGTCGCCGGTGGCACCGAGCCACACCCCGAAGGTCGCGACCGCGATGAAGATGACCACGGGCACGAAGATCCCGGAGATCCGGTCGGCGAGGCGCTGCACCTCGGCCTTGCCGCTCTGCGCGTCCTCGACCAGCCTCGCCATCCGGGCGAGCTGGGTGTCCGCGCCGATGCGGCTCGCCTCGACGACGATCCGGCCCCCGGCGTTCACGGTCGCGCCGGTCACGGCGTCCCCGACGCTCACGTCCACCGGCACGGACTCGCCGGTCAGCATGGAGGCGTCCACCGCCGACGCGCCCTCCACGACGGTGCCGTCGGTGGCGATCTTCTCCCCGGGCCGTACGACGAAGCGGTCACCCACAGCCAGCCGGCCGACAGGGACGCGTACTTCCTTGCCGCCCCGCAGCACCGACACGTCCTTGGCGCCCAGCTCCATGAGGGCCCGCAGCGCCGCACCCGCCTTGCGCTTGGACTTCGCCTCCAGATAGCGCCCGGCGAGGATGAACGTGGTCACCCCGGCCGCCGCCTCCAGGTAGATCGAGGAGGAACCGTCCCCGCGGGACACGGTGAACTCGAAGCCGTGCCGCATGCCCGGCATCCCGGCGTCTCCCCAGAACAACGCCCACACCGACCAGCCGAGCGCGGCGAGCGTGCCGATCGACACCAGCGTGTCCATGGTCGCGGCGCCGTGCCGGACGTTCGTCCAGGCGGCCCTGTGGAAGGGGAAGGCGCCCCACACCACCACGGGAGCGGCCAGGGTGAGCGACAGCCACTGCCAGTTGTCGAACTGCAGGGCCGGCACCATCGCCATCAGGACGACCGGCACGGTGAGCGCCAGCGACACGTACAGACGTTGGCGCAGGGACAGCAGCTCACCGTCCGCCGCCGGAGCGATCCGGGCCTCGTCTTCGTCTCCCGTGCTGGATACGGGCAAAGGCGGTTCCTCGGCCGTGTATCCGGTCTTCTCGACGGTGGCGATGAGGTCGGCGACCTCGATCCCGTCCGCGTACGAGACCTTCGCCTTCTCCGTGGCGTAGTTGACGGTAGCCGTGACGCCGTCCATGCGGTTGAGCTTCTTCTCGATGCGTGCCGCGCAGGAGGCGCAGGTCATGCCGCCGATGGACAGCTCGACCTCGGCGGCGGGTCCGGACGCCGGGCCGGGGAGGGTCTTCTCGGGAGCAGTGCTGGTCATTGCGTGTCTCCAGGGGGAGGCCGGGACGTACGGCGTCCGTATCAGCGGAGCGGTACGTCCCGGCGCGGGAGGATTCGCGGCCGGGGTCGTCGTGGCCCCGACCAGAGTGTCAGGCGCGGCCGACGAGCTCGTAACCGGCCTCGTCGACGGCGGCGCGGACGGCCGCCTCGTCGAGCGGGGCGGCGGACGTGACGGTCACCTCGCCGGTGTCGGCGACGGCCTTGACCGCGGTGACGCCGTCCAGAGCGGAGATCTCCTCGGACACCGCGCCCTCGCAGTGGCCGCAGGTCATCCCGGACACCCTGTAGACCGTGGTGACGCCGGAGCCCTGGACGTCGACCGCGGCGTCGGAACCGCAGGAGTGGGAGCCGCAGCAGGAACCGGGGTTCGTCTCGGTGGTCATGGCTACTTCCTCAGTGTGTGGATGCGTGGGCCGTCCTCCGGGAGGGGTGTGGTTCCCCGGCCCTCCCGCAGTCACCAACACTATACCCCCTAGGGGTATTGCCGGTACCCCCTGAGCATCCCCACGGCATGACGTCGGCCGGCGCGCGTGTCGGGGCACGGGCGACGGCCGAGGTCTTCGGTGACTCAACGCACGATCAACGTGCCGGTCATGTTCGGGTGGAAGGTGCAGACGAAGGCGTAGCGGCCCGCCTCGGAGGGGGCGGTGAACGTCTTGGACCCGCCACCGGAGATGCTCCCGGTGTCGAAGGCCTCGCCGTCCGTGGCCGTGACGGTGTGTGCGGCGGAGTCCTTGTTGACCACGGTGACCTTCTGGCCCGGCCGCACCTGCGGATCGGCCGGGCTGAACGCGAAGTCCTCCATCGTGATGCGCGGCGCGCCCGCGGGTTCGGACGAGGGCGGGGCGGACGACGACGGGGCGGACGACGACGGGGCGGGTGGTGTGGACGAGGCGGTGGGCCTGGGGGAGGCAGGGGAGGATGTGTCGTCCCCGTCGGAACAGGCGACCGCGAGCAGCAGGGCGCCGGCAACTCCGAGCGCCAGTGGTACGGCATGTAGGCGGCGATGTGAAGGCGACATCGGACCGGGCCCTTCGTGCGGGCGCCCACGGGCGGCCTGAGCCGGGGATCAGGGGGCCCGAGTCCGCCCGGGCGCATGAATCGCTTGGGTCCATTCTCCGCCCCGGTTCCCCGGGCGCCAGGCAGTCCCGTGGAGGTGCCAGGCAGGTGCGCGGTCCCCCGTCCGGGCGCCCCGACGGGCGGTGTCGACCCGGGCCGGCCCGTGATGCCCGCCCCTCACACCGCCATCATCAGCAGCATGGCGGACATGGTCCCGCCCATGCCGATGTGGGCCGCCAGCGCCGCGTCCGGGGCGGCTCCGAGTTTGCGGCGGCGGCCGTGGCCGGTCCGCTGTACGGTCCGGGCCCGGTCCCACACCGAGATCGTCAACGAGGCCAGGACGACGAACACGGTGTCCGGCATCGCGAGCAACCAGCGACCCCGGCCGCCCCCCGAGCCCGTGCCCCGGCCACGCCTGCCGGTGCCCCGGACCCTGGCCCAGACGGACGCGGCGATCGACAGCGCGAAGTACACGGCGAGCGCCACGATCAGCAGCCGCCACAGGGAGGCGGAACCCGCCGAGGCGCCGGTGTCGGCCGCGGCGTGCGTCATGCCGGACATGTCCATCCCGTCCATGGATCCCGATCCCTCCATGGACTCCATGCCGGCCATCTGGTGCGTGTCCGACGCGCTCGCCGTGTTCTCCATGCCCGGCATGTGCCCCGTGGCGGAATGGCCCAGGGCGAGCACCGGGCCGGAGGACGTACGCGTCATGGCGAGCGTCATGATCACCATGCCCGCGCTGCCGACGACGAGATGCAGCCAGTGACGGCCGTGCTTCCACCCGCGCGTGCGGGTGTGCCCGACCGCCATCGCCGCGCCCGCGAGCCCGAGGAGGGCGAAGGCGCCCGACCACCACATGCCGTGGTCCGCGTACCAGGCGACCGTCGCCGGCAGGGCCATGGTGACCATGCATAGACCCATCAGCAGATCACCTCCGGCCACGAAGCGGGGTTCACCGCTGGTGGTCACCACCCGGACCGCGCTGACGGCGGCCACCAGGGCGGCGACCGCCGCGATGGCCCAACTGAGCGCCATGATCCCCATCTTCACCTTCCCGATTCGTCCGAGCGTCGACGAACTGCGGTGTCGAAGCAGCTTCCTCGCGCAGAGCACTCGCGGGTGCCTCCCGGCCGCCAACTCCTAGTGCCCTTAGTACGTACCGGGGTCGGTGTGTGTTCAGGACCGCTCATTCCGGCAGCGGCGCAAGGCCGTTGGCCTCATGCCATCGTGTGCCCCGTGGGTGAACTTGTTGAGCGGGTCGACGAGCGTGACGAGGTGCTGGATGTCGTGGAGAGGGGGGAGGCGATTCGTCACCGGTGGCTGCACCGCATATCGACAATCGTGTGCCGCGACAGTGCGGGGCGGTTCCTTGTCCATCGCCGTGCGGACGATGTCGCTCTCTTCCCGGGACAGATCAACTGGCTGCTCGGAGGCGCGGTGGACGTGGCCGAGTCGTACGAGGACGCTGCCGCACGGGAGTTGAGGGAAGAAGTCGGTGTTCATGCCCGTCCTCGCTTCCGGTTCAAGTTCTTGTGCGAGGGCGTGATCAGCCCGTATTGGCTGGGTCTGCATGAGGTCGTCGTCACGGAACCGGTCCAGCCCGACCCTTCAGAGGTCGCTTGGCATGATTGGCTGACTGGGTCCGAACTCATGGACGTGGTCCGGCATCGGGAGCTCGTCCCGGATGCTCGCGAGGCGTTCGACCGATATCGCGCTCTGCCGGTGTGGCAAGGGGAGAGGTGAGCTGCGGTGCGCGTGGCGGGAGTCCGTGCTCCACGGCTCGGCGTCCCGCGGCGGTGAGCCTGCGGTGAAAGGGCTGAGCCGCGATGCGTACGACACTCCGGCCGAAGTCCGCGAGCAGGATCCGAGCCAGTTCCAGACGGCTCTCATAGGCCCCCAGCAGCCGGAGTCAGCCGACTTACTCGCCGTGCTCAGGGCCGGGACGCGGCGAAGAACGGCATGGAGTCCAGCGGGACGACCTCGATGTTCTTGCCGGTGCGCGGCGCGTGGATGGCCTTGCCGTTGCCGACGTACATGCCGTTGTGCTGGTTGTCGTTGTACCAGTAGATGATGTCGCCCGGCTGCAGGTCCGCCTTGGACACCTTGCGGCCCGCGTCGTACATCTGCTGGACCGTGCGGGGCAGGGACACACCCGCCGAGCGCCAGGCCGCTCCCACGAGTCCGGAGCAGTCGTAGGAGTCGGGGCCGGTCGAACCCCACTCGTACGGCTTGCCGAGCTGCGCGTACGCGAAGTCGAGCGCCGTCCCGGCCCGACCGCCGGCCGGGCCGTCGTAGGTGGCCGGGGAGTCGTCGGCGCCCGCGGAGGCGTCGTCGCGCTCCTGGGCGGCCTCCATCCTGGCGCGCTGTTGCGCGGTCAGGCTGTTCAGCAGCCTCCGCGCCCTGGCGAGCTTGCCCTGGACCTCGTCCTTCTTCTCGGCCGCCTCGGTGCGTGTCTCCTCCAGGGCGTCGAGACGCTTCTGGGCGTCCTCTCGCTCCTGGGTGAGTTCGCGCTGCTTGGCCCGCATCGTCCGCAGCGCCTCGGCCTGTCGACTGCTCGTGCGGTCCAGCATCGCGGCCTGGTCGAGGTAGTCGTCGGGGTCGCCGGACAGGAACAGTTGCACGCTCGGGTCGATGCCGCCGCCGCGGTACTGCGCGGCCGCCAACGGGCCTGTCTCGGCCCGGAGTTCGTTGACCTCCTGCTGCTTGCGGGCCAGTCGGTCCCGCGCGCCGGCCACCTCGCGCCGCAGCTTCTCCTGCTTCTCGCTGATGGCGTTGAACTCCTCCGTGGGAGCCTCCGCCTCCTCGTAGAGCTTCTCGACCTGCTTGCGCACCTCGTCCACCGTGGGCCCGGGGGCCGCCTGGCTCTGTGTCGGCAGCAGGCTGAAGGCGCCGGCGGCAATGCCGAGGGTGGCTGTCCGGGCGCGGCTGGGCGGCTTGGGCCGACGGTGGGTTCCCATCGTGGGATGACTCCTCTGCGCGGTCTGTGTACCAGGCGACGGGCCGGTGGCCGTCGTCGGCGCTCAGGGCGCCGACCAGTCAAGTGCGGTAGAACTTAGTAGATTCGTAGATGGAATCGCAAGCGAGTCCGAGTCGGGGGCCTCCGGCGTGCATCGGTCAGCCGAGGCCGGGCGGGCAGGCGAACAGGAGCGGCACCAGCGCGACCGCCACGGCCGCGGCGGCGACCGACCCCCACAGGGCCGGATGGGGCGCCGTGCGCGGACCGAGGATCCGCTTCAGCCGGATGAGGACGGTATGGCCCCCCGCGGCGAGCGCGCCCTTGGGAGCACGCGCCGCGGCCATTTCGTACATGGCGGTGGCCAGCACCTCGTCGGAGTGGCTGCGCAGGGCACGGTCGTCCGCGATCATCTCCAGCAGCAGTGCCGTCTGCTCACGGGCGTGGCGGGCGAGAGGCAGCCGGCGGAACACCGAGTGGAAGGCTTCCACGGCCGCCAGGGCCAGGTGGTGGCGGCCCGTGATGTGCGCCTGCTCGTGCTCCAGTACAGCGCCGAGCTGCGCCGGCGTCAGCTCGCGCACGGCCGCGTCACTGATCACGATCCGGGGGCGGCGGCCTGGCAGACAGTACGCGGCGGGGATGTCGTAGGGCAGGACGGTGGCGCTCAGCAGCGGCGAGTGGCGGCCCACCAGGTCGAGGGCCTCCCGGTGCTCTGTCCGCGCCCGACGGGCCCGCGCCAGGTGGAAGACGAAGCCGCCCACCAGGGCGATCGCGACAGCCGCGGGCACGACGACGGCCAGTCGGTCCGCCGTGCCGGGACCGGGCCTGCCCGCAGCCATGTCGAGCCCGCAGGAGTGCAGCAGGCCCATCAGGCCCGCGTGCACGTGTTGGGTCGGCATGGCGAGGTTGTACGCGGACAGTGCGATCCCCATCGAGAAGGAGACCGCGAGGGTGTGCCACACGGCGACGGCCAGGGCGGGCGCCCGGTGCGGCCAGCCCGCCCGCAGCATCAGGCGCGGGGCCAGGAAACCCACCGCGACCGTGTAGCCGATGAGCACGGGGGCCGCGTTCACGACTTCGCCTGTCGTCCCATGTTCCGCAGGGCCTTCCGCAGGGCGGCCACCTCTTCCTCGGACATGTTCTCGACGAAGTGGACCAGCGCGGTCGGCCGGTCCTTGCTCTCGCCCAGGCCGTCCTCCATGAGCGCGGCGGCGTACGCTTCGCGGCTGCGGACCGGCGTGTACAGCCAGGCGCGGCCCTGCTTGCCGCGCAACAGCCAGCCCTTGGTGTACAGGATGTTGGTGACGGTCATCACCGTGGTGTACGCGACGGGTCGGGTCTTGTTGATGTCGTCGACGACCTCACGCACCGTGGCCGGACGGTTCCACGTCCAGAGACGGTCCATGATCTCCGCCTCGAGGTCCCCCAGCCGTCGCATGGCCCCGACTCCTTTTCGCCACCGAATGCGCAAGCGAATACGCAAGGTCATAGTAGACGGCCGGGCTGTCGCGCTTCCTGGGCGGGGCGGGGCAGGGCCGCCCGGGACGCGGGGGCCGGTGAGCCCCTGCGCCTGCGATGACGCCGTGACGCGGCAAGAGCTGACGCGGCGTCACGCCGGTCGTCGCGGTGCGTGCTGCGGACGGTGGGCTTCGCCACGCTCGGCCTGGTGGACTCGGTTCCGGCGCTGCTGGCCGCCTCGGCGGCCACCGGCTCGCGGGAGCGTTGTTTCAACCCGGCCGTGCGCGCCTACCTCGCGGCCGACGCGGGGGAGCGCCGCGTCGAGGCGTTCGCCACTGACTCAGCAGTGAACCCGCGACCGCCCGGCCGGTCAGGCCGGGCGGTCCCCGGTCTCTCAGCCGCCGACGGCCTCGGCGGGCGCGGTACGCCGGAGTTCGTGGGCTTCGGCGAGGAGGAGGTAGCTGCTGGCCGTCCAGGTGTAGGCGCGGTCGCGCAGGCCGGTGCCGGTCAGGGCGTCGAAGTTCTCCGCGAAGCCGGAGGTCTCGCACAGGGCGCGGAAGCGGGTGCTGATCTCGTCCGCCAGGCGGTGGTGGCCGCTGCGGCGCAGGCCGTCCTCGATGAGGACCGTGGCCGGTGCCCAGATCGGGCCGCGCCAGTAGCCGTCGGAGCGGTAGTGCGGTGACGTGGGCAGTTCGGTGGCCAGCCCGTGCGGGGTGAGGTGGGCCTCGATGCGCTCGGCCAGCACGCCGCTGACGCTCTCCGGCAGGTGCTCGCCCAGCGCGATGGGCATCAGGTCGAGCAGACCGGAAGTGCCCCAGGCGTCCTCGCCGTGGGCGGAGCGGGCGACGAACCGGTCGCCGGTCCACAGCCGGTCGAGCATCGCCGCCTGGGTCGCGTCAGCTGTGCTCGTCCAGTGGCGGACGTCGTCCGGTCGCCCCAACTCGACGGCGAGGTCGGCGAGTTCGCGCAGCTGGAGGATGAGGAACGCGGCGAGGTCGGCGGTGACGACCACTCGCTCGGGGTCGAAGGCCGTGGCGTTGTCCCAGCCGCTGTCGTTGCCGTGCTGGTAGTGGGGCAGGGCTGCGCCGGGTGTCCGCCGGTGGGTGAGCCAGAAGTCCGTCCACCGGGCCAGCCGGTGGTACGTCTTCGTCAGTTCCGCCGTGTCGAGGGGGACGGGTAGCCGTCTGCGCAGGTGGCGCAGGGCCCAGCCGTGAATGGGCGGTTTGACGAAGTTGTAGAGGACCTCGGAGTGGGTCACCGAGTCGGGCAGTGCCCCGCTCTCGTCCTGGTGGTCGAAGACCAGCGCGAACTGGTCACGGGCCAGCTCCGGTGAACCCGGGGCCAGGGCAAGGGCGTTGAAGCAGTGGTCCCAGCTCCACACCTTGTCCATCCAGTGCTTGGACATCAGTACCGCGGGCCGGGTGACCAGGCCCGCCGGACGCACCGTCGCGGACCACACCACGTAGGCGGCGAGTTCGGCGGCCGGGGTGCCGGCCGAGCGCCACGGGGTCACCGCGCCGGTGAACTCGTCGAACGAGTGCCGCGCGGCTGCCACGACCTGGCCGAACGAGGCCGACGAGGTGAAGGGCCGCCGTGCCGAGTCGAGTTCCTCGACGGCGATCTCCCAGGCGTCGCCGCCGTCGGCGGTGATCGTGACACCGCGCGCCCCGTCGCTCAGCGTCTGGGTACCGGCCTCTTCGGCGATCGAGCCGGACAGCACGGTGACCCGGTAGCGGCGCCCGGTCTCGTACGACGTGAACACGTGCGCGCCGTCCACCGGGTCGCGGTAGAAGTAGGTGCCGCTGAACGGGGTCAGGGCCCGCGCCGCGGCGGCGACGTGCAGATCCAGCCCTTCGCCCCGCAGGCGCACGGTGTCCGGCGACTCGTAGGCGAGATCCACGCGGCCGCTCACGCCGGTCCAGCTGAGCCGGCTCGGTGTCGCCTGCACGGCGGTCTCCGCCCGGTCACCCGTCGCCGTGTCCAGGGGGACGAAGCGCAGGACGGCGTGCATGCCGTTCTGGTGCGAGACGAGGTGGAGGTCCTCGGAGCGGGTCTTCTCCGCGAGCACGGGAGAGATACCGAACCAGGAGCCGTGGATGCTGAACGGTATGTCGTCCACGGAGAAGGACGGGCCGGATCGGACGGCGGTCATGAAGCGTTACTCGTTTCTCGAGCTGTGGCTCTGTCGCGAAGTGGTCAGCGGCTTCGGCCGGGCTGGGGCACGGACGGTGATTCCCTGGGTCAGTCCTTGACGGCTCCGGCGGTCACGCCGGCGGCGACGTAACGCTGGGCGAGGACGAGGATTACCGTGGCCGGGAGCGAGGCCACGACGGCGGTGGCCATGATGGCGTTCCACTCCTGGTTGTTGTTGCCGATGTAGTGGTAGATGCCGAGGGTGATCGGCTCGTGCGCCCCGCCGTTGACCAGGGTGCCGGCGAAGACGAAGTCGGACCAGGACCACAGGAACGCGAACAGGGACACCGTGACGACGGCGTTGCGGCTCATCGGCAGGACGATGGACCAGAAGGTGCGCAACGGCCTTGCTCCGTCCATCTGCGCGGCCTGGAGCAGTTCGCCGGGGATGCCGGACATGAACGCCGTGAAGATCAGCACCGCGAAGGGTACGGCCAGGGTGGAGTCGGCGATGATCAGGCCGGGCACGGACTGGAGCAGGCCGAGCTGGAGGTAGATGGCGTAGAAGCCCATCGCCATGATGATTCCGGGGATCATCTGTGCGGCCAGGAGGACGAAGCCGAGGATGCCGCCGCCGCGCGGGCGCAGCTTGGCGAGCGCGTAGCCGGCCGGTGCGGCCAGGGCCACGGTCAGGGCGACGGTGCCGAGGCCGATGACGAGGCTGGTGCCGAGGTAGGGCAACTGCTGGTCGACGACGGCCCGGTAGCCCTCCAGGGTGGCGTCGGCGGGGAACAGGTCCGGCGGGCTTTTGCGCATGTCCTGGTCGGGGGTGAAGGACACGTTCAGCATCCAGTAGACCGGGAAGAGCATGAGCGCGGTCAGCAGGAGGCCGATGGCCGTCTTCCACCACGTACGGCTGCGTCGGTTCATGGCGATTCCTGTCACGACAGTTGCTGCTTTCGCTGGACCCGCATGTAGACCAGGCCGAAGACCAGGGCGGCGACGACGAGCAGGTTGCCGACGGCGGCTCCCGGCCCGAAGGCGGGCAGGAGGTTGCCGAAGCCGAGCTGGTAGGACCAGGTGGCGAAGGTGGTGGACGAGTCCGCCGGGCCGCCCTTGGTCATGATCCAGATGATGTCGAAGACCTTGAGCGTGTAGACCAGGCCCAGCAGCAGGGTGATCGCGGACACCGGGCGCAGCAGCGGGAAGGTGATGCGCCAGAACCGCTGCCAGGCGTTCGCCCCGTCCAGAGCCGCCGCCTCGTACAGCGAGGCGGGGATGGACTGCAGTCCGCTGTAGAGCACCACCAGGTTGAACGGGACGCCGATCCAGATGTTGGCGATGATCACCGAGGCCAGTGACCAGGACGGTGAGGTCAGCCAGTTCACCGGACCCACACCGACGGCGTGCAGCGCGGCGTTGACGATGCCGGAGTCGCTGTTGAGCATCCACGACCAGGTGGACGCCGACACGATCAGCGGCAGCAGCCACGGCACCAGGAACAGTGCGCGCAGGGTGGCGGAGAGGCGGAAGTTCTGGTTGAAGAAGACCGCGAGGGCCAGACCGATCGCGTACTGGAAGACCAGACACACGGCCGTGAACACCACGGTGTGCACGAGGGCGGGGGCGAACGTCGGGTCCTCGAAGACCGTCCGGTAGTTCGCAAGGCCCGTGAACGGCGCGTCGCCCTGCACGAAGGAGCGGACGGTGTAGTCGCGCAGGCTCAGGTCGATGTTGCGGTAGAGGGGATAGGCGTAGAAGAGGCCGAGGTAGAGGACGACGGGGGTGAGGAATCCCCAGGCGGCCCACTGCTGGGAGGTGGGACGGCGGCGTGCGGAGGGCGGGGCGGCGGTGGCCGCCCCGTTCCGCTCGCGCACCGGCCGGCTGTCCGGCAGGTGTGTCGTGTGGCTCATCGGGAAGCCTGTTCCCCGGTCACTTGGCGGCGGACTGGGCGGCCGAGAGCGCGTCCTTCGGCGACTTGGATCCGCTCAGGGCGGACTGGACGGCCTTCCACATCTGCTCGGAGATCTTCGGGTACTTGGTGCCGAGGTCGTCGCTGGTGCGTCCCTTGGCCGCCTTGACCGCCTCGACCCAGGGCTTCAGCTGCGCGTTGGCCGCCACCTGCTTGTCCTGGACCTCACCGGTGGGCGCGACGTAGGAGAGGGTGGTGTCGGTGTCGAGCAGGTTCTGGCTGTTGGTCAGGCAGGACACGAGCTTTTGCGAGGTGGCGTAGCGGCCGGTGTCGCCCTGCACCGGGAGGGTGACGAACTCGCCGCCCGTCGGGGCGGCGGCGCTGCCTCCGCCGGAGGCCGGGACGGGGATGACTCCGTAGTCGAAGCCGGCCTTCTCGGCATTGGCGAGCTGCCAGGTGCCGTTCTCCGCGAACGCGTAGTCCCCGCTCGCGAACTCCTGCCAACTGGTGGTCTGGGTGTTGTTGAGCACGGAGTTCGGGGCGTAGCCATCCTTGAGCCAGTCGCTCCACAGCGACAGCGCCGAGACGCCCTGAGGCGAGTCCAGTTCGGTCAGCTGCGCGCCCGCGCCCCACAACCACGGCAGGAACTGGAAGCTGCCCTCCTCCGTCCCGATCGCCGAGAAGGTGATGCCCTTCTTGCCCGCCGCCTTGACCTTCGCCAGCGCCGCGGTCAGCGTCTTCCAGTCCTTCACCGAGGCGATGTCCACCCCGGCCTTCTTCAGCACTGCCTTGTTGTAGTAGAGACCGAGGGTGTTCGCGCCGATCGGGGTGCCGTACGTCTTCCCGCCCGACTGACCCGCGGCGAGCAGGTTGGGGTCCACGCCCGAGGTGTCCAGCTTGCTGTCGTCGGTCGTGGTGAGCACCCCCGCCTCGGCCAGGGTCGACACGACGGGGTTGTCGACGATGAGCACGTCCGCGGAGTTGTCCTGCTGCGCCGCCAGCAGCGCCTTGTTCGCCAGGTCGCTGGTGTCGAAGGCGGTGCGCTTGATCTTCACGCCGGCCTCGGTGCCGCAGCCGTCGAGCAGCTTGGCCCACGCCGAGGACGTGTCGAACTGCGGGTAGGGGTCCCAGACGGTGTAGGTGCCGCTCGCGGCCGCGTCGTCGGCGGTGCCGCTCGCGCCGGAGGAGCACGCGGTGCCGCCTGCGGCGACGGTGACGACGGTCAGGGCTGCGGCGGTGAGACGCCGTCGGGTGGCTCTGTTCATGACGCGTTCCTTCGTGTTCGAGGCATGCCGGTGCCGAGGCAGGGGGCGCAGGGCCGGGGGAGGGTGTGGCGAACTACCGCGGCACACCCGCGCGTTCGGGGGAGGGAGAAGAGGGTGGCTGTGCGGAGAGGTGCGGTCAGAGGGCGGTACCGGAGCCGGGTTCGAGCTCTGCCGGAGTGCGCCCGGTTCCGGCGGGCGCCGTGCTGGCGCGCAACGAGATCGGCGGCCTGAGCAGGTGGTGCCGGGAAGGTGCGGCTGGATCGTCGAGCCGCTCGACGAGCAGGTCGACGGCGAGGCGGCCCATCTCCTCCGCCGGAACGTCCGCGGCGGTGAGTTGCGGGGTCACCGTCTCCGCCCACCGGCCGGCCACGACCCCGGTGACGGAGAAGTCACGCGGCACGTGGCGGCCGGCCTCGGACAGCCCGCGGTACAGCCCGCCCAGCGCGGCCTCGTTGAGCGTGACCAGGGCCGTGGTGGCGGGATCGTCGTGGAGGATCCGCTCCACACATGCCTGCCCCGAGGCGGGATCGTCTCCGCAGCAGTACGTCCGGACGGTCAGCCCGCGCTCCGCGGCCGCCTTGGTGAACCCGTCGAGCCCTCGGTGAGCCGACTCGTACCCGGCCCGCAGAAGCTGCTCGGGCCGGTTGACGAAGGCGATCCGGCGGTGACCCAGATCCGCGAGATGGTGGACACAGGCCGCCGCCAGCGCGGTGTGATCCAAACCCACCCACCAGCCGCCCTCCGGGTGCGCGGTCCGGCCGATGGCCACGGTGGGGAAGTCCGCCGCGGTGAGGTGGTCGACCCGGTCGTCCTGCAGCCTGATCTCCATCAGGATCGCGCCGTCGACGCGCCGCTCGCCCAGCAGCCGCTGGAACGAGCGGTCGCTGTCCCTGCCGCTGGGCGAGAGCAGCACGTCGTAGTCGTGGGCCGCGGCGGCCTCGACGACGCTGCCGATGAAGTCCAGTTGCATCCCGGTGTAGTGACTGCCGGCCGGCGGGAAGGCGAGACCGATGGTGTTGGTCCGGCCGTTGGCCAGGGCACGGGCACTCGCGTTGGGCCGGTAGCCCAGCTCGTCGATGACCCGCTGGATCTTCTGGCGGGTCTCGTCCGAGACGGCGCGCTTGCCGCTCAGTGCGTAGGACACGGTGCTCCGCGAGACACCGGCCCGCTGGGCGATCTCACCGATGTTCACGGAACTCCTTGCTCGAACCGGTTCGACGACTCCTGGGTGAGGAGCCTGCCGGTCCTGTGGGCTGGGGGCAAGAGGAGGAAGGGGCGACGGTCTGTCGAACCGGTTCGCGTGAAGTGAAGGTAGGAGCAACCGAACGAGCTGTCAACGCCTGGCGCGGTATCTCCTGTAACGGCCGGGAAATCCTTCGGGCCGGGGCCAGGTTTTGCTGTCCGCATGCTTTGTCATGCCGTCTGAACAGCCAGTTTCCTGCCTCCCGGGAACGGGGTGCTGATCATGGGGACCGCGCTGAACCCGCGTGGAAGTCCGTGTCGGAGGTATTGCTGGCCTGTTTCGCGGGTGCTAGTTTCCCCGAACCGGTTCGACACCGTGGTGAGGGGACCGGCGTGCCCGGCGTACCAAGATCCCGCACTACCTCCCGGGACTCACTGAATCCCGGTCCTACGCTCTGACCTGCGATAACGCCTCCTGGCCGACGTGAGGCCCGGAGCGCCGCCCGGTATTCGAACCGGTTCGATCACGAAACTGGAGACCGCAGTGCGACCAAGAAGAACCACGGGAACCGGCGTCATGATGGCCTCGGTCCTCGCCACCATGCTCGCCGTGCCCGCCGCGGGTCCGGCCCGGGCGGCCGAGCCGGAACAGCTCGTCATCGACCTCGCCACCGACACCGGCGCCTTCCATGGCGGTGCCGGCGGCACGCTGTACGGGATCTACGGCGACGGAGTACCGAGCCGCAACCTCATCGAGGGCATGCACGTCCGCACGGTGTCCACCAAGGCGCAGGACGGTCCGCAGCACCCGGGAGCGGACGCCCTGGAGATCCTGCCGTCGTTCGTGGACTCGGGCGGCAAGGACGTCTACATCTACATGACCGACATCTACCGGGGCTTCCCCTACGAGTGGCCCGGCGCGGACGGCCCGGCGCGGCTCGCCGACTTCAAGGAGAAGATCAAGAAGCAGGTCCAACAGGTCCTGACGATGGGCGACTACAAGAAGAACGTCGTCTACGTCCCCTTCAACGAACCCGAAGGGAACATGTTCGGCACCGGCAAGTGGAGTTACAACGGCGTCTCCTGGCGCACCGACCCGCAGTACTACTTCGCCGCGTGGAAGGAGGCGTACCAGCTCATCAGGAGCCTGGACCCGGACGCGCGGATCGCCGGCCCGAACACCTCCGTCCTCTACCCCGAGGTCAAGGGGTTCCTGCAGTACGCCAAGGCGCATGACGTCGTCCCGGACGTGATGACCTGGCACGAGCTGTCGTCGCCCGCCGCGGTCCGCATCAACGTGGCGAAGTACCGGCAGATGGAGAAGGAGGCCGGGGTCGGCCCGCTGCCGATCAACGTCAACGAGTACGGGCACAACTACCACCTTTCCGTGCCCGGCCAGGTCGTCCAGTGGGTGTCCGCCATCGAGGAGTCGAAGATCGACGCCGACCTGGCGTACTGGAACATCGACGGCAACCTCAACGACTCGGCCGTGGAGGCCAACAAGGGCAACGGCCAGTGGTGGCTGTTCAACGCCTACGGCCAGATGTCCGGGCGCACGGTCGCGGTGACCGCCCCGCACCCCAACCAGCAGTACACCCTCCAGGGCGTGGCCACGCTCGACAAGAGCAAGAAGCAGTCCAGGGTGCTGTTCGGCGGCAAGAGCGGTGACGCCGACGTCGTCTTCGAGAACGTCGACCCGAAGCTGTTCGGGACAACGGTGCACGCCACGGTGCAGGAGATGCCGTGGACCGGACAGGTCGGCGACTCGGCCGAGCCGCTGCGGCTGGCGGACCATGAGGTCGCGGTCGGCGCGGACGGCAGCGTGACCCTGCCGATGACCGGCATGAACGCGATGTCCGCGTACCAGGTCATCCTCTCCCCGGGCGGGAACGGCGGGAAGCCGGCCACACCGTCGACGAGTTGGCGCACCACGTACGAGGCGGAGAACGCCACCTACACCGGCGGCGGCTACTCCAGGAACGGGCCTGAGGGCACGCCCTCCGACGTCGGCAAGTTCGCCACGTCCGGCGACTACAACGTCGGCGGGCTGCGCACCGGTTCCGACGGCGTGCTCGCCTTCGACGTGGAGGTCCCGCAGGACGGCACGTACGACCTGAGCGTCTTCGCCAACTCCTACAACCTGGACGCCAGGGTGAGGGAACAGGGCCCCACCAACGTCTTCCTGCGGGTCGACGGCAAGGACCCGCAGGAGCTGCGGATGCCGCTCGGCTACAAGTGGGTGGTCTGGGGCCACACCGACACCACAGTGGAACTGACCGCCGGCAAGCACCGGATCACCCTCGCCGCGAAGGACGCGGACCTCGGCGTCACCAAGGGCGACGCGATCATCGACAAGCTCGACCTGGCCCTGCGCGACCAGCACGTGACCCAGCCGGCGATCTACGAGGCCGAGTACGCCACTGTCACCGGAACCCGCCCCGACTACACGCACGCCGGGGCTTCCGGCCCGGGCGCGGTGCCCCTGCCCAAGCGCGCTTCCGCCACCTTCTGGGTCCACTCACCCACCGACGGCGAATCGACGGTGTCCGTCGACCACCTCGGCGGCGGCAAGGCGAGCCTGTCGCTCAACGGTGAGGAACTCGACCGTCCGAGGATCGGAAGCGGGGAGCCGGGTACGGACGCGGTCAAGATGTTCCTGTCCGCCGGCATCAACAAGATCACCGTCACCGGCACCTCCCGTGAACTGGTGCTCGACCGGCTCAGGGTGTCGCCGTCCGAGGGCACCTTGGTGCCCACCGTGTACCAGGCCGAGGACGGCACGCTCTCCGGAGCGGCCAGAACGACCGACCAGTACACCTTCGCCGCGAACGGCAGGTCCGTCACCGACATCGGCAACGGCACCGCCAACTCCCTCACCTTCGACGTGACGGCCGCCAGGTCCGGACGGCACGCGGTGACCATCCGCTACTCCAACGCCGAACAGGCGCCCGCCACCCACTACAACCCCGACCCGATCGCCCGGCACGCCGACCTCTCGGTCAACGGCGGACCGGCCCGCCGGGTGCTGTTCCCGACGACCTTCCACTTCAACGACTTCCGTGACCTCACGGTCCCGGTCACGCTGAAGAAGGGCGCGAACCGGCTCACCTTCACGGCGGAGGAACTGCCGGACTTCAACGGCGACACCTACAACCAGTACGACCAGCGATCCCCCTACGCGCCGGTGATCGACCAGATCGCCGTCACACCCCTGACGCAGAAGTAGCCCGCCCTCCAAGCCCGGGCATGGTGGGCGGGCGACGACGACCCGCCCGCCCACCACGGGGGAAGGGCCTCGGCCGGGCGGGTGCCCGTGCCGGGGCCGCGTCGAGTCAGGACCGGGGGGCGTCCGGGTCGGGCAGTGGCGCCGTGGCGAGCTGTCTGGCTTCGTCGGGCGGCAGGCCGAGCATGCGCAGCAGTTGCTCGGCGACCTGGTCGCACGCGCGGTCGTCGACGAGTTCGGGGTCGGACAGGGACAGATGCAAGGTGGCCAGCAGTGAGCCGGCCACGGTCGCCAGGGCCAGCCGCGTGTTCTCCACCTGGAACCGGCCGGCCGTGACGCCGGCGCGGATGTCGCGCAGGGCGCGGGGTGCCAGGCCCTGGTCGGAGTCGATGTACGACAAGCCGTGGCGTACCAGCACCTTCGCCATGTCGGGGTGCGACCGGTTCACGCGCAGCGCCAGCCGGACCGACTGGGCGAAGGCGGCCGCCGGGTCGTCGACGTCGGTGCTCAGTTGGTCGAACAGCGCCCCGGTTTCCTCCAGTACGTCGTCGACGGCTGCCTCGAAGAGTTCGTCCTTGCTGGAGAAGTGGTTGTAGAAGGAGCCGAAGCCGACGTCGGCGGCCTCGGTGATGCTCTGGATGCTCGCGTGGCGAGCGGTGTCGTCGGCCAGCATCGCCCGTGCGGCGTCGATTAGTTTCTGGCGGGTCTGGGCCTTCCGGCGTTCCAGCCGGGACACCGGCTTCGCGTCGTCAGGGGTCCCCGAGCGTGCTGGCTTCATGGCCGCAGTGTAAGTGATCACATCTCTGATGGAATCGTCAGCCAGAACTGGCCGTGAACCGGGGACAGTTCGGCCTTCCCGAGAATAAAAAAGACATACTCAGGTTTTTTGCATAACTCTCTCCCATATAGTCACATGGAAGGAGAGGTCTTGGGACGTGCCTTCGGACGGCGAGGTGGTGCGGCGGCTCGACGCGACCGTCAGCGCCGTGGACGCGCCCGACGTCGTCTTCGCGCCTCCCGGAACGGTCACCGCACCGTGCGGTGCGCGGGCACCGCGCCGCCCCCGCCCGTTCCGCGCCATCGGCTGCGCTACGAACTGGGGTCGGCGTCCAAGACGTTCACCGGACTGCTGCTGGCGCACCGGACACAGTCAGATCTGCTGTCCGCGGGTGAGCCGGCCCGGAACCCGTCACGCTCGCCCACCTGATCACCCACACCTCCGGACTGCCCGCCCTGCCGGCCGACTTCTTCGTCCGGGCCCTGCCCGCGTGGCGCACCAACCCCTACGCCCGCTATCCGGCGGAGCGGGTCGTCGACGCGTTTCTGCGCCATCGGCACCACCGCCGGCCCGGCACCCGCCGGCACTACTCCAACTTCGGTGTCGCCGTGCTCGGTCACTCCCCGGCGGCGGCGACCGCGACCCCGTGGGACGACCTGCTCACCGGTCATGTGCTGACTCCGCTCCGGCTGAGCGAGACCGTCCTGTGTCCCGGCGACCCGGACACCGCCGCCACCGGACACCGCAGGGACGGCATCACACCCACGCCCCCGTTGTTCGTCGGCGGCTTCCAGGCGGCCGCCGCCGTCCGGGCCACCCCGGACGACCTGCTCACGTTCCTCGAAGCACACCTGGACCCGTCGGGCAGGCCCCTGGCCGATGCGCTGCGGGCCGTACGCCACCCCGTGCTCCGGCGCGGTCTCGGGCACCGGCACCGGCACACGGTGGCCTGGTTCCAACACCCCACGGAGGACGGCCCGATGTACTTCCACGGTGGGGCCACACTGGGGCAGCAGGCATTCCTGGGCTTCCGGCCCGACACCGGAACGGCGCCGGCCGCCATGTGCACCCGCCGCTTCCGCGCCCGCGACGCCTTCGTGCCGACCGCGTACGCGCTTCTGGCCGAGGCATAGCCGAGGAGCCGGGCGGGCCCGAGGTCATGGCAGGCGCGAGGACCGAGTCCGTGGACCAGGACCTCGCGCCGGGGCGTCATCGTCGGTCGTCAGAGGCGCTGCCACAGGGCCGGTGTGAGGGCGGGCTGCCAGGCGCCCTGCGCCTGATGCGCCTGCAGGCACTGGTAGGAGACCCCGTCATGGGTCACCCGCGCTCCGACCTCGTAGACCTGCCCCGTGGCCCAGCCGCCCGACTGGCTGTCCTGGGGGGCGGGCGTACCGCTCTCGCCCGTAACGGTCTTGAGGGTGAGGTCGTACTCGCCGAGCAGCGGGTTGATCGGCTGGTAGAAGGTGTTTCCGCCGCTCGTGCAGTCGCCGGAGCCGCCCGACGTGACGCCCTGGGCCTGGGTTCCCGAGACGTAGGAGCCACCGGAGTCGCCCGGCTCCGCGCACACCGTCGTGCGGGTCACGCCGTCGATGGTGCCCTCGGCGTAGCTGACGCTGGTGTCGTGCTGCTCGATCGTTCCGCAGTGCCAGCCCGTGGTGGAACCGGACCGGCAGATCGCGGCGCCCGCCAGGGCCTGAACCGAGCCGGCGATCTGGACGTTCTGGTCGCCTTCCGCCTTCACGTCGGGCGTCGCGGTCCAGTCACTGTTGACGCCCACCCACGACATGTCCTGACCGGGGAAGACGGAGGCCTGGAAGGTGCCCTGGTCGACCTTGTTGAAGCCGGTGGTCTTGGCCCCCGCCCTCCCGCAGTGGCCGGCCGAGGCGAACCCCTGCTGGTCGCCCTTGGTGACGGCGAACCCCACGGAACAGCGAGCCATGTCGTCGACGTAGTAGGCGTCACCGCCCCGGACGTCGTGCAGGGCGCGAGGCCGGTCCGCCGACACCCTGACGTTCACGACCCCCCGGCCGACGCCGGCGGCCGCGATGAGCCTGTCCGCGGCGGCACGGCTCGTCGCCTGCACCGTCACCCGATTGGTCCGCACGTCGACGTACCGGACCGGCGTGTCGAGGGCCTTGCCGGTGACGGCGCCGTCCAGCCTCGCCTTGGCCTTGCGCAGGTCCTCCAGCCCGGTCTTGACGACCGCCGCCCGCGCTCCACCGGCCTCGATGGCGGCGACGTCCGCCGCGTCGGTGGTCGCGACGGTCAGCTCGGCGGAGGTCGCCCCGCGCACCCATGCGCCCGCGAAGTGCTTGCCCAACGCGTTCTGCAGCCGGCCGGCGCGCGTGCCCGCCTCCGCCTCGTTCACCAGGCGCGTCCTGGCCTGGCTGTCCGTCAAGCCCAGATCGCGCCGCAGTGCGCTCAGTACCACGGGCGACGGGCCGGCGGCGCCGAGCGTCTCGGCTGCGGTGGGCGCCGGCGCGGGGGGCTCGACGGCCGCGGCTTCGGGTAGCCCCGTGAGCACGAGGGCGCCGAGCACCGTCAAGGCGGCACAGCCGACTCCGGCGTGTCTGTGGACCATCGGGTGTCTCCTCGGTCTTCGGTGGCGGAAGGGCCTCGAAACCCTAGGTTTTGCCGAAAAGGGCTCAGAAGATGTCCGCTTCCCGGCCGTTCCGCGCATCGGACGACAGGAACAGCCCGCCCGGCGGAGTACGGGATGCTGACGGGCCGGCATACCGGGTACGGGTGCCTCACACGGGCGTGAGGCCTGGGTTGCCGGCCTCGGACACGAAGGACGCGGTGGTCCTGATCGGCGCCCCCGGCGTCGTCACGGCGGACACGGTCTTGAAGTCGGCCCGGGCCGCCTGCCGGTCCAGTTCGACCCTCACATAGCCGCGCTGCCCGTTGTAGAACTTCAGATGCGGGTTGGCCTTGAGGTAGGTGTCCCAGTTGGGGGGCCTCTCGACGCCGTCCCTGCCGCTCGCGACGGACGTGGCGACGATCTCCGTGCCCAGGGTGGTGGACGCCGGATCGTCGAAGTCGTCCTTGATGTCGAAGGCGTAGCCGACGTGCACGTCCCCGGTCATCACCACGAGGTTCTCGACCCCGGCCGACTTCGCCCCGTCGAGGATCCGCCGACGCGAGGCCCGGTAGCCGTCCCAGGCGTCCATCGACATCTTCGCCTCGGCGTTGAGGTCGAGTTTGCGCTGCGAGAAGCAGACCTGTTGCGGCATCACGTTCCACAGGGCCTGCGAGGCGTGCCAGCCGTCGATCAGCCAGCTTTCCTGCGAGGCCCCGGTGATGGTGCGCGACGGGTCGTCCACCTCGGCGCCGAGAACGTGTTTGGTGTCCCCGTACAACTGGTCGGAGCGGTACCGCCGGGTGTCGAGGACGTCGAACTGGGCGAGCGTGCCCCACTGGAGTCGACGGTAGAGCCGCAGGTCCGGACCGCTCGGCAACTTCGCGCTGCGCAGCGGCTGGTTCTCCCAGTACGCCCGGTAGGCGGCGGCGCGCCGCAGCAGGAACACCTCCGGCGGGTCGTCGTTCTCGCTGATGGAACCCGCGTAGTTGTTCTCCGTCTCGTGGTCGTCCCAGGTCACGACGAAGGGGTGCGCGGCATGCACCGCCCGCAGGTCCGGATCGCTCTTGTAGAGGGCGTAGCGCAGCCGGTAGTCCTCCAGCGTCGTGGCCTCGTGGTTGAAGACGTCGGGCAGCTTCCGGTCCGTGTACTGGCGCGCGCCGCCGGTGGAGTTCACGGCGTACTCGTACAGGTAGTCCCCGAGATGGAGGACCACGTCGACGTCGTCCTGGGCGAGGTGGCGGTGCACCGTGTAGTACCCGTCGTGGTACGCCTGGCAGGCGACGGCGGCGTACTTGAGCGTCGCGGCGGCGGCGGTGGTGGCAGGCGCCGTGCGGGTACGGCCCGTCTCGCTGATCCAGGCTCCGGTCTTGAACCGGTAGTAGTAGACGCGGTCGGGCTCGAGGCCCTCGACCTCGACGTGCAGGGAGTGGTTGTACTCGGGATAGGCGACGGCGACACCGCTGCGGACGGTCAGGGCGAAGCGCTCGTCGATGGCCAGCTCCCAATGGACGACGACGTACTGCTCGGGCAGACCGCCGCCCGTCTCATACGGGGCGGGGGCGAGCCGGGTCCACAGCAGTACGGAGCCGGGGAGCGGGTCTCCGGAGGCGATGCCGAGCGTGAACGGATCGGAGGAGATCCTCGCCGCGTCGAGTTCGCGTGAGCCCGCCGCGCCGCGGGCCGGCAGGTTGGTGGTGAAGGCAAGGGCGGCGGCCGCTGCGGTGACCGTGAAAAAGCGGCGCCGCCCGAAGTGCCGGGCGGCGGCCCGCAGTTCGGGGTCGTGTCGCGAAGAGGTGTCCTGCAGCAGCGATCTACGAAGGCCTGTCGAGGCCATGGGGTCTCCTCTCGCGGTGGGTTGCACGAAGGACCTGTGAGCCACGTACGACAAAGCCGTATGAAGCAGACGCCTGAATGCTAAGCAGGCAAAGATCGCAATTACGGCAGGTGCGGGATCCTGAGAGCGTCGGGGCCGTCTTTCGTGCCTCGCGCCGGGCCGCGCCGTCGATCAGAAGTGTGTGGAAATCCCGAAGGCGCGGCGCAGTTGTGCCATGTCGTGCCGATCGCGGTGCGACGGCTCGTATCCCTGGTGGAAGAAGACCTGCTGCTCGGCGGACAGGCACGGGACGGGCAGCCCCCGGATCGTGCCCGTCACGAAGCACGAGGACGGGTAGGGGAAGGGACGGTCCGGTTCGGGTGAGGCCTGTTCCGCCGAGCCGTCCGCGGCGAAGACGAGCGGGTGAAGGTCGATCTCCCGCCCGTCGGGAGCCGTCACGACGAACCGGACGGGCCTCCAGTCCAGACTCTCGGCGAAACCCGCCTCCGCGAGAGTTGCCGTCACCGTGGCCTCCTGGTCCTGCCGGTGCATCAGGTCCAGGTCACGGTGGTCTCGGGTCTGCTCGCCGATCAGGGCGTCGATTCCCCATCCGCCACCGATCCAGACGTCCACCTCCGCCCGCCGCAGCAAGGCCAGGACGGACACCACGTCGTCGGCTGTCATCACCGGCACAGGCTAGAACCGTTTCGCCTCGTTCGGCGCACGCTCGGGTGCCGTCCGATCACCGAGATGAGGTCGCCCGGGACGCCGGAAGATCCCCGGCGGCCCCGCGCGAGGCGGCGGCCCGACGGGTCGGTGAGCAACCACACTCGGCGCGGCAAGCACTCGTGGGCGAGGGGGATTTGGTGCCCGGAGCGCGCTGCGGCGGGGTGCGCGGTCGTCGGCTCGCCCGTCCCGTCTGCCACGATGGTCCGCGCCGTGACCGACTCGGTGGAGTGACCGCGCGGCGCAGCCGGCGTCCCTCGGTTTCGCCGACCCGTTCGACTTCCTGCCTCGCCACTCGGTTACCGCACCGTGTCTTCCGCATCCTCGCCTTCGTCTTCCCCCGCCCCCGCCCCCGCCCCCGCCCCCGCCCCCGCCTCTGCCTCCGCCTCGAACGTTTCTGCGGCTCCGGTCACGGAGGCCTCACGCTCGCCGTGGCGGTCCCTGCGGTACCGCAGCATGCGCTGGTGGTCCGTCGCGAACTTCGTGTCGAACGCCGGCACCTGGATGCAGCTCACCGTGCAGAACCTCCGGCCCGGCGGCGCCGGCTGATCGGCCCGCCGTCGACCCGAGTTCCCGCGGTCGCCGCGAACACCGTGGTCATCCCTCCGTGCCGCCAGGCGGCGCCGGTGTGGTCTGGAGGGCGGCGAGCTCGTCGCCGGTGTCCTCGGCCTCCCAGCGCAGCAGGTCTCCCGGCTGGCACTCGAGCACCTCGCAGAGCGCGGCGAGGGTCGCGAAGCGCACGGCCTTGGCGCGGCCGTTCTTGAGCACCGCCAGGTTGGCGGGCGTGATGCCGACGCGGTCCGCGAGCTCGCCCACGGACATCTTCCGCTTGGCGAGCATGACGTCGATGTCGACGACGATCGGCATCAGATCACCTCGGCCGGCTCGGCCTGCAGCTGCGCCGCTTCGACGTCACGTGCGACGGCCTGGGCGAGCAGCATCCGCAGTACGAGCACGATGAGCGCGACGCCCAGGATGCCCGGGGCGATCCCGCCCAGCAGGAGCACGACGCCAGGGGCGACATCCTCGCCCGGCGCCAGGACCACTCCGAGCGCGAACACCAGGAGCGCGGCCGACACCATCGCGCCGATGACGGTGTGCACGTACCGGAAGGCGGCGGCGGAGAACACCGTTCCCCGCCGCACCATCGTCACCAACCGCCACACGCAGACCAGGACGGCCTGGACCGTCACCATCCCGAGGACCACGATCACGAGGACCGGCGTGCGCCGGTCGAAGTCCCGCAGGTCGGCGGCCGGCAGTGGCACCATCACCGCCTGCACGCCCACCGAACCGGCGAGCAGCACCACGAGCACTGTCAGCTTCCCCTTCGTCTCTCTTTCGATCGAGAAACGATGGAAATTTATCGATATTCGATAGGTGCGGCAAGCGGGGTCGCATCAGACGGCGATTGCGACGGATCAGTACTCGAGTTCGGGGCGGAGCGGTCCGCCCACCGCGTGGAGGTGCCGCAGTACCTGGGCGTAGGAGTCGAGGAGCCCGGTCTCGTGGTAGGCGATGCCGTGCCGGGCGCAGAACGTGCGCACGATCTCCTGGGCATGGCGCAGGCTGGGCCGCGGCATGGAGGGGAACAGGTGGTGCTCGATCTGGTAGTTCAGACCGCCGAGGGCCAAGTCGGTGAGCCGGTGGCCCCGGATGTTGCGTGAGGTGAGTACCTGTCGGCGCAGGAAGTCGACCTTGTCGTCCTTGGCGAACATGGGCATGCCCTTGTGGTTGGGCGCGAACGAGCACCCCATGTACAGCCCGAACAGTCCTTGGTGCACGGCGATGAAGCACACGGCCTGAACAGGGGGCAGGACCAGGAACACGGCCGCGAGGTAGCCGACGAGGTGCGCGATAAGCAGTCCCGCCCCGGACAGCCTGCTCGCGCGCGAGTCACGGGTACCGGCGCGGTCGAACAGCGCCCGTACGCCGGCCACGTGCAGGGCGAGCCCCTCCAGGAGCAGCATCGGGAAGAACAGCCAGGCCTGGTGACGGCCCAGCCAGGCGTACGCCCCGGTGCGCACGCGCGCCTGGTCCTCGGTGAAGGCGATCGCGCCGTCGGCGATGTCGGGGTCGCGGTCGACGTGGTTGGGGTGGGAGTGGTGCCGGTTGTGCTTGGCGATCCACCAGCCGTAGCTGAGGCCGATCAGCAGATCGGCGTGCACCCGGCCCAGCAGGTTGTTGACGCGCTTGGAGGCGGCGATCTGGTGGTGCCCGGCGTCGTGTCCGATGAACCCGGTCTGGGTGAACATCACCGCGAGGAAGGCGGCGGTCAGCAGCTGCCACCACGACTCCCCGATCAGGGCGAACGCGGTCCATCCGGCGGCCAGCAGAAGCAGGTTCGCCCCGACCTTGACCGAGTAGTAGCCCGGGCGCCGCTTCAGCAGCCCGCTCTGCTTCACCTCGCGGGACAGCACGGCGTAGTCGCTGCCCCGGCTGCCGGGCGGGGGTTGTGTGGTCCCGGCGGGATCTGCCGGATCGGTGCCCCGGTTCATGATGTCAGTGGTCACGGATTGCCTTTCGAAGTGCGTGCGGGCCGGTGCCGGCGCGGGGGCAGGGCGTCGGATGCGTGAGGCCCGTGGGGAAGCAACGCAATGCGGGCCCGCGGCGCGGGCCTGCATCAAAACGGGGTGTCCTCAGAGCGCGCGGACCTGGTCGGCCCGCAGGAACATCGAGGTGTCGATCGCCGAGTGGGGGGCGAAAAGGTCGGCCATGTGCGGTCTCCTTCGAGATGGCGAGTACGTCGGAGTACGCGCGCTCGCGCGTATTCCGGGCTGCTGGTCGCCAGCCGTCGAAGAAAACCCCGAAAGAACGAAGCGCCCGCCTGTCAGAACTCCGCGGGCGCTCACACGTTCGCAAACTTCAACTACAACCACTCCTTACAACGTCCGGGGTGCCGGCAAGGTTCCCGGCCGGGCCGGGCAGCGGCCGGGCCACGCCCGGACGGTCGGCTCCGGGGCCGGCGGAGGAGTACGGTTGCGGTATCGAGCGCACCTCGCACGCCGTCATCCTTTCGGCGTCGCCCTCGGAGCACGGCACAGGCCGTCCGTATCCCGTTCCGCGCCGCGCCCCGCATCGGCGGTTTCCTGTTTCCCGAGGTCCCGAGAGGCATCCCGGGACCTCACGCATGACCCCGGCACCACAAAACTGAATGATTGAGGAAGCGCATGAGCCTGAAGACCCTCGGAGTACTCGCCTCTTCCCGCAAGGAGAACGAGTTCCGGCTGCCGCTGCACCCCGCCCACATCGAGCGGATCGCGCCGGACGTCCGCGAGAGGATCTTCCTCGAAGAGGGGTACGGGGACCGGTTCGGTGTCGCCGACGACGCCCTGCGGCCGCTCGTGGCGGGCCTGCGCTCCCGTGAGCGACTGGTCGCCGAGTGCGACGTGCTGCTGCTGCCCAAACCCGTGCACGAGGACGTGGCCGCGCTGCGCGAGGGCCAGGTGCTGTGGGGATGGCCGCACTGCGTGCAGGACGAGAAGATGACCCAGCTCGCCATCGACCGACGGCTGACCCTCATCGCCTGGGAGGCCATGAACCACTGGACCTCCACGGGCGCCTTCAGCGTCCATGTGTTCCACAAGAACAACGAACTCGCCGGCTACTGCTCGGTGCTGCACGCCCTGCAGCTCGGCGGGCTGACCGGCAGCTACGGGCGCCGCATGCGCGCGGCGGTCATCAGCTTCGGCGCCACGGCGCGCGGAGCGGTCACGGGCCTGGGCGCCATGGGCGTCTCCGACGTCACGGTGCTCACCCAACGCGCCGCGGCGGCGGTGGCCTCGCCGATGCCGTCGGTCGTGATGGGCCACTTCGAGGAGCATGAGGAGGATCCCTCACGACTGCGGGCCGTCACCGCGGCCGGTTCCGTGCCGATGGCGGAGTACCTGGCCGGGTTCGACATCGTGGTCAACTGTGTCCTTCAGGACACCGACGCGCCGCTGACGTTCGTCACCGACAAGGAGCTGGCCCTGTTCCGGCCGGGGACCATCTTCATCGACGTCTCCTGCGACGAGGGCATGGGCTTCGAGTGGGCCCGGCCGACCACCTTCGGCGAGCCGATGCACACGGTGGGCCGGGGCTGCCACTACTACGCGGTGGACCACAGTCCGTCCCACCTGTGGAACTCCGCGACGTGGGAGATCAGCGAGGCGCTCCTGCCGTATCTGCGCAAGGTCATGAGCGGCCCCGAGGCCTGGGACGCCGACGTCACGGTCAGCAAGGCCATCGAGATTTGCGACGGTGTCGTGCAGAACCCGAAGATCCTGTCCTTCCAGCACCGGACGGCCGCCTATCCCCACGCCCCCGAGGCCCCGGCCGGTGCCCGCACCCCGGCGATGAGCTCCTCGGCCCACCCGGCCTGACAGACCGCCGGCCGGGCGTGGTCACTTCTCCCGCGGGAGCGTGACCGGCCGGTCGTCCCTCAGTTCCGCGAAGAGTTTCCGCGCCCGGCGGTCGTCCCACTTCACGGCGCTGCCCTTGGAGGTGGCGAGGGCGGGGTCGGAGACGGGCACGTTGATCTGTCTGCCGCCGCCCGCCGTGACGCCCCGCATCGCCTGGAACAGCGACATGAGATCCGGTAGCTCCGTGTCCTTGTCCACGACGAGCGTGTCGAGGCCCGCGCCGAGGGCCGGGAACGCCTTCGCGGGGTTGAGCAGCGTTTGTGGAGTGACGGCCTTCTCGGCGAGCGCGGCCAGGAACCTCTGCTGGTTGCGGGTGCGTCCCAGGTCGCCCTGGGCTTCCTGTTTGCGCTGCCGGACGAACGCCAGCGCCTGGGTGCCGTCGAGGGTCTGGCAGCCTTTCGCCAGGTCGGCGCCCGAGTTCTCGTCCTTGACGGCACGGTCCAGGCACAGGTCCACGCCGCCGACCGCGTCCACCACGCCGACGAAGCCCGCGAAGCCGATCTCCGCGTAGTGGTCGACGTGCAGCCCGGTGTTGCGTTCCACGGCCCGCACGAGCAGGTCGGGGCCGCCGAGGGAGAACGCGGCGTTCAGCTTGTCGGGCTCGGCGCGGTGGTTCCTGCCGGTCTCGGGACGGACGTACGGCGGGAGGGTCACCCACGAGTCGCGCGGCAGGCTCATCATCGTGGTGCCGTTGGCGCCCGTGTGCAGCAGGATCATCGAGTCGGTGCGGCGGCCCTCGGCGGAGCCGGTGCGCAGGTCCTTCCGGGCCTGCTCGGACAGGCCCTCGCGACTGTCGGAGCCCACGATCAGGTAGTTGGTTCCCCGCCCGTCCGCCGGGCGGTCCGGCAGCGCACCGAGGTCGACCTCCTGGTCGAGCTCGGTGTCCGCCCACACGTAGGTACCGACGCCGGAGACGGACAGCGCGCAGACCAGGAGGACCGCCAGCCGCGTGACCCTGCGGCGCCGGGTGGGAGGCGGCTTGGGAGAGCGACGGCCGCCCGCTTCCCCGGCAGGCCCGCGCCCGTGGTTCGTGCGGCCCGGAGTGGCGGGGGAGGGCATGCCCGGCAGTGGTGCCGTACGCGTCGTGGGCAAGGCCGCGTTCCCTCGCGTCACCCGTCCCGTGACGACGCCCGGTGGCTCCCTCACACCACCGCTCAGGTCGTAGTGGCCCGCCGGGCGGTCGGTCCCGTCACTCATCAGCCTGCTCAGTCCCTCACCACATCGGGATCATCTCGTCGGCAGGCTCTTATACGAGGCCGGACCTCCGATCTGTTCAGCGGCCGTACCGGAACGCTTCATGCGCTGCCACGTCAGCCGGCTGCCCAACAGGGCGGCGACGACGGACTGGATGACGACCAGGTACATCAACTGGCGGTAGACGAAGAGCTGGAAGGGCATCGACCACAAGGCCCGCCTGCGCTCCCCGTCGAGCTTCAACGCGTATCCGGCGCAGACCAGTTGGACGCCCAGGAAGGCGAACCACACCGCGGCCGAACTCAGCGGATCGAGGAACAGCACCCCGTACAGGGCGAAGACGTCGATGACCGGCGCGAGCAGCGGCAGGACGACCTGGAACAGTGCGAGGTAGGTGAGTCCGCGCCGGCCGAAGCGCCCGGCCACGCCCACCTCCAGGACGGCACCGCGGTGCTTCCACATGGCCTGGATGGTGCCGAAGCACCAGCGGTAGCGCTGGCGCCACAACTGGCGCAGCGAGGTGGGCACTTCGGTCCAGGCGACGGCCGACTCCTCGTAGAGCACCCGCCAGCCCGCCCGCCACAGCGCCATCGTGAGGTCGGTGTCCTCGGCGAGGGTGTCGTCACTGACCCCGCCGACGCCCGTCAGCGCGTCCCGGCGGAACGCCCCGATGGCACCGGGGACGGTGGTCATGCACTCCAGCACCTCGAACATCCGGCGGTCGAGATTGAAGCCGAAGCAGTACTCGAGGTGCTGCCACTTGGCGAGCAGGCCGCGCCGGTTGCCGACCTTGGTGTTGCCGCTGACCGCGCCGACGGCCGGGTGCGCCAGCGGCTGCACGAGATGGTGGATGGCGTCCGGTTCGAAGACGGTGTCGGCGTCGACCATCACCACGATGCCGTGACTCGCGTAGGCGAGGCCGGTGTTGAGTGCGGCGGCCTTTCCGCCGTTGGGCTTGCGGATCACCAGCACGCGCGGATCGCGGATGCCCTCGGCGAGCTCCGCCGTACGGTCGGTCGAGCCGTCGTCGACCACGATGATCTGCAGGTGGGGATAGTCGGAGGCGAGCAGGGAAAGGACGGTGGACTCGATCCCGGCCTCCTCGTTGTAGGCGGGCACGAGCACCGTCACCGGTTCCGTCACCTCCCGCAGCCAGGGCGCGCCGGGCCGGGACTGCTCCAGACGCCGGACGTGAGCCCGTGCGAAGACGGCGAGCAGCGTCAGGCGCAGCACCCCGAGAGCGCCCGCGATGCCGAGCGTCCAGGTCATGGCGTTCGAGAACGCGTGCCCGACGTTGGTGGCCTGGACGAGGGTGGTGCCGCCCCACCGCTCGAGGGCCGACACCGGGGCGTACGGGGTGAGCCGGAGTCCCGCCGAGACGGTGGTGAAGCGGTCGACACCCCGGTTCTCGAGCAGCTTCTCCGTCTGCCGGTACGCGGTTGCCGTCTGGCTGAGCTGCCGGACCAGGCCCTGGGCCGGTTTCCGGGACGCCTTGTCGGCGGCGACCAGGACGTAGCCCTGGGCGGTGGCGCGCCGTGCCGCCTGCCACTCGCGGCCGCACAGGGTGTCCGGCGAGGTGGTCCGCGGCATCCGCAGCAGGTTGGTGCGAAGGCCCGCGGTTCCCGCCAACGCGCTCTGGGTCAGGTCCAGTTCGGCGGCGAAGCGGGCGGACGACGTCTCACCCAGGGCGGCGCCGGTGTAGGTGTTCGAGCCGATCTCGTGCCCCTCGTCGCGGATCCGCCGTACGAGGTCGGGATGGCGGGCCGCCTGGGAGCCGATGAGGAAGAAGGTGGCGCGTGCCCGGTGCTGCCGCAGCAGGTCGAGCAGGCGCGGGGTCCACACGGGGTCGGGGCCGCCGTCGAAGGTGAGGGCGACGGTGCGGGCGGGCATCGAGCCGGTCTGTATCCCGTTGCGGTTGATCCCCACCACCGGGCCGCCGCCCGCCACGGCGTCGGGTACGGGCGAGGTGCAGGCGGACCGGGTCTTCGCCGCGTCGACCTCGTGGTTGGTCCACCCCTCGAAGAGCAGGGCCCCGAACATCGCGGGAAGGACGAGTATCAGTAACAGCCAGTGTCCGCGCGGGTCGCGGGACTGCTTGTGCCGTGCTGTCACGGGACGTCGTCCCCCCTTGCGGCCGAGGTGCCGAGCAGAGGGCAAGTGGCCTGTGGCACAGGCGACTTGAAGCGCCTCGCGCCCCGACGAGCCACGTTCCGGGCCGTTCTTCTCCAGTCGTGGGTGTCGGGGCGCGAGGCGCGAGGGGACGTCTTCTTCCACTGCCTGACGGGACTGGAGTTACGCATGGGGCGCGAGTCTAGCCACAGCTTTTCGCTTGCATGGCCGTAACACCGAGCCTCACAGGAACTCGGCGTCCGGTCACTTGTAGGCGATGGCCGACGCGTCGTAGCGGCAGGACGTGCCGTCCGGGCCGCTGCCGACCTTGCTGGGTTCCGCGCCGGTGGTGTTGCCCTGGAAGCGCTCGCAGACCGTGATGTCCCTGCCGCTGCCGCCGACGATCGTCACACCGGAAAGGGTCGCGGTGTCCCCGTAGTTGGCGTTGACGCCGGCCAGCACCTTGCCGGGGGCGGTCACCCTCACGTTCTCGATCACGACGTGGCGCTTGTACTGCGTTTCGCAGTTGCCGCACGAGCGGTAGAGCTTGCCGAACTCGGCGACCTGGAAGTTCCTGATCGTCAGTGTGCCGGCGCCGTTGTGCTGGAAGACCTTGTCGTCCGCCTTGCGCGCCCCGCCGCCGACGACGAGGTACGTGGCCGAGGGCGAGGTGCCCTTGAAGGTGGCCGCGTCCTCGCCGACGTCCTGCCACCACACGTTCTGCAGGGTGCAACTGCCCAGGCAGTGCACGCCGTCGGCGGCCGGCGCGCCGAGGACGACGTTCTTCAGGACGGCTCCGTCGGCGAGTTCGAAGACCGGGTCCTGGTCCTCGTCCTGCCCGGCTCCGCCCAGGGCGCCGGAGCCGTAGAAACGTCGCAGGCCGCCGTCGTAGCTGCCGGAGACCTTGATGGTGGACGTCACCGCCCTGCCTCCGGTGGCGGTAGGCCAGGAACCGAGGGCGGAGACGGGTGAGGGGCGCCTGGCGGCGGACGCGGACGCGCTCTTGCTCGCTGAAGCCGAAGCCGAGGCCGAGGCCGAGGCCGAGGCGGAAGCCGACACGGACGGTGAGGGGGAGGAAGCCGATGCCGAAGCCGCAGGGGAAGACGACGCCGAAGCGGGCGGCGAGGACAAGGACTTGGCCGCCACCGGTCCGGAGTCAGGTGACCTCATCAGCAGGCCCCCGGTGATCGCGCCCCCGACCAGAGCGGTGGCCACCACGCTGATCAGAACAGTGCGACGGTTCGTTCTCCCGCGCCGCGTCCGGCGGTGCAGGGCTGCTCTTGTACTCACGGGGTGACCTTCGTTCGGCGGTTCGCGGTTCGTGGAGCGCGTCACCCACCAGTCGCCACCGCTCCCGCAAAGGTTGCCGGAATTCTCCGCCGGTCGTCGGCGCCGACGGCTTGGCGACAAGGTGTCGGCCGCCCGGGCGGCGGCGGCCGCGACGCGACGCGGCTCGCCGCCAAGTGCCGACGACGGAGCGGCAGGACAAGGCGGCGCACCCTGACGGGCGAACGCGCCCGTACCGTCGAAAGGAGCCGTGCGGCCCGGGAAAAATGCTGGTCAGCGGGCACTCGCCGAGGCGTGGGACGGGACACCGGCGTCCGGAACGGTTGCGGCGGATCACGGGGCTTTCCACGGTGGGCGCAGGAACAGCGTCATGGAAAGGAACGTGCATGCGTCCCCTGATAACCCGCGGTCTCCTCCTGCCGCCCCTGCTGTGCTCGGCCCTGCTGCTCGTCCCAGCCGGCACCGCCGCTGCCGCGAGCGACACCTCCACGGAGGCCGCGGCCCGGGCCGCCGTGGCACGTTCCGCCCCGGCGGCGGACGCCGTCATGGCACGGCTCGACGCCCTGGAGAGCGCGGACCGCACCGCCGTCTTCACCCCGCTCGTCGACGCGGTGCGCTCCATCGCCGTGTCGGAGGACGGTCGTCTCGACCCGGCAGAGGCCGCCGCGTACGAACACGCCGTACGGACCTCGCATGCCGCTGTTCAGCAGCGGCTGGCCTCTGCGGTGCCGGGGGCCGCGGCAGCCGACCCGGTCTCGGATCTGCTCGCCGAGCTCCAGTCGTCGGTCGACGGAATCCTGGGGGCGCTCACCTCGCTCGACCTGGACGCGGTGCTGGGCCAGGTCACGGGGCTGCTGACGCCGGTGGTCGGACTGGTCACGGGGCTGCTGGGCGGCGGCGCGACAGGGGCGACCACCATGCCCACGGCGGACCTCCCGGCGGCGACGGAGCTGACCAGCGTGCCCACGGCGGACCTCCCGGCGGCGACGGAGCTGACCAGCGTGCCCACGGCGGACCTCACGGGGGCGACGGAGCTGACCGGCGTGCCCACGGCGGACCTGCCGGCGGCGGCACCGCCGGCCGGCTGAACCGGGCCGTACCCCCTTCGGGGAAGAACGCGGCAACCCGCCGGGCGTCGGCGGCGACACGAAGGTGAAATCCCGTACCCCACCAAGGGAGTTCACCATGCGCACCCGCATCGCGCGTCTGATCGCCGTCCTCGCCGCCCTGGCCGCAGTGTTCGCCCTGCCGGGCATGTCGGCGATCCCGGCACAGGCGGCGGCGAACCCGGCCGGGGCCGCGGCCCTCCCGGCCCAGGCCGCCGACGACTGGAATCCCCCCGCCAACCTGGTCCAGCCCCTGAACGAGGTCTGGAACCACGTCCAGTCGACCTACCCGGACCTGTACGGCTTCCGGAACTACGGCTGGGACCAGGTCATGGCCAACAAGGGAAGCGTCAACTACTGCGTCCGCTGGGAGTCCGACGCCCCCGTCAGCGCCGCCCTGCGCGACCGCATCCACACCGCCCTGAAGAAGCAGTTCGGCAAGTGGATGGCGGCGATGGTCGAAGGCGGCAAGGGACACAACGCCTGGCCGTACACCACCGTCCCCGTCAACATCGTCGGCTGGGCGGTCAAGTCCCGCTCCACCCTGCAGTGGACCGACAACTCCGTCGACATCTACGCGGGCAACCTCGACGACGGCGGCGCCCCGCAGTGCGCGCCGGACTGCGGCCGCTTCTTCCACCAGGACGGCGACTACTCCAGGTGCCCGGGCGGCGCGGCCCGCCACTACGACCAGTCGCTGTGGCTGACCAAGGGATTCCAGGGCGGTGCCGGCGGCGACTGGGGCCAGCGGGTCGGCCAGGAGTACTTCACCGGCGCGCTGGACCAGGAGAACATCCACATCTACCTGCACGAGGTCGGCCACACCTTCGGCCTCGACGACTTCTACGACTGGACCCCGACCGGCCAGTGCTGCTTCCTCATGAACGCGGGCAGTGCCGCGCAGATCACCCAGTTCGACACGTGGATGTTCCGCGACTTCTGGCGTCACGTGAAGAACCGCTACGGCTACTGAGACCCGTCGTAGCGGATCATCCATCCGGCCGGCTCTCCGCCCGGTGAGATCATCCGCGTATGAACCTGAGCGCGGAGCACCAGATGATCGCCGTCCCCGCCGGACAGGTCACGCTGGCCGACCGGCGGACCGAACGCAGCTGGCAGGTCGGACTCGCGCCCTACCGGCTGTCCGCGTACCCCGTCACCCAGGAGCTGTACGCCCAGGTGACGGGGCAGCGTCCCAGCGCCGCGCGCGGCGACCGGTTACCCGTCGAGCAAGTCTCCTGGTGGGACGCGCTCCGGTTCTGCAACGCACTGTCCGAGCGCGCCGGCCTGACGCCCGCGTACCACCTCCACTCCGACGGCGAGGGAGTCGACTGGGACGCGGACGCCGACGGATACCGGCTGCCGACCGAGGCGGAGTGGGAGCACGCCTGCCGCGCCGGCACCACCGGGCCGCGGTACGGGCCCCTCGACGAGATCGCCTGGTACCGCGGCACCTCGGACGAACGGCTCCACGAGGTGGCCGGCAGACGGCCGAACCCGTGGGGTCTGTACGACATGCTCGGCAACGTCTGGGAGTGGTGCTGGGATCTCTACGACCCGGAGGTCTACGGCAGTTACCGGGTCCTTCGGGGCGGCGGCTGGTTCGACGAGCACTGGAGCTGCCGGGCGTCCGTACGCCGGCGCAGCCATCCGACGTTCCGGGTGGACGACGTGGGGTTCCGCGTCACGCGTTCCGCGACGTACGGCTAGCCGACCAGGGTCTGGATGCCGAGGACCGAGAGCAGCCGCAGCCGCTCGGCGTCCTCCGTGCCGGGCCGGGCCGTGTAGACGATGACGCGCAGATCGCTGCCCGCCACGCTGAGCACGTCGCAGTCCAGCCTCAGCACACCCACCTGCGGATGCTCGACGGTCTTGCGCGAGCCTTCCAGCCGGCCCACCACGCCCGCCTCCCACAGCTCGGCGAACCGTGCGCTGTTGGCACGCAACTCCACGATCAGGCGCCCCAGTTGCGGGTCCGTCGGGTACCTCTGGGCGGTCGCGCGCAGTTCGGAGACCATGGCGACCTCGAAGGCGCGCATCTCCTGCGGAGTGTGCCGGACCCGGGTGCTCGCACCCATGAAGTTGCGCCAGACGCCGTTGCGTTCGAAGCCGCGCAGTGCCGACGGATCACCCATCAGCGCCGCGTACATCGGGTTGGCCAGGAGCAGCGTCCAGGCCGCGTCGGAGACCCCGACGGGAGTGTCCACCAGCCGGTCCAGCAGCCGTTGGACGCTGGGTGTGATGTGGGCGGGCACCGTTTCGGGGCCCGGCGGCACCAGCCCGGCCAGCCGGAACAGGTAGGCCCGCTCGTCCCCCGTCAGGCGCAGCGCGCGCCCCAGGGCCTCGACGACCTGCCCGGACGGGTGGGATGCCCGGCCCTGTTCGAGGCGGGTGACGTAGTCGACGGAGATCCCGGCCAGCAAGCCCAGTTCCTCGCGCCGCAACCCGGCAGCGCGCCGCCTGTCGCCGGTGGGCAGACCGGCCGCCTCGGGGGAGACGCGGTCGCGCCAGCGGCGCAGTGCGTGTCCGAGTTCCGTCGCAGTCATGCCCCCAGTGAACACCGTCCGCCCAGGACGTGCCTGGTACCCGCACTCCCAGGAAGAAGGGTCTCTGGCCGATCGCGGCACCGCGCCGGAACCTGGACGCATGACGACAACACTGATCACCGGAGCCAACAAGGGCCTGGGCTTCGAGACCGCTCGCCGGCTCGTCGCCGCGGGCCACACGGTCCACCTCGGAAGCCGCGACGCCGAGCGCGGACGCCGGGCCGCCGCACTGATCGGCGCCCGGTTCGTCCTCCTCGACGTCACCGACGACGCCTCCGTCGAGGCCGCGGCGAAGACCGTCGAGGCCGAGGGCGGACTCGACGTCCTCGTCAACAACGCCGGAATCGAGGCGAGGGGAGAGGGCAACAGCGTGATCGGCGCCGCGGAGGTGACCGCCGACCAGATGCGGACCGTGTTCGACACGAACGTCTTCGGCGTGGTCCGCGTCACCCACGCCTTCCTCCCGCTGCTGCGCCGGTCGGCCGCGCCGGTCGTGGTCAACGTCAGCAGCGGCCTGGCCTCGCTGACCGCGCTCTCCGACCCGGACCATCCGGCGTCCTTCTACCCGGGTGTCGCCTACCCGACGTCGAAGACGGCGGTCAACGCGATCACCGTGCAGTACGCGAAGGCGTTCCCGGACATGCGGATCAACGCCGTCGAGCCCGGCTACACCGCGACGGACCTGAACGGGAACACGGGCACGCAGACCGTCGAGGAGGGCGCCGAGATCATCGTGCGGATGGCCCAGGTGGCCCCGGACGGTCCCACCGGAGGCTACTTCGACGCCGAGGGCCGACTGCCCTGGTGAGACCCGGCCGACCCCGGCAGCTCCGCAGGCGGTCCTCCTCGCTCGGATGACGGCGTGCTCGGATGACGGCGTGCTCAGATGACGGCGTGCTCAGATGACGGCGTCGGCCCGCAGTGCCTCGATGTCGTCGCGGCCGCGGCCGAGTTCCGTGAGGATCGCCTCGGTGTGCTCGCCCACGCCCGGTACGGGGTCCATGCGCGCCGGCAGCCCCGCCAGGTCGGCCGGCGGCAGCAGTGCCCGCACCGTTTCCCCGCCCGGTACGCCCACGTCGCGCCAGCGGCCACGGGCGGCGAGGACCGGGTGGTCGAGGAACCCGGCGATGTCGTTGACCCCGGCGCAGGCGATGCCGATGGTCTCCAGGTCCTTCAGGACCTCCTCGGCGTCGGAGCGCGCGACGCGCTCGGCGACGACGGCGTTGAGGTCCTCGCGGTGGGCGACCCGGTCGGAGCCGGTGGCGAAGCGCGGGTCGCCGGCCAGGTCGGGCCGCCCGAGGAAGTCGGCGCACAGCGCGACCCACTCGCGTTCGTTCTGGATGGAGAACAGCACGTCCTTGCCGTCGGCGGCCGTGTAGGCGCCGTACGGCGCGATGGTGGCGTGCTGGGTGCCCAGGCGCGGGGGCTGGGTGCCGCCGTACCGGGTGTAGTTGGCGGGCTGACCCATCCACTCGGCCAGCGCCTCGAACAGGGACACCTCGACCGGGTGTGCCGTGCCGGTGGTGGCGCGGGTGAACAGGGCGGTGAGGACGCCGGTGTAGGCGTACATCCCGGCCGCGATGTCGGCGACCGAGATGCCGACGCGGGCGGTCTCGTCGGCGGTGCCGGTCAGGGACACCAGGCCCGTCTGGCACTGCACCAGCAGGTCGTACGACTTGCGGCCGGCCCACGGGCCGGTCGTGCCGTAGCCGGAGATGGTGCACGGGATCAGCCGCGGCCACCGCTCCTGGAGGAGGTCCACGCCCAGGCCGAGCCGGTCGGCGGCTCCCGGTGCGAGGTTCTGGACGAACACGTCGGCGCCGTCGAGGAGTTCGTGCAGGATCTCGCGGCCCCGGGGGGCCTTGAGGTCCAGCGTGAGGGACTCCTTGGACCGGTTGAGCCACACGAAGTAGCTGGAGTGGCCGTGCACGGTCGTGTCGTAGCGGCGCGCGAAGTCGCCGTCGCCCGGCCGTTCCACCTTGATGACCCGGGCGCCGAGGTCGGCGAGCTGCCGCGTGGCGAAGGGAGCGGCGACCGCCTGCTCCAGGCTGACCACGGTGATCCCGGACAGCGGAAGCGGCGGCAGGCTCATGCGGCTGCGCCGAGGGTCTCGACGGCCCGTACCAGCGGGGCGAGTTCGGGGTTCCGCGCGGCCTCGTCGAGGGCTTCGCGCAGGGCTGCCTCGTTGGTGGGGCGGGCTTCTTCGAGGAGTTCGCGACCGGCGGGGGTGACGTCGGTGTAGATGCCGCGGCGATCGGTGGGGCACAGGTAGCGGGAGAGCAGGCCGCGGTCCTCGAGGCGGGTGACCAGGCGGGTGGTGGCGCTCTGGCTGAGGACGACGGCGTCGGCGACCTGCTTCATCTGCAGGTGGCCGCCCTCGCCGTCGTGCTGGCGGCCGAGGACGTCCAGCAGGGAGTACTCGCGCACGCTCAGGTCGTGTCCCGCCTGCAGGGCCCGCTCGATGTGGGCCTCGATCCTGCCGTGCAGCAGGGAGAGGGCGCACCAGCCCTGCGCGAGAGCGGTGAGTGCGGGGTCTGTGGCGGTCATGGGGCCTGCTCCTCCGTCCCGAGGTGACTGACCATCCAGGATAGGGCATGCTTGAAATTTCCAGCGTATGCGCTTATAGCGCGCATGCAAGCATTGTCTATAACTCCGTGGCCGTCCCGCACGCGCCCCCGATAGGGTCCGGACCCCCACTGTCACCAGGCACGGAGAGTGAGCCCCATGACCGGCCGTCGAGCCACCACCACCCTCTGGCGTCCCACCGGACCCATGGAGCTGGCGCTGGTCCGTGCGCTGGACTGGCGTGCCTGGCCGCCACGACTGCCCGAGCAGCCGATCTTCTACCCGGTCCTCAACGAGGACTACGCGGTCCGGATCGCCCGGGACTGGAACGTCAAGCACGACGGCGCCGGCTACGTCACCCGCTTCGAGGTCGACACCGAGTTCCTCGGCCGCTACCCCGTCCAGCGGGCCGGCGGCCGGACGATCCTCGAACTGTGGGTTCCCGCCGAGGAGCTGGACGAGTTCAACGACCACATCGTCGGCAGGATCCAGGTCGTCCACGAGTTCCGACCAGGTGACCGCCCCTCGGCGCCCGCGTGACCGCTACGACCGTGCCAGGTGCCTCATCGTCAGGGCCAGCTGCAGTCTGAGCCGGCCCTGCGGTGTGCGCAGGGGCCAGCCGAGCAGGTGCTCGGCGTGGGTCAGCCGGTCCTGAAGCGTGGAGTGGTGCACGTTGATCTCGGCGGCCGCCGCGCGCAGGCTCGCCGTCGCGGCCACGGCGTGCAGGGTGGCCGGCAGCCAGGGCGTGGTCGCGGCCGCCGCTTCCAGCGCCCGGACGTCGGGCGGCGGTTCGGCGCCCGGGGCGACCAGGCCGGCCAGCAGGGCGATGCCGCCGAGTTCGTCGGCGTACACCACACGCGGTCCGGGGTCCTGCGCGGTGCCGTCCGCGGTGAACCGCAGGGCGGTACGGGCGGCGGCCCAGGAACGCGGCAGGTCCAGGACCGGGACGGCGGGCCCGACGCCGAGCCGCCCGGTGGGGAGTGAGGCATCCGGGTGCGCGGCGACGATCCGGGGCCGGCCCTCGCGCGGGGCCAGGGCGCGTGCCGGTGCCGCGGGGTCCAGGCCCAGCCCGCGGGCCGCGTGCAGCCGGGCCGGTTCCGGGGCCGAGGCGTCCAGGACCGTCTCGATCAGTGCGGGATCGTCGGCGCGGGCCCGCCCCCGGGTGCGGTCGAGGACGAGCCGTACGGCGCCGGCGGCCCGCTCCAGGATCACGGCGTCGACCACGCTGGGCGCCGCCTCCGCCCGCTCCAGCCACAGGGCGGCGACCCCGCCCGGCGCCAGCGCGGCGGACGGCCAGGCAGCGTCCGGTGGACGGTCCGTGTCCCGGCGGGTGCCGTCGGCCTCGACGCGGACGTGTACCCGCCGGTCGGCGTCGACCAGCCGCGCGGGCACCCCGGCCAGCACCGCGGCCCCACGGACCAGCGCCTCCAGCCCGGCCCGGGACTCGGCCAGCCGGTCGAAGTAGGCGATGACCCGGACGGCGGCGCCGGCGTCCGGGTCCAGCGCGGTCAGGCGCCCGGCCAGCTCTTTCATGCGTCCATGGTGCGCTATGCGGTCCCGTTCCGGGGAGCCTGCGGGATGCGGCCACTTGCGGCGTGTGGTCCGGAGGCCGGTCGGTGCCTCAGTGGTCGCTGCCCAGGAGTCTTCGCAGCCGGGCGGACTGCGCTGCGTTGGCGGTCTGCGGGAGTGTCGCCTGCGGGCGACGCCTGTTGCGGCGTGTGGTCCGGAGGCCCGGTCGGTGCCTCAGTGGTCGCAGCCCAGGAGTCTACGCAGCCGGGCGGACTGCGCAGCGTTGGCGGTCTGCGGGAGTGTCGCCTGCGGGCGAAGCCTGTTGCGGCGTGTGGTCCGGAGGCCCGGTCGGTGCCTCAGTGGTCGCCGCCCAAGAGCCTGCCCAGCCACGCCGACTGCGCCGCGTTGGCGGTCAGCGGGTGCGTTGCCTGCGGGGGAAGCCTGTTGCGGCGTGTGGTCCGGAGGTCCGGTCGGTGCCTCTGTGGTCGCTGCCCAGGAGTCTTCGCAGCCGGACGGACTGCGCTGCGTTGGCGGTCTGCGGGTGTGTTGCCTGCGGGCGAAGCCTGTTGCGGCGTGTGGTCCGGAGGCCCGGTCGGTGCCTCAGTGGTCGCCGCCCAAGAGCCTGCCCAGCCACGCCGACTGCGCCGCGTTGGCGGTCAGCGGGTGTGTTGCCTGCGGGCGAAGCCTGTTGCGGCGTGTGGTCCGGAGGCCCGGTCGGTGCCTCAGTGGTCGCCGCCCAGGAGCCTGCCCAGCCACGCCGACTGCGCCGCCCGGGCCGTCTGCGAGAGCGCCGCCTGCGGGGCGAAGCCGTCGAAGCCGTGGAAGCCGCCGGGCCACACGTGCAGCTCGGCCACCCCTCCCGCCTGCCAGAGCCGGGAGGCGTAGGCGACGACCTCGTCCCGGAAGGTCTCCGCGGAACCCACGTCGAGGAAGGCCGGCGGCAGTCCGGACAGGTCCTCGGCGCGGGCCGGCGCCGCGTACGCGGACACGTCCGGACCGCCGCGCGCCTCGCCGAGCAGCGCTCCCCAGCCGGTCTCGTTCGCCGTACGGTCCCACACGCCGAGGCCCGCCATCTGGTGGCTGGAGACGCTGTCGTTGCGGTCGTCCAGCATCGGGCACATCAGCAGCTGGCCGATCAGCCGCGGACCCTTGCGGTCCCGCGTGAGCAGCGCCAGCGCCGCGGACAGACCGCCGCCCGCGCTGGCGCCCGCCACGACGATGCGGTCCGGGTCGCCGCCGATCTCCGCCGCGTGCTCGGCCGTCCAGACGAGACCGGCGTAGACGTCCTCGACCGGCGCCGGGTGCGGATGCTCGGGCGCCAGCCGGTACTCCACCGACACCACGACCGCGCCCAGTTCCTTCGCCCAGGCCAGCGGCCCGTCCACCCCGAACCGGTTGGTGCCGAGGATCATGCCGCCACCGTGCACGTGGTACACGACGGGCTGCGGCACACCAACCAACTCAGGAGCGGTGGGCCGGCAGATCAGCAGCGAGATCTCGGGAGCACCCGCGGGCCCTGGCACCGTACGGTCCTCGACCTTGAAATGGCCGTCCATGGTCAGGTCCGGCTCGGCCAGCAGCTGGACGCCCGGGCCCTGGCGTACGGCGTCGATCTCGTCCGGGGTGAAACCGGGTGACACAAGGTCCTTGATCATTTCCAGGGCGGCGGCGAGTTCCGGGTCGAACGGGGGCGGGACGTGGCTCATGGGATCTCCTGACGCGGGGCGCGGCGCTTCGTTGCGCCATGATTCGCGCACCGGCCGGTCTCCGGAGCGCCGCCGTCCGGCGGAAGCTGTCCGCCGTACGGCGGGTGAGCGCCCGCGCTTCTCGGCCATGCCCCAGTGTGACCTGCCGTTCTTTACCAGGACATGGCCAGTTCTTCATCTTCCGTCGGTGGAAGGGACCGGATGCGCTGACAACGCTGTCGATGCCCCCCACGCATCAGGAGTACCCGTGAACGTCTCTCTCACCGTCTGGCTGCTGACCGTCGCCGCCCTGTGCGCGCTGGTCGCCGCGGACTTCTTCATCGGCAGAAAGCCCCATGACGTGTCGGTCCGAGAGGCGGGCACCTGGACCGTCGTCTGGGTCGTCCTCGCCTGTCTGTTCGGGTTCGGGCTGTTCCTCTTCGGCGGCGGCGAACCCACTGGTGAGTTCTTCGCCGGGTACGTCACCGAGAAGTCCCTGAGCGTCGACAACCTCTTCGTCTTCGTGCTGATCATGGGAAAGTTCGCGGTGCCGTCCCAGTACCAGCAACGCGTGCTGATGTTCGGCGTGATCATGGCCCTGGTGCTGCGCGCGGGCTTCATCGCGGCCGGCGCGGCGATCATCTCCGCGTTCTCGTGGGTGTTCTACCTCTTCGGGGCCTTCCTGATCTGGACCGCCTGGAAGCTGATCCAGGACGCCCGTAAGGAAGGGCACGATGAGGAGTACCAGGAGAACAAGCTGCTGAAAGCGGTGGAGAAGCGCTTCGGTGTGGCCGACCGCTACCACGACACCAAGCTGTTCATCACGGAGAACGGCAAGCGGGTCATGACACCGATGCTGGTCGTGATGCTCGCGATCGGCTCCACCGACGTGCTGTTCGCCCTGGACTCGATCCCCGCCATCTACGGCCTCACCCAGGACCCGTACATCGTGTTCACGGCCAACGCGTTCGCGCTGATGGGCCTCAGGCAGCTGTACTTCCTGATCGGCGGCCTGCTCAGGAAGCTGGTCCACCTCAGCTACGGCCTGTCGATCATCCTCGGCTTCATCGGCGTCAAGCTGGTCCTGCACGCGCTGCACGAGTCCGGCGTCCACGTCCCGGAGATCGGCATCCCCTTCTCGCTGGGCTTCATCGTGCTCGTCCTCGCGGTCACCACGCTGACCAGCCTGCGGGCCGCGAAGCGGCAGGAGGCCGCCGAGCCCGAACAGGTGGCCTGACGGCGCCGCCGCCACGCTTGACTTCGAGAGCGCTTCAAGACCTAGCGTCACGGTGTCGGCGAAGGGCCGGACGGTCGCGGTGAGCGGAGGCGGACATGCGGGTGGGCGTGCACATCAACCGGTTCGAGCACAGTGGGGGCGGCAGCGCCCTCGGCCCCGAACTGGCCGCGACGGGCGCCGCGGCCGAGGCGGCGGGCGTGAGCCGGCTGTCGGTCATGGACCACTACTTCCAGATGGAGTTCAACGGCGGCGCCGAGGCCCCGATGCTGGAGGCGTACACGACGCTGGGCTACCTCGCGGCCCACACCTCCACGGTCCGGCTCGGCGCCCTGGTCACCGGCGTGACCTACCGCCACCCCGGACTGCTGGCCAAGATCGTCACCTCTCTCGACGTGCTGTCCGGGGGGCGGGCCACCCTCGGCATCGGGGCGGCCTGGTACGACCGTGAACACGAGGGGCTCGGCGTGCCGTTCCCGCCGCTCGCGGAGCGCTTCGAGCGGTTGGAGGAGACCCTGCGGATCTGTCTGCGGATGTGGGACCCGCAGGCGAACGGCCCCTTCGAGGGCGAGCACTACCGGCTCGCCGAGACCCTGTGCGTCCCGGCGCCGGTGAGCAGCCCGCACCCCGAGATCATGATCGGCGGCGGTGGCGAGCGGAAGACCCTTCGCCTGGTCGCCCGGTACGGCGACGCCTGCAACCTGTTCGCCACCTCGCCGAAAGAGGTCCGGCACAAGCTCGACGTCCTGCGTGGCCACTGCGAGGCCGAGGGCCGCGATCCCGACGAGATCCGCAGGACCGTCGCCTACATGGGCGAGCCCGCCACCGAGGGCGACCTGGACGCCTTCACCCGGGACATCGCCGGCTACACCGGTCTCGGCATCGACACGGTGATCCTGGCGCCGCGCATCAGTGAGCCGGCCGAGTGGATCGAGCGCTTCGCGGCCCCGGCCGTTCAGCGGCTGGCGGAGCTGGACTGAGCCGCGGCCGGGCGGCTGCGGGAGACGATCCGCGTGCCCCGGCCGTCGACGATCCGGACCTGCAGCGAACCGCAGCCGCAGCGGGTCCACACCGTGCTCCCCTCCGCCGTGCCGTGGCGGGACACCACGTGGAAGGGCTCGGCGCCGTCGGGCCAACCGCAGTGCGGGCAGACGGCGCCGGTCGTGCTGGTCATGAGGACTCCTTCGTACGGGTCTGATGGGCCGTCGCGACACAGCCAGGGTGCGTCGGAGGCTTCGTACACGTCCAGGTTGACTTTCTGGAGCCGACCTTGAAGCGTGGGCTTCATGATTGACCTGCGCCGGCTTCATGTCCTGCGGGCGGTGGCGCACTACGGCACGGTCACCGCCGCGGCGGCCGCCCTGCACTTCACGACCTCCGCCGCCTCCCAGCAGATCCGCCAGCTCGCCCGTGATCTGGGCGTCGACCTCCTCGAACCGCAGGGGCGCGGGGTACGGCTCACCCCGGCCGCCGAGAGCCTGCTCGCGCACGCCGACGCCATCCAGGCCCGCTGGGAACTGGCCGAACTCGACCTCCGGGCCGACCACGGCGAGCCCGCCGGGCCCCTGCGGGCGAGCGGCTTTCCGGTGGCCGTCTCGGTGCTGCTGGCCCCGATGACGGTCCGGCTGCGCGAGCGGCACCCGCGACTGGCCGTCCGCATCCAGGAGGCGGGCGTGCCGGAGAGCTTCGACCTGCTCTTCGAGGGGGAGACCGATCTGGCGGTCGTCGAGGCGACCCCGCACAACCCGCCGCTCGGCGACGCGCGCTTCGACCAGCAGCCCCTCCTGGACGACCCCTTCGACCTGGTCGTCCCCGCGGACCATCCGCTGGCCGGGCGCGGACGCGTCGACCTCGCGGAGGCGGGGCACGAGGACTGGATCGCCCCGGTCCCGGAGAGCCCCTGCCGTCCGCATGTGCTGTCGGCGTGCGGTGAGGCCGGATTCACGCCGGACATCGTCCATCACGCGCTGGACTGGAACGTCACCGCCCACCTGGTCGCCCACCGCCTCGGCGTCGCGCTGATCCCCCGGCTGGCCCACCTCACGCCGCACCTGCCGATCGTCCGGGTGCACTGCACCGGCAACCCGCACCGCAAGCTGCTCACCTGCACCCGGCGGGGCGGCCGGACCCGCCCCGCCGTGGTGGCCGCGCTGGCGGAGCTGCGGGAGCTGGCGCCCACGGCGGTGGCGTGACGTACGAGGAAGCGCCCGCGCAGGAAACCGTGACGTACCAGGAAGCGCCCGCGCGGGAAACGCCGAAGGGGGCCGGAGCGCTGTGCGCGCTCCGGCCCCCTTCGGGACCTGCGGTGATACGGCGGTTCCAGCCCCTTGAGGGGTCCGGACCCGTCAGGCGGCGACCGCTTCGCCCGCGTGGCCGTGCAGACGGGCCACGACCTCGGTGAGCTGCGCCGCCACCTCGGCGTCGTCGGCCGGGTGGGTCTCGGCGAAGCGGGTCAGGGAGCCGGGGATGGAGAGCTTGAGGTCCTCGATCACCTTGCCGCCGGCGATGCCCACGGCCTTGCGGGCCTCGTCCTGCGCCCAGACGCCGCCGTACTGGCCGAAGGCGGTGCCGACCACGGCGACGGGCTTGCCGCCGAAGGCGCCGGCGCCGTAGGGGCGGGACAGCCAGTCGATCGCGTTCTTCAGGACGGCCGGGATGGTGCCGTTGTACTCGGGGGAGAAGAGCAGGAAGGCGTCGGCGGAGCCGGCGGCCTCACGCAGCGTGGCGGCGGCGGCCGGGACGCTGCCCTCGACGTCGAGGTCCTCGTTGTAGAAGGGGATGTCGGCCAGTCCCTCGAACAGCACCACGTCCGCGCCCTCGGGTGCGTGCTTGACGGCCGCCTCGGCGAGCTGGCGGTTGGTCGAACCGGCGCGGAGGCTGCCGACGAGCGCAAGGATACGAACAGACATGCGAAACTCCTGGGTGCTGAAACAGTGCCGTCACGATCCGGACCGAGGTCCGTTTAACTTTCTAGCACCCTAACCGGACCGCGGTCCAGTTTTGTTCCCGATGCTTTACGCTGTTTTCATGTCCGCCGTCCTGCCCCCGTTCCCGCAGCCTCAGGAGCCCGTCGCCCAGCCCGAGTTGCTGCAGGTCGGTGCCCTGGAGGACGAGCCCTGCCTGCGCGCCGACGCCGCGCGCAACCGGGCCCGGCTGCTGGAGGCCGCAGCCCGCCTGGTGGCGGAGCACGGCGCGGCCGGCGTGACGATGGAGGCGGTGGCCGTGGCCGCCAACGTCGGCAAGGGGACGGTGTTCCGGCGCTTCGGAGACCGCACCGGCCTGCTGACCGCCCTGCTCGACCACTCCGAGAAGAAGTTCCAGGCCGCCTTCCTCAGCGGCCCCGCCCCGCTGGGCCCCGGGGCGCCCCCCGCCGAGCGGCTGCGCGCCTTCGGCTGCGCCCTGCTGCGCCGCTCGGTCGACGAACTCGACCTGCAACTGGCGGCCGAACCGAGCGCGGAACGCCGGTTCAACGCCCCGCCCCGCCGCGTCCTGCGCAGCCATGTCGCCCTGCTGCTGCGCCAGGCGGTCCCGGACGCGGACGTCGAGCTCCTCGCCCACACGCTGATGGGATATGTGAGCCCCGACCTGATCCATCACCTGACCCGGCAGTGCGGGATGCCGTTGGAGCGCCTGGAGGCCGGCTGGTGCGACCTGGTCGACCGGATGACGGCCACCGCGGGCGAACAGTCGCGCTGAGCGTCTTTTTTCGCCGCGAAGTTCCCCCACCCGAAAGATTCACGCACAGGTTCTGCAAAGATGCGGTACGTCATGGTGCAGATACCGAAAACGCCCGCGCCCGTGTCCGCCGTACCGCGCTCCGTGCCCACGAGCGCCGATGTGGCCCGCCTGGCCGGCGTGTCGCGCGCGACCGTCTCCTACGTCCTCAACAACACCAGCGCCGTACGGATCAGTGAGCCCACCCGCCGCCGCGTCCACGAGGCGGCGAAGGAACTCGGGTACGTGCCGCACGCGGCGGCCCGCAGTCTGCGCGCCGGGCACAGCCGGATGGTGCTGATGCCGGCGCCGGCCTTCCCGGTCGGCCCGCTCTACAGCCAGTTCATCAGCGAACTCCAGTGGGCCCTCGGCCGCCTCGACTACACGGTCGTGCAGTTCGGCGCGGTCGGCGTGCACGGCGACGAGGCCGCCCGCGCCTGGGCCGAGCTGCGACCGGTCGCCGTACTGGTGCCCGGCACCGGCCTCGGCCCCAAGGGCGTCACGGTCCTCAAGCGCTCCGGCGCCCGGGCCGTGGTCACCCTCGGCCCCGAGGCGGTCGAGGGCGCCCACGCCCTGCTCATGGACCACGAGGCGGTCGGCCACTCGGCCGGAACCCACCTGTACGCCCGCGGCCGGCGCCGCATCGGCGTCGTCGTGCCCGAGGAACCCGGCCTGGACGCCTTCTCCACGCCCCGCCTGGAAGGCGTACGACGGGCCCTGCACGGCACCGACGCGACGGTCACCGAGCTGCCCCTCGCCTACGAGGAGACCGCCGCAGCGCGGCTCGCCGCCCGCTGGCGCGCGCTCGACCTGGACGCCGTGTTCGCGTACAACGACGAGTACGCGATGCTGCTGATGCGCGCCCTGCAGGACGAGGGCGTCGCCATCCCCGAGGAGACGGCGGTGATCGGTGCCGACGACCTGATGCTCGGACGGCTGTTGCGGCCCAGACTGAGTACTGTCCACATCGAGCTGCCGTCCGGCCGCGACCTGGCCGAACTGGTCGACCGCGCGGCGCGCAACCCCGGCGCCGCGCCCGAGACGCACGCGGTGCTGGGAGCCTCGGTGGTCCACCGCGACTCCAGCTGAAGCCCAGGGAGGCGGGCCATGCGCACGACGGTCGGCATCATCGGCGGTGGTCCGGCCGGACTGCTCCTGGCCCGTCTGCTGCACCGGGCGGGCATCGACTGCGTGGTCCTGGAGAGCAGGACGCGCGAGTACGTCGAACAGCGCCAGCGCGCCGGAATGCTGGAGCAGGGCACGGTCGACGCCCTGCGCGAGGCGGGCGCCGCCGACCGTCTCGACACCGAGGGGCTGGTGCACCGCGGCATCGAGCTGAGGTTCGCGGGCGAACGCCACCGCATCGACTTCCCCTCCCTCACCGGCGGCCGTGCGGTCACGATCTACGCCCAGACGGAGATCGTGAAGGACCTCGTCGCTCTTCAACTGGCCGACGGCCCACCGCTGTTGTTCGAGGCGGAGGCGCTGGCGGTCGAGAAGCCGGAGAGCGAGCGGCCCGTCGTGCACTTCCGGCACGAGGGCCGCGAACGGACGCTGGTCTGCGACTGGCTCGTCGGCTGCGACGGCTCCCACGGCATCGCCCGCGACGCCTTCCCGGCGGCGACGAGCCGGACGTACGCCCACGACTTTCCGTACTCCTGGCTGGGGATCCTCGCCGACGTCCCGCCGTCCTGCGAGGAGCTGATCTACGCCCGCGGCGAGCGCGGCTTCGCCCTGCACAGCATGCGCTCCCCGGCCGTCTCTCGGCTCTACCTCCAAGTCCCGAACGGGACCGATCCGGGCGAGTGGCCCGATGAACGCGTCTGGGACGAACTCGCAGCCCGCTTCGCGACCGGCGCCGACTGGACCCTGGCCCGCGGCCCGGTCACCGCCAAATCGGTGACACCGATGCGCAGCCTCGTCCACGAGCCGATGCGCCACGGACGGCTGCTGCTCGCCGGGGACGCCGCCCACATCGTCCCGCCGACCGGCGCCAAGGGCCTCAACCTCGCGGTGTCCGACGTCCGTGTCCTGGCGCGTGCCCTCACCGAGCTGCACCGCACGGGATCGGAGCAACTCCTCGACGCCTATTCGCAGTTGTGCCTCGCGAGGGTGTGGCAGGCGACCCGGTTCTCGTACGACATGACTAGGATGTTGCATGCTCAACCAAATGGGGATGTGTTCGACGACCGGATGCAGCTCGCACGGCTGCGCCGGATCACCGCATCCCGCCACGCGGCGGCCGAACTGGCCGCGAACTACTCGGGACTCCCGCTCACCCTGTGAGTCCCTCCGGTGACCGAACGGAGAGCCGTCATGCCGTTGCTCGACCCCAAGACCTGGCAATCGCGCACCCTGTCAGGACCAGAACACGCCGTCACCGAACCCGCCACCGGCGAGACGCTCGCCACCGTCACCCTCGCCACCGCCGAGGACGTCGCGACCGCCGCCGAGGCGGCCCGCGCCGCCCAGGCCGAGTGGGCCCGCGTGCCCCACTTCGTCCGCGCGGGCGTGCTGCGCAAGGCCGGCGACCTGTTCGCCGCGCACGCCGACGAACTGCGCGAGTGGCTGGTCCGGGAGTCCGGGTCCATCCCCGGCAAGGCCGACTTCGAACTCCACGTCGCCGCCCAGGAGTGCTACGAGGCCGCCGCCCTCGCCTCCCGCCCGGCCGGGCAGGTCCTGCCCAGCGAGGCGGCCCGGCTGTCCTACACGCGGCGCGTTCCGGCCGGGGTCGTGGGCGTGATCTCGCCGTTCAACGCCCCGCTGATCCTCTCCATCCGCTCGGTCGCCCCGGCGCTCGCCCTCGGCAACGCCGTCCTCCTGAAGCCCGACCCGCGTACGGCGGTGTGCGGCGGGCTGTCACTCGCCGCGGTCTTCGCCGAGGCGGGCCTCCCGGAAGGGCTGTTCCACGTCCTGCCGGGCGGCGCGGACGCCGGCCAGGCGCTGGTCACCGACCCGCGGGTGCCGGTCATCTCCTTCACCGGGTCGACCGCGGCCGGCCGGGCCGTCGGCGAGGCCGCCGGACGCCATCTCAAGCGCGTCCACCTGGAACTCGGCGGCAACTCGGCCCTGATCGTCCTGGAGGACGCCGACCTCGACGCGGTGATCTCCACGGCCGCCTGGGGCTCCTTCTTCCACCAGGGCCAGATCTGCATGACCACCGGCCGCCACCTGGTGCACGAGTCGCTGTACGGCGAGTACGTCGAGCGGCTGGCCGCGAAGGCCGACTCGCTCGCCGTCGGCGACCCGTTCCGCGGCCAGGTCCACCTCGGCCCGATCATCGACTCCGGCCAGCTCACCAAGATCCACGGCCTGGTGGAGGCGAGCACGGCCCGGGGCGCCAAGCTGGCCGCGGGCGGCACGCACGAGGACCTCTTCTACCGGCCGACGGTCCTCGCCGACGTCGACGAGGGCACGCCCGCCTACGCGGAGGAGGTCTTCGGTCCGGTCGCGCCCGTACGGTCCTTCAGCACGCCCGAGGAGGCGGCCGCCCTGGCCGCGACCGGCCCGTACGGACTCTCGCTCGGCATCGTCACCCGGGACGCCGCCCGCGGTCTCGACCTGGCCGAACGGATTCCCACTGGCATCGTCCACATCAACGACCAGACCGTGAACGACGAGGCGGTGGCCCCCTTCGGCGGCGTCGCCGCGTCCGGCACCGGCGCCCGCTTCGGCGGCGAGGCCAACCTGGAGGCCTTCACCGACGTGCGCTGGACGACCGTGCGCGCGGACGTGGCGCCGTACCCCTTCTAGGGCCTTCGGCCTTCTAGGGCCTTCGGCGGGGCGTCACTGGCCGTTCTGCTCGGCCTGCTCCTGCTGGTCCTCGACGGCCTTGCGGACCTCGTCCATGTCCAGCTTCCGGGCCTGCCCGATGACGTCCGTCAGGGCGGCCTCGGGCAGGGCGCCCGGCTGGGCGAACACGGCGACCTGGTCACGCACGATCATCAGGGTCGGGATCGACTGGATACCGAAGGCCGCGGCCAGCTCCGGCTGCGCCTCGGTGTCCACCTTGCCGAACACCAGATCCGGGTTCTCCTCGGCGGCCTTCTCGTAGACCGGCGCGAACTGACGGCACGGACCGCACCAGGACGCCCAGAAGTCGATCAGGACGAACTCGTTCTCCGTGACCGTCTCGTCGAAGTTCTCCTTGGTGAGCTCCACGGTGCTGCTCATGGCGTGATCCCTCTTCCTGGTGTGGGGGCGAAGCCGTTTGCACAACACGGCGGCCCTGGTACCTATTCCGCGCACGTACCCATGTGGCCTCGGCGCACACCACCCACCAGACTGACCCCATGACGGAAACGGAATCCATCGCGTACGACGTCGTGGTGCTCGGTGCCGGGCCCGTGGGGGAGAACGTCGCCGACCGCACCCGTGCGGCCGGCCTCTCCACCGCGGTCGTGGAGAGCGAACTGGTCGGCGGCGAATGCTCGTACTGGGCGTGCATGCCCAGCAAGGCCCTGCTGCGCCCGGTCATCGCCCGCGCCGACGCCCGCCGCACACCCGGCCTGAGCCAGGCGGCGCAGGGCCCCCTCGACACGGCCGCGGTCCTCGCCCACCGCGACTACTACACCTCCCACTGGAAGGACGACGGCCAGATCCAGTGGCTCGACAGCATCGGAGCCGACCTCTACCGCGGACACGGCCGCCTCAGCGGACCGCGCACGGTCACGGTCACCGGCCCCGACGGCGGGCAGAAGGTACTGACCGCCCGGCACGCCGTGGCCGTCTCCACCGGCACCCGCGCCGTGCTGCCCGACCTGCCCGGCCTCGCCGACGTCAGGCCCTGGACGAGCCGCGAGGCCACCAGCGCCAAGGCGGCGCCCGGCCGGCTGATCGTCGTCGGCGGGGGAGTGGTCGCCACCGAGATGGCCACCGTCTGGCAGGCCCTCGGCTCGCAGGTCACGGTCCTCGTCCGCGGCAAGGGCCTGCTGAACCGCATGGAGCCCTTCGCCGGCGAGCTGGTCGCCGAAGCCCTCGTCGAGGCCGGCGCCGACGTGCGCACCGGCACCTCCGTCGAGTCCGTCACCCGCGAGAACGGCACGGTCGTGGTCGTCACCGACACGGGCGACCGTATCGAGGCCGACGAGATCCTCTTCGCCACCGGACGCGCCCCGCGCACCGACGACATCGGCCTGGACACCGTCGGTCTGGAGCCCGGCTCCTGGCTCGAGGTCGACGACAGCCTGCGCGTCACCGGCAGTCAGTGGCTGTACGCCGTCGGCGACGTCAACCACCGCGCCCTGCTCACCCATCAGGGCAAGTACCAGGCCCGGATCGCCGGCGCCGCCATCGCCGCCCGCGCCTCCGGCGTCCCCATCCTGGAATCCGACCCCTGGGGCGCCCACGCCGCGACCGCCGACCACGCGGCCGTCCCCCAGGTCGTCTTCACCGACCCCGAGGCGGCCGCCGTGGGCCTCTCCCTGGCGGAGGCGGAACAGGCCGGCCACCGCGTCCGCGCGGTCGACTACGACCTCGCCTCCGTCTCCGGGGCGGGCCTGTACGCCGACGGCTACAAGGGTCGCGCCCGCATGGTCGTCGACCTGGAGCGCGAGATCCTCCTCGGCGTCACCTTCGTCGGCCCCGGCGTCGGCGAGCTGATCCACTCGGCGACCGTCGCGGTCGCCGGCGAGGTGCCGATCAGCAGGCTGTGGCACGCCGTGCCGTCGTATCCGACGATCAGCGAGGTGTGGCTGCGGCTGTTGGAGGCGTACCGGGACAACTGACCCGCCCGGTCACCGGGGCAGCTCGAAGCCGAGGGAGGCCGCCGCCTCCCTCGGCGTCGGCTGCGCCCACCGCTCCGCGACCGCCTGGTTCGAGGACAGCGAACGCGGTTCCGCGCGGTCGAGGTACAACGTGCCGTCGAGGTGGTCCGTCTCGTGCTGGACGATCCGGGCGGGCCAGCCGGCGAAGACCTCGTCCACCGCGCGGCCCGTCTCGTCCTCGCAGGTCAGCCGCACCTCGGCGGGCCGCGCCACCACCGCCTGCCAGCCCGGCACGCTCAGGCAGCCCTCGAAGAACGCGACGCGGGCGGTGCCGACCGGCTCATACGACGGATTGACCAGTACCCGGAACGGCTGCGGCACCCGCCCGCGCACCAGCCGTACCTCCTCCGGCACGGGCGCCGGGTCCTCGACGACCGCGATCCGCAGCCCCACCCCCACCTGCGGCGCGGCCAGACCCACGCCCGGAGCCGCGTGCATCGTGACCCGCAGGGCCTCGACGAAACGGGCCAGCAGGGCCGGTTCCAGCTGTCCGTCGAAGCGCTCGGCGCCGCGTCGCAGCACCGGATCGCCCGCGGCGACGATGGGCAACGGGCCGTCCGCGGCCAGGAGTTCCTCGACCAGTTCGGCCAACGGCGCGCGATCACGGGAAGAAACCATCGCGCCAGGATGCCACGACACCTCGGCGCACCCCTCCCCATCCGGCGTGACGCACGCCACACGCACCCTCGGGAACTCAACGCCTCCATCCCCCGACTTCTGGAGCGCCACAGACCGAGAAACGTCCCCTGCCCCGGGAGAAGCCCGCCGATGTCCACCGCTCCCTCGACCACCACGGACGAGGCCCCGAAACCCGCCGCCACCCCGGCGCCACCGTCCCCCAGCAGCTGGGCCCCGCTGCGCCCACTGATCCTGCGCCTGCACTTCTACGCCGGTGTGTTCGTCGCGCCGTTCCTGTTCGTCGCCGCCGTCACCGGCTTCCTGTACGCCGGCGCGTTCCAGGCCGAGAAGATCGTCTACGCCGACGAGACGACCGTCTCCGCCGTCGGCGACGCCAAGCTGCCGATCTCCGAGCAGGTGGCCGCCGCCCGCGAGGCCCACCCCGGGGGCACCGTCTCCGCGATACGCCCCTCGCCCGAGGACGACGCGACCACCAGGGTGCTGCTGTCCGGCGTCGACGGCGTCGACCCGAACCACACCCTCGCGGTGTTCGTCGACCCGTACACCGCCAAGGTCCAGGGCGCGCTGGAGCAGTACGGCTCGACCGGCGCGCTGCCGCTGCGCACCTGGATCGACGAGTTCCACCGCGATTTGCACCTGGGCGAGAACGGGCGCCTCTACAGCGAACTCGCCGCGAGCTGGCTGGGGGTCATCGCGGCCGGCGGCCTGGTCCTGTGGCTCTCCCGCCGCCGCGCCCTGCGCAAGGTGCGCGGCACCAGCGGGCGCCGCCGCACGCTCGGCCTGCACGGCACCGTCGGCGTGTGGGCCGCGGCCGGCTTCCTCTTCCTGTCGGCGACCGGCCTGACCTGGTCGACCTACGCCGGAGCGAACATCGACGAACTGCGCACCTCGCTCGGCCAGTCCACCCCGTCGGTCACGTCGACCGCGACCGGCGAGCACTCGGGCCACGGCGCCTCCGCCTCGGCCGGGGACGCGGAGCACGGCGTGGGCCTCGACAGGATCCTGGCCGCCGCTCGTGCGGAGGGGCTCGGCGACCCTGTCGAGCTCGTCCCGCCGGCGGACGCCTCATCGGCGTACGTCGTGCGGCAGGTGCAGCGCAGCTGGCCCGAGAAGCAGGACTCGGTCGCGATCGACCCGGCCACCGGTGCGGTCACCGACGTCCTGCGGTTCGACGACTACCCGGTGCTGGCCAAGCTGACCCGCTGGGGCATCGACCTGCACACCGGCGTCCTGTTCGGTCTGGTCAACCAGATCGCGCTGATGCTTCTCGCGCTCTCACTGATCCTGCTGATCGTGCTGGGGTACCGCATGTGGTGGCAGCGCGGCCGCGGCTCCTCCTTCGGCCGGCCCGTCCCGCGCGGTTCCTGGCAGCAGGTGCCGCCGCAGATTTTGCTGCCGTGCGTGGCGGTGATCGCCGTGCTCGGCTACTTCGTCCCGCTGCTCGGCATCCCGCTGGCCGCCTTCGTCGCCGTGGACGTCGTGCTCGGCGAGATCGCCCACCGGCGTGGGCGGCGCACGCCGACGAGCGGCGCCGACGCGACGTAGCGGGGCAGCGGTCACCGGCGGCGGCATGACGGCATGCGGCTCGGCCGCATGACACATGGCTCGGGCCCGGCTCCCAAGAAGGGAACCGGGCCCGGACGACATTCGGTTCAGAGCTGCTCGAAGTCGCCCGCGAGCGCCGAGGCGAGGCGCATGTGCGGCTCCGCCTCCGCGTGCCGGCCCTGTCGCTGCAGGGTGCGGCCCAGCATCAGCCGCGCGTAGTGCTCCACCGGGTCCCGCTCGACGATCACGCGCAACTCGCTCTCCGCGCGCCGCAGTTGGGCCGAGTGGTAGTAGGCGCGAGCCAGCAGCAGCCGCGGTCCGGTCTGCTCCGGCACCTCCTCGACCAGCCCGCCCAGGACACGCGCCGCGGCGGCGTATTCCTTCGCGTCGAAGAACATCCGCGCGCGATCCCAGCGCTCCGTCGGCGTCCCGTGGTCGTAGTACGTCATTTCCACTGCTGACCTCCTTCGCGGCTTTCAACCGCGCAAGATGGTCAAACATTCCACTACTTGTGGGGCTGTCCGGCGGGCGCGGCGAGTTCCGCGTTCGCCCGCTCGGTGACCAGCGCGAGCACCCGCCCCGCGGTCGCCAGATCCTCCGCGGAGATGCCGTCGTAGATCCGGGCGGAGATCTTCCCGGTCTCGGTGCTGGTCCCGGCGTACACGTCCCGTCCGGCGTCCGTGACGAGCACCTGCGTGCCCTCGACGGTGATCAGCCGCTTGGCGGCCAGCTCGTCGACGACGCCGTGCACCTCCGCCGCCTCGGTCTTGAGCGCGTCGGTGATCTGCGCGACGAGGCCGTCGCGTTCGACGGCGGCGTCGGTGACCGCGACAGGCCTGAGGGTCACCGACTGCTGGAACGTCAGGCCGTAGCCGGCCAGGACGCTCTCCAGGACCGCGCGTCCGGCGTAGTGGGCCAGCGCGATCACGCGGCCGTCGACGGTGGGTGCGGTGGTGGTCATGACTGCTCCTCTGTCCCTCGGATGTCGGGCTACCCGGCGAGCTCCCCGGGTGCCAAATACAGTACATGGCGACTATATCCATGGCTACTAATGAACGACGATGGGTTGACCTGACGCGCGAGCCCCCGCGGAGCTAGGTTGAGCGCCATGAGCAATCTTGATCGCGAGGCGGTTCCCGCTCTGTGCGGCGGCCGCGGCTTCGTGGTGGCCGAGCCGGTCCGGGAACTCCTCAGCCCTCGTCACGTCAAGCTCGGCGAGTCCACCGAAGTCCGCCGCCTGCTGCCCAACCTGGGCCGCCGCATGATCGGCGCCTGGTGCTTCGTCGATCACTACGGTCCCGACGACATCGCCGACGAACCCGGCATGCAGGTGCCTCCGCACCCCCACATGGGCCTGCAGACCGTGAGCTGGCTGCACCAGGGCGAGGTCCTGCACCGCGACTCCACCGGCAGCCTCCAGACGATCCGCCCACGCGAGCTGGGCCTCATGACCTCCGGCCGGGCGATCAGCCACTCCGAGGAGAGCCCCCGGTCCCACGCCCCCCTCCTGCACGGCGCCCAGCTGTGGGTCGCCCTCCCGGACGGCCACCGGCACACCGACCCGCACTTCGAGCACCACGCCGAACTGCCCCTCGTCACGGCGCCGGGCGTGACGGCCACGCTCATCCTCGGCACCCTCGACGGCGCGACCTCGCCCGGCACCACGTACACCCCGATCGTCGGCGCCGACCTCGCCCTCACCCGCGGCACGGACGTACGCCTGCCGCTGGAACCGGACTTCGAGTACGCCGTGCTGTCCATGTCCGGCGAAGCGCACGTGGACGGCGTGCCGTTGCTGCCGGGCTCGATGCTCTACCTCGGCTGTGGCCGCGCCGAACTCCCGCTGCGCGCCGAGTCGGACGCGGACCTGATGCTCCTGGGCGGTGAGCCGTTCGAGGAGGAACTGATCATGTTCTGGAACTGGATCGGGCGCTCCCAGGAAGAGATCGCACAGGCCCGTCAGGACTGGATGGAAGGGACACGGTTCGGGGAGGTCAAGGGGTACGACGGGGGCCCACTGCCCGCCCCTGAGCTACCGGCGGTGCCGCTGAAGCCACGTGGAAGGACCCGTTGACCTGCGGAAATGCCTGTGCCCTGGCGGCTGGTGAGCGGCAGGCGGCCAGGTGTCGGCTCGCGACGGCGATCGCTGTCGGGAGCGTGGCTCAGTGGGTTGCGGGGCGGAAACCGCGTGGCGGACGATCCCGGAGTGTGGCCGTCAGTGGGCGGCTGTGACAGGACTCTTGCTGACCTGATGCTGACTTTGCTGACAGCTAGTCAGTTGCGGTCGAGTGCGGCTGGGTGAGGGAGGAAGTCCCGTCCCGCTCAGGCGCGGCGCGGAACGGATTCGCTCCTTCTGGTCCCGGCGGCGAGCAGAGCGAAGCCCAGTGCGAAACCGAGCATGGTCCATACGCCGCGGGGCCAGAAGATGTGGCTGTCTGTGAAGGACCAGCCGGCCACCAGGAGAACCACCGTGCCGGGAACGACTCGCACCCCGTGTTTCGGGAAGAGCGCGACGGCTGTGGCCACGACAGCGACGATGAGGGCGTAGGCCCCGACCTGCCCGAGCGACTCACCCGCGTCGTAGAGCGGGTGCTTGATCGGCCCTATGTCCGCTGTCCCGGCAGCGTGCTCGACCGCGGTTCCCGCCGCGATACCGGCCACCGCGTCGAGACCGGTGTAGAAGGCCGCGTACGTGAACGCACTCGTCCAGGCCACCGCCGTGGCGAAGCCCGTGAGATCTGGTCGGGGGCGGTGCCACAGAGGTACGAGGAGGCCGAGCGTAAGCAGCGGGAAGACCGGCAGCAGCGCGATGTGCAACTGTGTCCAGTCCGTGGCCGTCGCCCTGGACAGACCATGCGGGTGTGCGGCGCCCGCCGCAGCCAGTACAAGGGGCGCGACAGTGACGAGCGTGATGTTTCGGATGGTCAACACGCTGTGATCGTAGGCGCGTTACGTCACTTGAGACGGCTGCGTAAGGGCTTCGTAAGATCTTGCGTGGTGCCGTGGAACGCTGGAAACCGTCCGCCGGGGTGATTCCCCTCCGACGCGACACCGGCCTCGCCGATCTAGCGGCGAGGCCAGAGCAGAGGACCTTCATGAGCCATGTGGACCGATGGCGTCTCCGGTCAACGGCTTGAGGCCCTGGGGCCGGGGGAGTGGCGGCCCGGTCGGTCGGGTCAGCCGCAGCGGCGCCCTGCGTTGATGCAGGAGACCGCCTGCTTCATGAGCTGGTCGGTCGTCACGTTGATGAAGTCGTTGTGGTCGGTGATGGCGTTGTGCCGCTGTCCCTGGAAGCCGTCGACGGCGAAGTTCGGTGCCGCAGGGGTCTTGTAGGTGAGCCTCATCGTCAGCTGCGGGATGGCCTTGAAGCCGCTTGCGCAGTTGCCGCCTGCGTCGGCGAAGGCGACGTGGCTGCGGTGGTCGGCACTGTCGATGCTCCTGCCGTCCCAGCAGCTCTGGAAGGCGAAGCTGCGCACCACCTTGCTGCCGCTGGGACAGATCGGGTACTTGTCGGTGAGCTGGACCTTGTTCTCGAAGCCGGTGCAGCTCCAGTGGGCGTTGGCGTTCTTGGTCCCGTTGGTGAACGCCTTGGCGTCACCGGTGATGATCCGCAGGAAGCGTGGCATCGCCACGACCTTGCCGGTGGGGCTGCCCTGGTAGGTGATCGTGACGGTCGCGGGCACCAGGATGGCTCCCTTGTTGCCTTCGGCGCCGCCGCCGAGGGCGTTGGCGTCGGGACCCTGACGGGTGGTGTCCCGCAGGACGGGCCAGTAGTACGCGGACTGGTCGCCGTTGGTGCAGGAGGTGCCCTGGGCGCTCAGGGACTCGTTGGTCGAGTTGAAGTCCACCTTCCGATTGCCCACGTAGTCGTGGACGTGGTGGGCGCCGTTGCTGACACCGGGAGCCACGATGTCGTTGTCCGAGTTGTGCTGTCCCTGCTTGTTGACTCCGCATCGGGAGGTGAAGGCTCCGGTCGAGGCGCCGGCCTGCCTGCGGACCTTGGGCACGTTCGGGGTCACCTTGGTGATGTCCACGAAGTCGGCCGCGGTGGGCCCGTCGTTGCTCTGCCCAGCGGCACCGGAACCGTTTCCTTGCTGTCCGGTGTTGCCCCCGTCGCCCTGGGCGCCGCCGGGGCTCTGGCTCGCGGCGGTCCCGGCCCCGGATGTCTGGGTCCCGGGTGCGTCGAGGCCGAGGTTGCAGACGGCGAGAGCATCCAGCCCTGTGGGCCTGGCGGCCGACCGCCCGATGGCGATGGCGATCCGGTCGATGGTCGCCTTCCTCTTGTCTGTCAGAGGGCCGAGGATCGCGTTCTGCACAAAGTTCGGGCCCCCTTGCCCACGGGTGTCGACCAGCCGCTGGTTGGCCTCCGCGGTCTGGCGGTCCAGCAGTTGCAGGTTCCGGTCCACCTCGGCCTGTGCCTGCTGGGGGACGGCCGGCAGCTTGCCCTTCACGTCCGGACAGCTGATCGCCTGGGCTGACCGCGTCGTAGGAGCGGTGTCGGTGACGTTGGACGCGTTGGCGGCGTAGTTCACGGCTACGAGGCCACCGCCCCCTGCCAGCAGCGCCGTGACCGCCAAGATGGCGTTGCGGCGACTTCGGCCGCGCCTGTGATCTGCTCGCATGAGAACTCCCGATCTGACAACGTGGTTCCTGGCCCGGTGGCGACGGGTATCACTCGCCGCCCGGATGCCCCAGCCTCATCTGAGTGGTCGGCGCTGGGCAGCTGTTCACGTCGCGCGTCATGGACACGTAAGAACTGAACCGCGCCCGAACTGACCCCCGCCCGGCATGAGGAGCTGCGCCGCTTCGGCATCCTCGGCTCGGCGCTGGAAGAGGCCCGGGATCGCATGTGATCCGCGCCTTGTGCGCTACGACCACTTCACCCACTGCCTCGCGCACCGGCACGCTCTGGAGCTGCTGGCGTCGCCGACCGCACGATGGCGGTCTTCGCGGACGGCAACCATCAGAGGCTGGGCATCAGTCGGGCGGCCGCGTCGCTCGGACTGCGCCTTCCGGACGATGTCAGCGTGGTCGGCTTCGGCGATCTGCCCTTCGTGGACTGGGTGACTCCGCGTCTGACGACCGTGCGCACTCCGCTCGCCGACATGATTGTGCGCGCCGCTTGCACGGTGCCGCTGCTGCTGTCCGGACAGCAACCGGAGACTGCACAGGCCGAGGTCACCATCGAGCTCGTAGTACGGGACAGCAGCGGACCTCCGCCGGTGACGGGGCGAGCCGTCGAACGCAGTCAGGGGGCGAGGGTCGGCTCAGCCTAGGAGGCGCCCGCCCCGGGGGGCACGGAGTGGCCGACGGGCCGGCCACTGGGGCAGTGGTATGGCGCTCATCGGCTGCTCAACCCGCCATGTTGGGCTGGGAGTCGAGTCCCGGTTTCACCAATGCGTTGGTGAAACCGGAGAGGGTGAGGCCCGGTGTCGCCCTGATGCAGGTCCCAAGTGGCGCCGCCGACGTTGAGGGTGACGACCTTGGACCGACTGGCAGGGCGGGTGTCCTGGGGCTGACCGGTCTGTTCCCAACTGGTGCTCCAGTCGGCTGGGCGCATCCGGCCCGCATGGTTTGTCCGCCGGATCAGTGACCGGCGTTGAGCACTCCTTGCTGCGTCGGAACGGGTTCGGCGCCCCGGAGAGGAGTCTCCAGGACGCCGGGCCGCGGTGGCAGCTTCTTTACACCGCGGCTATGCCCTCCATGCCGGACTCGGCGAAGGGGGGCAGTCCGGTGGCCGTGGTGACCTTGGTGAGGGAGCCGTTCCTGCCGATGCGGAAGCCGTCGACGGTGCCGGAGGTCCCGTTCTGCACGTACAGGAACTTCTCGTCCTGCGTCACCGCCAGGTCGATGACCCCCTGGGACATCGCCGACGGCGGGGTGGCGATGCCGACCTCGTTGGTGAGCGAGAGCCTGCCGTGCCGGTCGGTGCGGTAGCCGGTGACGGTTGAGTTGCCGGTGTTGCCGCCGTAGAAGAAGTCACCGGCGCGCTCCAGCCAGCACAGCGTGTTCTGACCGTTGGCCAGGGGCTTCTGGACGACCTTGAGGCGGCCGTCGGCGAGCACCTTGTACGTACTGACCGTCGACTTCTCGGCCTCGGCCACCAGCATCCGGCCCGCCTTGTCGAAGGTGATCGCGAACGGCACGCCGCCGGCCGAGTCGTTGACCTTCGCCCGGTGTGCGGGCCGTCCGTCGCGTCGCATCGGGAACACCTCGATGGTGTTGGCCGACTTCGTGGTGACGACCAGCTCACGGCCGCCCGGAGTGAACGCGACCTGGCCCGGCGAGCTGCTGAACAACGGCACCTTGTCGTTCTTCAGCCCCAGGGAGCGATATGAACCGCCCAGCGGCTTGAGTCCGTTGGCCGTGATCTTGAAACCCTGGACACTGCCCGCGCCTCCCGCGTTCATGACGTAGGCGAGGTTGCCGGACACAGCGATGGACGAGGGGAAGTCCCCGCCCGAATGCACCACCCGCCGGTCCGTCAGTTTCTGTCCCTCGACCCGGAACGAGGTCACCGTGCCGCTGCCCGCGTTGACTGCCAGCAGCAGATGCGAGCCGCGGTCGTAGACGAGTGAGCCCTGGGAGGCGAGGGAGTCGGTGGGCGCGTCGACCTGGTCCCCGCCCTTGCCGCCTGTGGCGTAGGTGCCCGAGGCGGTCAGCTTGCCGTCCTCGCCGCGCTTGAAGACGTGGATGGTGTTTTTGGCGAGCTCGTTGCCCTGTACGAAGACGGCGTGGTCGGCTCCCGCCTTGGCACTCTTCGTCGTCGCCCCTTCGCGTGCGCGGGGGACTTCCCCCGCCGAGGCGATGGCCACCGTGGTCGCGACCGCCGCCGACGCGAGGACGCCGGCCCCGGCGATGGTCATCCGGACCTGCGACTTCGACCTACGCCTGGTATGCCTGCTCACGCCTGACTCCTCATGCCTCGCCGCCACCGCCGGTCGGTGACGTGCGGAGCCAGAGTTGCCTGTGGGGCGGGTGGGATGAAGATGTTTCGGTCCCGCGTCAGCTTCTCGTAAGAAGTTTCTCGTATGAAGTTGCTTCTGCCGACAGCCAGTCGTCCGCGAGCACTCGCACACCCGCGTACCCCGCCAGCGCGAACGAACAGGCGAGAAGCAGGAGTTGAAGCGGGCTGCCTACGTGCGGGCGCGCCACGAGCCGTCGCGTCACATGTCGTCGCATCACAGCTCTCCGAAGGTCATCCGTGCCACCCACTTGGTGTTGAGCACACCGGGCGCCGCCGGGACGATGATCCGCGCCGGGTAGCCGTGGTCCGCGGTGAGGGGCTCGCCGTTGACGAACAGGGCGAGCAGGGAACGCGGGTCGCGCACCTGGTTGTCGCGCAGGGCGGCTTGGCGGAACGCCCCGCGCCGCTGGAGCGACTCCACCAGTACGTCGGGCGCCGCGCCGGTCTCGTACCCGACGAGCGCCGCCAGATCCCGCAGGCGTACGCCCCGCCACCACTGGTCGGACGTGGACCAGCCCTCCACGCACGCGATGGGCAACGCCGCGCTGTGCAGGGGGAGTTGCAGCAGCTCTGCCCGGCTCACCCGGACCGTCCGTCCCTGCCCCTCGACGACCAGCCGCCACGCCTCGTCACTCGTCTCCGTCATGCTGATCCCGCGCGACGCGGCCGTCTTGTTGATCTGGAAGCCACGGGGTCCCGAACCCGGTTCGGGCCGCCGTGCGGCGCGAGCAGTGCCGTTGCCCGCAGCGGTCCGTCGAAGCTCCGGCCCGCCGTCGTGGCCAGCAGGAGCAGGGAGCCGCCGCCGACGAAGGCGAGGGCGCCGCGGCGCGAGACGGTGGGCGGGGCGGGGTTCGGGGACACCAGCCCGCCCTCCTCGTCGTGCAGGTGGCGCAGATTGCCTACCGCGGCCGGCACCCGCAGCACCGCGTGCGTCACGAACGCCGCGAAGAACACCCAGGCGCCGTAGAAGTGCAGCGGATAGAAGGAGCCGGGGAAGAGGTAGTCGAGCTGGACGTTCAGCACGCCCGTGGTGAACTCGAACAGCGCGCCCCCGACGAGCAGAAGCAGCGAGATCCGCTCCAGCGGGTGTGCGAGGGAGCGCACGGGCGGCAGGGTGAACAGCCGCGGCAGGACCGACCACAGGACTGGCTCGCCATCATCCAACTTCCCTGCTATGCACCGGACTTGAATCCGGTCGAGGGTGTCTGGTCGCTGTTACGGCGCGGGCCGCTGGCCAACACCGCCTTCACCGACGACGAGCACCTCGAACGCACCCTTCGCCGAGGCTTACGTCATATCCAGCTCCAGCCCGACCTCATCGACGGCTGCCTGGCCGGCACCAGACTGACCCTCACCCAGCAGCCGACAACAACCCGAGGAAGTCAGTGATGCGTGTCGGCTGTGCGGTCGCCACCTCGGGGGGTGAGAAGGGGTGCCCGCGCCGTCTCACGTCGAAACGCGTGGACGATGGCGCGCGCCTCGATGCCCGCCTGGCGAAGGACACCCGTGAGGGGATTGGTGTATCCGGCGAAGTACAAGCGCGCGGCTTCGGGATGGGTCTGTGCCCCTACGGCGAGGGGCTGCCCGGCCTCGTCGAGTACGCCCAGGGACCCGACCAGGTCGTGCAGGTCGGGCCGGTACCCGGTGGCTGCGATGACCGTGTCGGGTCGCAGTCGGGTGCCGTCGGCCAGTATCACGTCGGGGCCGTCGAACGCCTGGACGGCCGCGACCGGCTCGACCCGCCCGGACCGGACGGCGTCCACGAAGCCGTGGTCGAGCACCGGGTTGACACCTTCGCGGGCATTGCGGGTGTACAGGCCCGTGCAGGGCCGCGGTAGTCCCCGCGAGGTCAGGTCAGGCACCGTGAGACGTTGCGTGAGCAGGGAGGTGCGGTCGCGCCACGCGAGCGGGAGGGCCTCCGTCAGTCGGCCGACTGCATGCCATCGGGCGCTGGAGCGGGGCAGGATGTTGGGTGGGGTACGGACTGCGATCCGTACCCGTTCCGCTCCGGCCCCGGCCAGGACACTCGCGATCTCGGTACCGCTGTTACCGGCGCCGACCACCAGGACGTCCTGCCCGCGGTAGCGGGCCGGAGAGCGGTACTGGGCCGAGTGCAGCAGCGTGCCGGTGAAGGTCGAACGCCCGGGCCACTGGGGGAGGTTCGAGCTATGGCAGCGGCCCGTGGCCACCACGACCGCACCGGTAGGCACTGGGCCGTCGGGGGTGTGGACCAGCCACTGTGCTCCCGAACCGGGCTCGGCCCGTTCAATGCGCTGCACCCGGGTGCTCACCCGGACGTCGAGCCGGTGATGGGCGACGTAGCGCTCCAGGTATCGCACATACTCGTCCCGGCTCACCCACGGGCCCGCCTGGCGCGGCATAGACAGACCGGGGAGTCTCGAGGCGCCGGGGGTGGTGTGCAGGCGTAGATGGTCATAGCGCTGCGCCCAGCTCGCTCCCACGCGGTCCGACCGTTCCAGGATCACGGTCGGCTCTCCGGAGCGGCTCAGTAGCGCGGCGGCCGCCAGGCCGTGGGGGCCGGCTCCGATGACGATCGTGGGAGCGCTGAGGTCTCGTTGTGGTGTCGGGGGCATCGCCTCCTACAACGGCAGACCGCGGCTCACGTCACGCCCAACGGGAAGGTACAAAGCCTGTGGGGTGGCGATGCCGACATGCCACCAGAAGAGCGCTGGCTGCCGTTACACCGACGGTGCGGACTCGTTGAGACCGGGTGTCAGTGCGCCACCCCGCGCAGGCGATCAGTTCGCCCAGGGCCGGGCAGTCCGGGCCAGGCGCAGTTGATCGGCGAGGCGCCGGACGAGCCGGTAGGCATGAGCCCGCGTGGCCCCGGCCACTGTGGCGGGCTTGTCCTCCGGGGCCGGCTCGCTAGTGCCTATCCGATCTTTCGAGGGGCTCATGTGCAGGCAGTAACGGCGCACCACCGGCCACGACTGCGGATCAGCGCAGTCCGCAAGGCATACGGCGGCAAGCAGGTCCTGCGCCACGTCGACCTCGATGTGCCCGCCGGGACGCTGGTGGGAGTCGTCGGCGAGAACGGGGCAGGCAAGAGCACGCTGCTGCAAATCGCCGTGGGGCACCTCGCACCTGACCGCGGAACAGTGACACGAACCGGGGCCGTGGGGTACTGCCCGCAACGAGCGGTACTGAACGATGCGTTCACCGTCGGACAGCATCTGCGGTTGTTCCAGATGGCCTACCGGCTGCCGACGCTGGCGCGCGCCGACGAGCTGATGGAGCTGCTGGCGCTGACCGGCTGCCGACGACAGCAGGTCGGCGAGCTCAGTGGTGGAACGCGACAGAAGCTGAACCTGCTGATCGCTCTCATGCACGATCCGCAGTTGCTGGTCCTGGACGAGCCCTACCAGGGCTTCGACTGGGACACCCATCAGCGGTTCTGGACCCTGGCCGCCGATCTGCGTGATCAGGGCCGGTCGGTCATCGTGGTTTCGCACCTGCTGCACGACCTGCACCACTTCGACGCGATCGCTCACCTGCGCCAGGGGCGCCTGCACTTCGAGGAGACCAACCGTTGAGGCTCTCCTGGGCGGCATTCACCGAACTGCTGCGCTGCACTCTGCTGGGCCACCTGCGCAACCGGCTGGCCCTGGTTCTGGCGGTCGCGTTCATCCCGGTCTGGATCGCCGTGGCACGCCTGTGCACCTCCGACGCAGTGGTGCGCATCCGGCTGGACGCCATCAGCGCCCCCGTCTCCGCCCCGGCCAGCCAGGTGGGCCAGGTGGCCAGCGCGCTGGGCGCCGTCACCATGGTCGCCGGCTTCATCACCTTCACGGAGACCTTTCAGTCAAGGCAGATGGACCGCCGTCTGCTGCTGGCCGGCTACCCCCGGCTTCCGATGCTGCTGGCCAAACTCGCTGCCGTCGCCCTCACCGCCGCCCTGCTGGCGTTCTACACCACGATCCTGCTGTGGAGCTCACTGCCCGTACGTCACGCGGGCCCCCTGGGACTGGCCCTTGCCGGCGCCGGCCTCGCCTACGGCGGCATCGGCCTTCTGCTCGGCTCTCTGGTCCGCGGCGAGCTGGAGGGCTTCTTCCTCATCATCATGCTCAGCCTGGTCGACACCGGCCTGCAGAACCCCGTCTTCAACACACTCATGGATGTGGCAGGCGTATCCGCGCTTCCTCTGTACGGCGTGAACCAGCTGGCGCTGAGCTCAGCCCTCACCCCACACATCCCCTGGTCCCACGGCCTGCTCTCCCTCACCTGGTCCGCAGCGACCGGCGCCCTGGCGCTGCTCGTCCTCCACACCCACCGCCCTTCCCGCTCCCCGTGGTCCCGCAGGACGAGAGCCCAGGCCAGTTGATCACGGTGAGGACGGTCTTCCTCCCGGGCCCTGGTCGCTGACACAGGGGCTGTCCAATCAACGGCGCGAAGCGGGTTGTTGAGGTCAGAGTCGTGCGCGCTGAGCTGGCCGAAGGTGATGTGGAACGCGTTCAGGGCCGTCTTCCAGCGGCTGGTCCAGCGGGCTTGTCCTTTGCCGGTGGGATCGTGGGACATGATCGCCATGAAGACGCATTTCAGCGCGGCCTGCTCGTTCGGGAAGTGGCCGTGGGCCTTGACAGCCCGGCGGATCCGGGCGTTGACGGACTCGGTGGCGTTGGTGGTGCAGACGATCCGGCGGATCTCAGTGAAACCCCGGCCGGTGTCGTCGACGGCCTCCTTGAAGCCGGGAGCCACCGCTCGTCCGGCACTGTTTTTGACCTCACGAGCAGTCTGAGCCCGGCGGCCTCGATCCGTGCCGTGACCGCGGACCGGCTCAGAAGGCTCGACGGGTTCAACCGGGTCCTTGGCGTCATCGACGACCGCCTGCGCAGACTGATTCGCTGCGGCGCATCACGCGTACGCCGGTGGAGGGGGCAGGGATACGAGGTTGTACTCGCCGCTGTCCGACCTGAAAAGTTGGCTGCTCTCCAGGGTGTGACGCTCCGTAGGCAGGTAAGGAGGGAGGAGCGAGAGAAAGACGACAGCGCTCTTCAGCTGACCTGCGACAGAGGGGGCTCCGTGTTCGAGGCGGAAGACATCAGGGAATGGCGAGGCCGCGACGTGGTCGACCACGAGCGGCACAAGATCGGCGTCCTGGAGGCGGTCTATGTCGACACGGCCACGGACCAGCCCGCGTTCGCGACGGTGACGGTCGGCCTGCCGACCCGGCACCGGCTGGTGTTCGTCCCCCTGGGCGACGCGACGGTCGGTCCCGGTTATCTGAAGGTCGCCTACGACAAGAAGCAGGTCAAGGAAGCGCCCTCGATCGGCACGGACGGTGAACTGCTGGCTGAGGACGAGAAGGCAGTCTTCGCGCACTACGAGCTCGCCTACCGAACGGGTGCGGGCGGCGAACGTCGCCTCGCCCGCCGCTGATGCCCTCACCAACGTCCCCCACCATGAGGTGACACCAATGGCTCTCTTCCTCCTGCTGCTCATTGTGGCCATCGTGCTCGGCATCATCGGTGTGGTGGCGAAGGGCCTGTTCTACCTGTTGGTCATCGGCGTGGTGGTTCTGGTCGCCGACCTCGTCCTCCTCGGCCTACGCCTGGGCCGCCGCCGCAGGCGCCTCCCCCGGTGACGCGGTCAGCCGGGCAAGCGTCCCCACGGCTGCCCGCCCGGGGACCGGACGTAGCGGGTTGTCGGAGCAGTCGTCGAGTCCTCACCCAGGAGTGGTCCGCCCCGTCCGCGACGGGGCGGAGGCGTCGGAGAGGTCGGCGCCGGTGTCGGCGTCCCGCTCGGAGTGGCCGACGCCGTGCCAGTCCAGGCACATGACGGTCGCGTCGTCCTGCAGGTGGCCGTGGTTGGCGTCGACGATCGCCGCGATGAGGGTGCGGGCGGCCTCGCGGGGATGAAGCGCGCGGGTACCCACGATCAGGTCGGACAGATCGAGGCTGTTGGCGTTGCGCTCCAGCATGCCGTCGGTCAGCATCACCAGCCGGTCGCCCGGCTGCAGGTCCAGCGACTGGACCCGGTAGGTGTGGGGGACCTGGAAGCCGAACGGCATATCGATCTTCGGAGTGATCTCCCGCACCTGGCCGTTTCGCATGCGTAGCGGCCAGGGGTGGCCGGCGTTGATGAACTCGGTCCTGCCGTCGGTCAGGCTGATGCGCAGGAGCTGGCCGGTGACGTAGCTCTGGCGGCCGTGTTCACGCATGGCCTGGTCGGCCTGTCGGGCCTGTTCGGCAAGGTCGGCGCCGGCCCGCCGTGCCCGGCGAAGGGCGCCCACCAGGAGGGTGGCCAGCAGCGCGGCGTCGACATCGTGACCCATGGCGTCCGTGACGGAGAGCTGGACTGTATCCCGGTCGATCACGTAGTCGAAGGTGTCGCCCCCGACGTGGTCGGCGGGCTCCAGTGCCCCGGCCACCGCGAACTGCGCCGCCTCACACGCCAGCGACGCCGGGAGCAGCCGGTGCTGGATTTCGGCAGCGAGGCTCAGCGGGACGGTACGACGGCCCCACTGGTACACGTCGGTGTAGGACCGGTTCGCGATGACGATGTATGCCAGGGCGTGCGCGGTCTCACCGATCTCCCGCATCACCTCCGCGTCCGGCGCCGCGGGCAGGAAGAGTTCGAGGAGCCCGATGGCGTCCCCGCGGTTGGTCACCGGGGCGACGATCCGCACCAGCGCGCCCTCGCCCTTGTCCTCCACGCTCGGCCGCTGGGTGCGGATCACGTCGTCGTACAGGGTGCCTCGCAGCGTGATGCGCCGGGCGGGTTCATCGGTATCGATGCTGCCCGCCGCCCCCAGCCGTACGACCGAGCCACCGGTGAAGTCGGTGATGAGGAACGACACCGACGCGGCCCCGAGGCGCTCCTTGAGCATGCCCGCGACCACGTCGAGCGACTCCACAGGCGCCGCGGACTCCGCTGCGCCCAGAGTCTCCGCCAGGGTTATCGCCCTGCCCCGGCCACCCCCGTTCGCGGGAGTACGACTGGTCGGCCCACCGTCCCCGTCAGGCCCGCGCACGGTCACGGTGGCTCCTCGCTCCTCGCTGCTGCTCAGGGCTCCAGCCCGAGGATGCGAGGGGCTGGCGCCAAGCCCGGTGCCCGGCAGATGCTATTGCACCACAGAGCCTCTGAACGGATGCACCTGTCGGCCGGCTGTTCGTCGAACAGCCCGGCCACCGTCGCCGTGTGAAACGCCTGGACCTCGCAGTCATCCGGCCTACCAGAGTTCATGCCACGCCAGCACCGAAGATGACAAACAGTAGTGAGGGCCCGAACGGTAGGCCGTTCTGGCTCCCACCTTTCGACATCTCCCAGAGCCAGAAGGACCCGCAGGCCGAGAACATCAACCCGGCCTGACCTCGCAGCCTTGCCCGAGGGATGGTGCACGCCGTGTCCGGTGACTGCCGCGGCCCGTGCAGGCCGTCCTTACGGTCGAACAAGGGGGTCCGCTCTTGTGCCGGGCGCCGACAGGACCTGTGGTGCACAGGAGCAGTGCCGCGCAGCAATGGCTGCGCGGCACTGCTCCGTCGAGGTGCGTCCGGGCGGCCCACCTCGGCCGGGCACTTCCTGAACTCGGTCACATCAGGCGTTGTCCCGGGCTCGGCCACCTCACCGTACGTGTCGCAGTTCGTCGGCGACCAGGGTTGCTCGCAAGGTGCTGCAACACCGAACCGGAGCAGTTGGGGTACGAGGCCGGGGTGCGCGCCGCGAGCCGACTCGGGCGCCGCATGCCCTTGCGCGGCTGCCTGGAGGAGCAGTCGTTCAGACGCTGGTCCAGGCGTCGAGGAAGGCTCTCCGCCCAGCCGATGCGTCCGACCTGCGGTCTGCATGCAGAACGCGCCAGGCGGTGAGCTCGAGATCTCGGAGCCACAGTTCGGCCGATGACCTGTGTTTGAGGCCAGGCAGATGGTCGGATTCGGCGAGACCCCAAATCCGCCGCCCCGGATGCACGATGGGTGGTCCGACTCGACAGGGCCTGAGTGAGCGGACGCCCGCCCGGGCCCGCGCCGGACCCGCACCCCGAACAGGAGGGGCACCGGTGGTGGCGCGTGATGTGCCTGCACGACGCCGACTGCTTCTCCATGCCCGGTTACCAACCTGGCATCGCCGCGCTCGCGGCCGGCCCGTGGTCTCCCCTCGCCACCCTGGCCCTGATCGCGTTGACCTTGTGCGGTGCCCTGCCGGTCCAGCGGCGGACGGCGCGCCGCGCGAGGCCAGAGGCCGCCACTGCCCACGCAGCGAACCGGCCCCAAGGGTACGGGCGGTCAGCCGCAGGTACGAGAAGACCGGCTCATTCCCCGTGCGCAGGCTTCGTCAGCTCTGCGTTGAACTGAGCGCCGGTCAGGAGGGACAGATTGGAGAGCCACAGCCAGACCAGGAACACCACGACGCCTGCCAGTGAACCGTACAGACGGTCATAGGTGCTGACCAGGGAGGTGTAGACGGCAAATCCGAGTGAGACGGTCAGCAGGAGCGCCACCGCCAGTGTGCCGCCGGGCGCCATACTCCGGACAGGGCGGGCGGACGCCGGTCCTGACCGGTACAGGACGAGCACCAAGGCGACGGCTACGGCGGCCACGACCGGCCACCGCAGCGTGTCCCAGGTGGCCTGGGGCCCGGTACCCAGACTCAGAGCCTGACCCAGACGCCGGGCCAGGCTGCCGGTGAGCAACAACGCGAGGGTCGACGTCAGAAGCAGGGAGCTCAGGACGAGTGCCGTGGCGATGATGCGCGGAGCGGTACGCCAGACCGGCCGGTCCGCGCTGATCCGATGCATGGAGTACAACGCCCGGCGGAAGACGCTCAGATAGCTGCATCCCGACCACAGGGCCCCCGCCCCTCCGACGAAGATAAGCGTCCATGCCGCCGTCGGCTTTGCGACCATCTGCCGCAGGGCGCTGCGCAGCAGAGCGCGGGATTCGGCCGGGGCCGCCTGCGTCATGCGGTCGATGACCTCCGGCTTGGCCGTGGGCATGGTCAGACCCAGGATCGAGAGGATCACCAGCAGCATCGGGAACAGGGCCAGAACCGCGTAATAGGTCAGCGCAGCGGCCCAGTCCGTGACGTCGTCGTTCCAGATGGCCACCGGCGTCCGGCGCAACGCCACCCACCACCGAGCCGTGTGACCGTCTGCATCATCCATGACGCGGATGCTCTCACTCTTCGTCCTCGGGCCACCATCCAGCACTGCCGTGCGGCAGAACCCGGCACGCGTGCCGGATTACGCGATGTGCTTGGGAAGGCGGGATGGTCGCGGGGGCCACGGCCCCTTGGCACCGCGTGGTGAACAGAGCAGGCCATCAACCAGCTCGAGTCCGTCCTCATTACTGCCGACCCCGCCTTGCTGGAAGAGCTGGCCCAACTGGGCAATGCGGAACTCTTCCGTACCTGTGCGCGGTTCGCCGAGGCGATGACACGCCGCGTTTCTCCTTGGCCTACCGGCTCAGCCACTCGGTGGCGTTGAGGGCGAGGGCGGCGTTGGTGGCGCCGGTGTCGTTCCAGCCGTCGTAGAGGGTGTTGCCGGACTGGCCGGTACCGTCGTCGATCGGCGAACTGTCGCCCCAGAAGGCGACCTTGCCGCTGCCGAAGGTGCTGGTGGCGAAGAAGGCGCCGGTGTTGCCGGAGTAACCGGTGCGGTAGAGCAGGCCCTTGACGCCGGAGTTGTCGGCGGGCTTGAGGGTGGCCGTGGTGCCGCTGGCGATGAGGCTCTTGGTGACGGTGCCGAAGGAGCCGTGCAGCACGGGGTTGCGGCTGTCGCTGATGGCGCTCGGGTAGTCGGAGCTGATGCTGAGCGAGTCGATGGAGAAGCCGAACGGGTCGGTGGAGTCGACGCTGTTGTTGGTCATCAGGTCGTTGAGGATCTCGACCGCGTCCTCGCCGTCGTTGTTGCGGTCGGCGCCGGTGTGGTCGGAGATCATGAATAGCCCGCCGCCGTTTTTCACGAACGTCATGATCGCGGTCTTCTCGGCGGTCGTGAACAGCGTGTTGGGCTCGGGCAGGACCAGGGTGTCGAAGTTGGAGAGGTCGGTGACCGAGGAGCCGCCGTACGTAAGGGCGCTGGTCGAGGTCTTGAGACTGTAGGCGCCGGTTTTCTGGAGGGCCACGCTCCAGGAGGACAGCGTTCCGGTCCAGTCGGTCTCCCTGGAGGGCGAGGAGCCCTGCCCGGTGGGGTCGGGCTGGCTGGTGGAGATGATCCAGTCGGCGTTGCGGTCTCGGCGTGGGCGTTGTCGAAGAGGACGCGGTGGGTGGTGGCCGCTGCGGCGGGGGTCGCGGCGGACGCCTGAAGGGTTGCGCCCGCGGTCAGCAGACCGAGGACGGTGAGGGCGGTGGTGGACCTGCGGGGGGTAGCGGTACCGAGGCTGAGCATCGCGTGAACCTCCGTGTGGGGGAGGTGAGTTGGGAGTACGGAACACCGGCGCGGGGGCCGGTTCTTCGCGCGTAGAACAGTGAACGGATCATTGGCATGTCCCACCGCTCACCATGGCCGGGACGCTACACAGGAGATCGCCGGGGTCGGCAGGGGCGCCGGTGGGTTCACGTAGATCTCTTACGCGCAGACACCCTCGCCGGGCCGGAGGTGAACGGTGTGACGGCCGATCCCTGGAGATCGGCCGTCACACCGCAGGGCACGTACAGCGAAGCGCCCGTCACCGGCCAGTACCGAAGGTCTCGCAGCCTCGCGACTTCCCGATGGGCCCGATTTCAGGCGGAGGTACCAGTGACCGCGGTGCCGGACCTGGTCAGTGTGTACGTCAGTCGCGTCCCGCTCCAGAAGTAGAAGGTGAGGGTCACGGCGGCGCCGTCGGTGACATCGCCGAAGAACGCGGTCGGCAAGGTGATCGTGCCCGCGGTGTAGTCCGGCGTGAAGGCCACGTTGAACTGCTTGTACGTCGTCCAGGACTGCGGACCGGCGGGGCTGCCGTCGGCATATACGGCTTCCATGGTCGCCAGCTTGTCCCCGTTGAACGCGGTGGGTATCACCAGCGAGGCCGTCGTACCCGTCGCGCTCGTCAGCACCGGCTTGTCATAGGTGATGACGTTGACGGCCCAAGGAATTCCGTCCGTGAACCGGAGGGACAGGACGGCATCCGTGCCGTACTCCTGCGACGCGGTCAGCCGGCCGAGCGTCGCCGCCGCGATCGTCAGCGTGCTGCCGCTGACGGTGTAGTCCACGCCCCGGATCAGGGGGCGGGTGCCGACATCGATCCTCGTCAGCCTGGTGCCGTTGAGGTTCAGCGTGATCGTCGCGTCCGTCGGGGTCCTGCCCTTGGGCACGAAGAGCTGATCGGTGGACGCGGTGCCGGAGCGCCCGGTCCAGCTCGACCGTATCTGCGCATAGAGGCTCGGGTCGTTCCATTGCAGGGTGCGGCGGTTGAAGCGACTGCCGTTGTCCCACAGCATCGTGGTCAAGCCCCGGTAGCGCGCGTAGTAGCCGAGATACTCGAGGTACTTGAGCGTCTCGCCCTGTTCGACCGTGCCGGGGCCGGAGTCCCAGCCGAGCAGCCCGTACTCACCGACGACGACCGGGATCCCCTTGGCCACGAAGGCCCTGTGCAGCAGGTCGAACGTGTCGGTCAGGTCCTGCTGGGTGGCCGCGTTGAAGGTCGTGTAGCCGGCGAGGTTCACGCTGAAGGGCCAGAAGCTGTAGTAGTGGATCGAGGCCACGAGGTTGGGGTCGTCGAGCGCGGCGAAGGTGGCGAGCAGGGTGTCGATCTTGGGCTGATCCGGGGTGTCCCCGAGGGTCGGCATGACGAGCAGGCGGTCGGCATTGCCTCCACCGGTCGCGCGCACGACGGAGTGGAAGGTCGTGTTGAGCTCGTTCATCAGAACGGCGTTCTGCTGATCGCCGGAGCTGCCGGTGAAGAAGGGCTCGTTGATGCTCTCGAAAAGCAGTCGGCGCGGCTCGTCCCGGAAGGTGGCCGCGATCTGCTGCCAGGTGGCCGTGTACTGGGCCAGGACCGCGTCATGCTGGGTCGGCATGTTCGGCACCCACTGCCACGCGTCACCGTGCATGTTGATCAGAACGTGGAAACCATCGGCCAAGGCCCAGTCGACCACCTCCTTGATCCTGGCCAGGAACATCGGGTCGAGGGTGTAGGCCGGAGCCGGGCCCTCGTGCTGGCCCCAGGTCACCGGGATCCGGATGCTCCTGAAGCCCTGCGCCTTCAGCCTGCGGAAGAACGCCCGAGTCACCCGCGGGTTGCCCCACGCCGTCTCGTCGGCGCCGATGGCCTCGAAGGTGTTGCCCAGATTCCAGCCCGGCTGCATGTCCGCGACCACGTCCAGCGCGGACGCCGGCGCGGCGGAACCAGCGGACCGGGCAGCGGCCTGGGCGGCCGATGGGGTGGACAACGCCGCGACGGCGAGGGCCGCGGAGGTCGTCATGGCCTGGCGGCGAGTGAAACCGGCTGAACTCGGCATAGAGCTCTCCATTGAGTCGAATGGCCTGCCCTCATGTCGGCGGCGTCAACTCAACGTCGAAGCGCTTCGACACGTTGCGGGAGCCTAGCGCAGCCTAGCGACGGAGAGAATGGGCTGATCCGTATGGAAACTCCATCGAGTCCGAAAGGCCTCGCGTCGAAGCGCTTCCCTGCGATGGGCGTCAGGCGCGGCGTCGCGCAGGCTCGTCGGGGTTCCCTGCTCATCCGCCGCCGACGCCGACGGGATCGGCGGTCGCCCGGCGGAGCATCTCACGCGGAGTGGGTCAGGCCGGGGGGATCTCACGCCTCCACTGCACCCGGCCCGCGAGCAACGGACCGGAACGTCCCGGCAAGCCACGGGCCGTCGAGACGCTCGGGCTCTGTCCTGGTCCGGGGCAGTGGGTGCGGTGACGCCTGGATATCAGCGGAGTCTGGTAGTGGTCGCCCATCGCGTAGCCGATCAGGGCTTGATCAAGTTCCGTGGGTGTCGGGGTCGTTGCTGATGCCCAGGAGGGCGAGGGCTCGGCCGGGCTCGTCACGGATCGCCCGGGTGGTGTTGGCGAGGTTGTCGGCTCCGAGGGTTTTCAGGGTGCCTGTGGCGAGGTTGCGGAGGGTGGCCATGGCGCGGGGCGCGGTTGCGGTGTGGACGGTGGAGTCATCCTCGGCGAAGGTCACGTCCCTGATGTGGTGCGAGGAATTTTCCACTCCCCAGTGTCCGCGAATCGCGGCGGCCAGTTCACAGGGCGGGCTTGGTGGGCGTCGAGGCTGGTGACGGCGTAGACGCTCTCGCGTGTCTCGGGCTTTCCTGTCTGCTTGCGGCGGCGGTGGACACGGAGGGCGAGGCGAGCGTGGGGGAAGGCGATCCCGCCGAGTCCGTCCGCGATTCCGCAGGTCTTGACGGAGCGGGGCTCTCTTCTGCCGTGCCCGGTGGTGGAGGCGGTGTGCGCGATGGCGATGTCCCGCCAGGGCAGGGCCGCGAGTTGGTGGTGGGCGGTGGGTTGGTTGGTTCAGATCGGCGAACTCCTCGGTCAGGTACGCGACTTGCAAGCCGAGTGGACCGAAGGCGCCATCCAGCAGATCACCAAAGAGAACACCACCCTCAAACAGCGCGTCCGCCGGCTCACCACCGACAACCGCAGCCTCCACGAGCGACTCAAGGCCGCCCGCTCGAACCTGCGCTTCCAGGACCGGCGCGTCGCCGACCTCGAAGCCCGCATCGCCGAACCGGCACCGAAGTCCTGATCCCCCCTCCCCACCCTGCGACCCCTTGCCCCCTGTGTGTCATGGGGCCCGTGAGCCCTCACCGTGCTCGGTCTGCTGACCGCGGGCGCGACCCTTCAGGCGTCCGCCGCGACCCCCGCCGCAGCGGCCACCATCCACCGCGTCCTCTTCGACAACGCCCGCCGTCGAAAGGCCGTCGCCGCCCACCAGGTCATCTACGGCCCGGTGCAGTACACCGAATCGAACTACTTCACCTATGTCCTGAGCAACCTCGCCGCAGACCTCCGGGAAAGGCTCACGGAGACGCGGGCCGTCACCACGCCCGACAGCGCCCTTCGGTCCTACTTCACCGCCCACCGCGGCGACTTCCGGCACCAGTCGTTCGCCGCGGCATACGAGGAGGTCCGGCAGGCGTACGTCCTGGACCGCTACCAGGCGGTGATCGGCCGCTGCACGGCATCGGCCCACGTCAGCGTGCGCCACGCGGTGTTCGACGCCCTCCCGGTCAGCTGACCCACTGACAGTTCAGGGCTTCCCCCCAGGGCCGTTACCGCAACGGAGCGAGCACGCTTCACACGAGTGACCACACCATGCGTAGGCGGAATCTGCAGGGCTGCTTCGTTGAGGAAGCCTTCTGCTTGATCGCCGCGCCCTGGCCGGTGGAGGCAAGACCTGCCGTCGTGGGGCCTTCCGGAAGGGCCGACCGCCTGGACAGCGCGGCCCTGCGCGTACGACGGGTCGGTGATCGGCTGTCAGCCGGACGCATGGCACAAGGGAGAAGTGGGCGTGTCGCGTCAGCCCTTCACCGAACGGGCCGAGCCCCACAGGGCGCCCGGGTTGACCCGGTCCGGGTGGATCTCCAGCATCGCTTGGTAGAGCTCCTCAGTGGAGGCGGTGCGCGCGACACAGTCCTCGAAGTCATCGATGTACGCGCGGGTCTCGGCGAGGATACCCGGGGAGTCAGGCCGGCCGGGACGCTTGTGCCCCGCCACGACATGGTCGGCTCCGAGGCCGGCAATCACGCCGAGCGCCTCCTTCCACGCCGTGCGGCCCTCGCTCGGCGACTCGGCGAGGTAGAGGTGCACGTCGTTGTAGGCGGCATCCCCGGCGACCACGAGTCCGATGGAGGGGACGTGCAGGGCGGTCGTGTCGTCGGTGTCGGTGTGACCGAGCGGCACGACCGTCAACTCCCGGCCCTCGAGTTCGAGCACCCCCTCCTCCATCGGGTCGGCTGCCACGAGACGGTCCGGGATCTGACCCGGGAACCTCGCGTTCCAGAAGCTCTCGACGAAGCTCGGCTCCATCTGCTTCGCCATGTGCTCGACGACCGCCGGCGTGGCGACCGCTCGGGCGTTCGGGAAGCGGTCGAGGAGGGTCGCCAGCCCGAACCAATGATCTCCGTGCCCGTGGGTGACGTAGACCGTCGTCAGATTCCGGTCGTACGCTTCCACCCATTCGGCGAGCGCGACGGCTTGCTGGACCGTCATGACCGGGTCGACGAGTACCGCGTCCCGCTCGCCGTAGACGAGCGTCGAGGAGATGGGCGACCACATCCGCCGCTTCACACCGGGCGGCAGATCACTGATCTCCGTGGGGATCGAGGGTGAGATGTGGACCGCGTATCGAAGGTCCTTCTTACCGGCCAAGGCCGACTCCTATCGTTTGGTCGTCGTGGGGCCCGTGCCCCGCGGTCGAGGCGGCCGTGTTGGGGCGCACCTTCCGTGAACTGCTCCAGCTCGTCCGGAATACCGGGTCCGGACGCCGACCAGCCGGGTGCCTGGCTCGCCGGGCGGGGGCACTGGTGGGAGCTCGCTTCCAAGATCCTGCCGCCACTTGAACGACGAGGAGGTCACCCACGAGCTGGTCTGATCATCCATCAGGCCGGATGCCGACCCGGCCGATTCCCTCGCGGGCGCACTCGTTCTATGCCTGCAGAAACCTCCGGAACCAGTCGAGTGCTTCCGAGCCGGCGCGCTCGAACTGGGCGCGGTACGGGTCGAAGTGGCCGCCGGGGATGAGGATCAGCTTCTTGGGTTCGAGGGCGTCCTCGTACGCCTCGAGAGCGACGTCGGTCACCGTCAGGTGATCGTCCTTGGCAACGATCATCAGCAAAGGCGTGGGGGACACCCTGTGGATGAACGACCCAGGCTCATACATGCGCGCCATGCGGGTGGAGCGCACGGTCACCTTGTTCTCCCAGATTCCCTCGGGCAGCTCCTGGAGATAGAAGTCGACCGCGTCCGGGGAGTAGTAGGACGCGCGGACCGCGGGATCGGCGCTGACGACCTGGTGGTAGTCGAGTGGTTCTCCGCGGGCAGCTCTGCGCTCCTCCTCCGCGAACCCCTCCTCAAGGGCGGGAACGAGATGCGGAGGCACCCGCCGAAGCCCCTGCCGGTAGCCGCTGATGTTCGGGACCTGCGCGACGACGGCCTTCAGGCGCCGGTCGGTGGCACCGAGCACGATGGCGTGCCCGCCGGCGTAACTGCTTCCCCAGACGCCGAGCCGGTCCGGATCGACCTCGGGCTGCGCCTCCAGGAAGGAGATCGCTCGACGCCAGTCCTCGGCCTGCACCCACGGATTGACGTCCTGACGTGGCTCGCCGTCGCTGGCGCCGAAGGTGCGGTGGTCGTGGAGGAGTACGGCGAAGCCCGCCTCGGCGAACCGCCGGGCGAAGCCCTCCAGGGCGTGCTCCTTGACGCCCGCGTAGCCGTGAGCCATGGAGATGGCCGGATGCGGGCCTTCGCCTTCGGGTACGAAGTACCAGCCGCGCAGGGTCACTCCACCGTCGGCGGTGAAGGCCACGTCTCGCCTGTCAACCATGGTTCCTCTTTTCCTTACTGTCACTCCTGCCGCGCCGGGTGGGTGGCGGGCCGGCGGGGTGGGCTGCCGTCGAGGGGCCGTCGGCGAGCCAGGACTCGATCTGCTTCCAGCCCTCGGACCATTGAGGGTCGAGCATCATGGTGTGTCCGACGCCGGCGATTTTCCGGAGTCGCGCCCCGTAGCGCCGCGCAGTGGCCCGTACGGAGACGAGGGGCACGAGCCGGTCCTTCGCGGCGGCGACTACCAGGACCGGCAGCGGCGGCACACGCGTCGGCCGGTGGAAGAGGAACTGGTACTGGACGAGCGGGGAGTCGGGGGTCAGGCGCTTGCTCGCCTCGGCCGTCGCCGGGTCGTCCGGGTGGGCGTAGAGGATGTGGGGACCGAGCTTGATCGGCCTGCCGGCTATGTAGCGCGGCACTTCCAACGGCTGCCGGCGCAGTACCGCCAGAATCGTGTGCACCGCGGGGCGTGGGGGCAGCGGAGCGACCAGGATCATGGCGGCGGCGTTCGCCGCCGCGGCCGCGCGTTGGACGACGAGCGCGCCCATGGAGTGCCCGATCAGCACGACGGGCCCCGGGAGCGAGCGTACGGCGCGGACGACGTCGGCCTCGTAGTGGCTCAGCGCGGAGCGGGCGGCGGTGCCGCCGCTGCCACCGTGGCCGCGCAGCGAGAGCGCCCAGCTGTCGTGTCCGGCCGCGGCCGCCGCGGCCATCCAGTCCGTCCAGACCCAGGCGCCATAGCCCAGACCGTGCACGAACAGCAACTGGGGTGTTCCGGGTGCCGCGGGTCTCAGTGGTGCGGCGTGGAGCATCTCCAGTGCCGGTTCCCCGGTGAGACCTGGAAGCGTTGTTGCTTTCATAGCGGCGGACCCTAACAGTCTGGTACACAGGTGACAACGGTATGGCTCTGTCATTTCGCATCCGTTGAAGCGGCCTTCCCGCTCCGGGACCCCGGCGGGCATTTCAGGTGGCGCACACCTGGCGTTGTCACATGTGTAAGCGTTACGCTCCTGTACACATCAGAGGTCGTCCCTCTCGCCCCGCGCTTCCCCGGGGCTATCCGCACCCGGTACCGACCGGGAATCGAGCCGGCCATCGTCGCGGGCGCCGAGAGCAGGCCGAGACCGGCAGCCCTTCGGATGAGGCGTTCAACGGAGAGTGCAAATGATCATCGATACGGCATCGCTCGACGCCAGGTCGAGCTACAAACTTCTCATCGGCAGCGTGCTGCCGCGCGCGATCGCCTGGGTCAGCACCCGGTCGACCGCGGGCATCGGCAACGTGGCCCCGGTGTCCTTCTTCACCGTCGTCGGCCGCCTTCCCCCGATCGTGTCGATCTCCCTTCAGCCCCGCTCCGACGAGGTCACCCTGAAGGACACGTTCGTCAACATCCGGGACACCGGTGAGTTCGTGGTGAACATGGCGTCGATCGGCCATGCCGACGAGGTGCACCGCTCCGCCTTCGAGTTCGACCCGGAGGTCGACGAATTCGAGGCACTCGGCCTGGAGAAGGGCGAGTGCGAGGTCGTCGCGGCGCCCCGGATCGCCGACGCCCCTGTTTCCATGGAGTGCGTGGTCGATCGGATCATCCCCATGCCCCCGATGCCGGACCACGTGGTCTGGGGGCGCGTGGAGCGCTTCCACGTGCGCGACGACCTCTACCTGCCCGGCGGGCGCATCGACATCGGTGCCCTGGGGGCCGTTGGGCGTCTGGCCGCCGAGTACTCGCTCGTCAACAACATCTTCACCACCCCCCTGCCCGAGGAGCTCGTCGAGCGTCTGCGCGTGACGCGCAGCGCGCGGCTCGATGAACGTCCGACGGACTTCTCACCCATCGACACGGCGGAATGGTCGCCTTCCGGATCAACGAGGACGGAACCGAAATGACCAGAGACTTTGGGCACACCGACCCGGCCGGTACCGGCGTTGGCGAGGTGCTCCCGCAGGCGCCGACACTGCTGCTCGTCCACGGCTTCCTGGACGATGCCACGGTCTGGGACGGTTTCGTCGAAGCCTTGAAGGGTGCCGTGGCGACGGTGGGTATCGATCTTCCGGGTTCCGGGACCCGTGCGTCCTGTGCCGAGGACACGGAGAAGCTGAGTCTGGCCCTGTTCGCCGACGAGGTCGCATCCGTCGTCGACGAGATCAAGGGCCCCGTCGTTGTGGTGGGCCAGAGCATGGGCTCCCAGGTCGCCGAACTCGCGGCCGCCGCCCGGCCCGGGCGCGTCGCCGGACTGGTTCTGCTCACGCCGGTCCCGCTCGGGGGCACCCGTCTGCCCGAGGAAGCCGTCGTGCCGTTCCGGGCACTCGGCGGGAACGCGGAGGCCCAGCGTGCCGTTCGCACCCAGCTCTCGCCGGCGCTCGACAAGGAGGCACTGGACGCGCTGGGCCGCAGCGGCCTGCTGGTTGCCCCGCCCGTGGCCGCACGGTACGTCGACATCTGGAACAACGGTGTCGAGGAGGCACCGGAACAGAGCGCGTACTCCGGCCCCGTCCTCATCGTCCGCGGCGACAGCGACGGCTTCGTCACCGAGGAAGTCGTCACCGGCGCCATCGCGCCTCGTTTCCCTGCTGCCCGTCAGGCGACGGTTCCCGGCGGCGGGCACTGGCTGCACGTGGAGCACCCCCACGCCCTGGCCCGCGAGGTCCTCGGCTTCCTCCAGAACCTGAATGCCGGCGATGCGGCTTCGGGCTGGCGCAGCGGCTTCTCGGAGCATTCCGAGAACACCTTCGCCCAGGGCTTCGCCGAGGACGTCGTGCTGGAGGCCAGCATTCTTGCCCGGCCGATCGCCGGTCGGGCGCTCGTCGCCTCCGCTCTCGCGGCCGCGAGCACGATTTACGAGTCGCTGGAGTTCACGGCCGAGGCCTCCGACGCGACCACGACCTACCTGCAGTGGAAGGCGACGGCGTTCGGCGGAGTGGAGTTCTGCGGCGTCACGCTTCTGGAGAAGAACGCAGAGGGCGATGTCGTCCGGGCGGCGATCCACCATCGTCCGCTCGGAGCAGTCCTGCGGTTCTCCGCCACCGTCCGCGACCGGCTGGTCGGCATCGTCCCGCCCGATCACTTCTATGCGGGCGACCCGCAGCCCGCTCAGGGCGCGTAGCCCAGTTCCCCGTCTGTCCCGCGCGGCCACCATCAGCGACCGTGCCTGCAGGAAAGAAATGGAAGACCGATGAGCCATCTTGGGTTCGACATCAACGACCACGTCGCCGAGATCGTCCTGGACAACCCGCCGCAGAACCGTATCGACGAACAGATGGCCGAGGAACTGCTCGCCGCGGTCGAGAAGGCGGAGTCATCGGGGGCGCGGGCGATCCTTCTGCGGGCCGAAGGGCCTGACTTCTGCTTCGGCGGGGACATCGTCACGTGGCCCGACCTCGACGTGCGACAACTGCGGATGCTGTTCGAGCGGTACATGTTCGCCTTCAACCGCTTCGAGCAGATTCCCGTGCCAGTGATCGCAGCGGTGAACGGCCTGTGTTTCGGCGGGGGCTTCGAACTCGCGCTGCGCTCCGACGTGATCTTCGCCGGCGAGGGAGCCCGGTTCGGGCACCCCGAGCAGACGCTGGGCATCGTCACCCTGCTTGGCGGCATCTACCGATCGGCTGCTCGTGCGGGCCGTGCCAGGGCCTACGAATGGGCACTGACCTCGGAACAGGTGCCCGCTGCCACCATGGCGCAGGCCGGAGTCGTCAATCACGTTCTGCCCGATGTCGAAGTCCTCGAAGCCGCCCGGGCGTTCGCCCGCAAGGTTGCCGCAGGGCCCACCCGGGCGCACGCCGCGCACAAGGCGCTGCTGCGGATGTGGGAAGCCGGTGGCGTGAACGCCGCCGACGACTCGATGTTCGACATCGCCATCCCCTTGTTCGAGTCCAAGGACGTGACCGTCGCTCTTGCGTCGGCTGTGGCGGCCTACAAGGCCGGACAGCCCCGGCCCACTGTCGACTTCACCGGGGAATAGGGGGAATAGGTCGCCTCGCGGGGCCGTCGTGCCGGCGGCCCCGCTCGTGCGGTCTGGCCATAGGTCACAGGTGAAAGCGATAGGCTCTTACAGAGGCGATGCAAGCACCCTGACGGCACCAGGAGGACACGATGAGTGCGGCGGTCCAATGGCCGGCCTCGGCTCGCTACGAGGAAGTCGAACACAACGCCCCAGGCGGGCTGGGATTCGTACAGGACCTCTTGAACACAGCGAGTCTGGGCAAGCCACGTCAGCCTGACCTCCTGGAGTCCGTCGATACGGCGGAGCAATGGCTCAGGTCCTCCCTCGCAACGCTGAGCAGTATCGACTCCAGTGCTCCTTCCGCTCCCAGTCCCCTCGATGCACGGGGCCTCGGGCGCCTCCGATCGCTGCGCGACGACCTCCGTGCCGCGCTGGCCACCGGGCATGCCGACGAACCTGCCGCCGCCGTCGCCGCACCGTCGATCGAGACGACGGCAGCCGTGAAGCTGGACGCCGGAGGCGCGCGGCTACAGGCGCGCGGCAAGGGTGTCGAACTTCTCCGCTCGTACGTCATGATCCAACTGGCCGCCGCCACCTATGCCGACACGATGCGGCGATTGAAGGTGTGTGCGAACCCGCGCTGTCGCGGTGCGTTCTACGACCGCTCCAAGAACTGCTCGCGTCTTTGGCACGACGTCACCACCTGTGGGAACACCCAGAACGTACGGGCCTATCGGGCCCGTCTGAAGGAACGCGGGCTCTCCTCGGCGCGGTGATGCGACGGCAACCGCAAGCGGATGCCGTCGCGCGCGGTGCGGGCGCTGCCGAAGATGCTCAGGCACAGAGTCCGAGTCAGTCCGGCGGGACGGCGACGTCCCGCCACCGTCCGTCCGGCAGCAGCCGAGGCAAACGACCCGAAGCATGGCTGACGCCTCCTGCCGCGGCACGCTGGGCAACCTCGCCGTACGGTGTGATCTGCCCGGCGCAGTTCGCGGGGTGCTCGCCGGCTGCTGCTTCGTCACGCAGGCCGTCTCCCGCTTGCGCGCCGTGCGGCCTCGCACCGAACGCGGGCGTCGCCGATCGCGGGGCGGGCTCCGCAGGCGGCCTTCGCCGCCCTGGCCTCTCCTACGTCAACTAGCCCCTCTCCTGCCGGAATTCCGGTGGACCGGCGGCCGGTTGCCATCGGCACCTGGGTTCCATGGGCGGTGACCGTCCTCGTACCGTTCCCGCAGCGCTGCCGACCGGGCCCGGTGCGGGTCTCACTCGGCCCGCCCAGTGCGGAGCCGCCGCCCAGCGCTGCATGCGCCGTTGGCTCTCAGCTCGGCGACCAACGCAGCCTCCGCCGGCTCGGCGCTGTCCTCGGCCGCCATCCGCTACGGCAAAGCCCCCATACGGCTGCGGATGATCCTCCAGTCCACCCTGACGTGCGAGGTCTCCGACGCCGGCAGCACCGCCCCGCACCTGCGCCATGCCCGGGTCTTCGACGAAGGCGGCCGCGGCCTGCTCCTGGTCGCCCAGCTCCCCGAGCGCTGGGGTGCACGGCACAGCGGTGAGGGCAAGGTCATCTGGGCCGAACAGGCCCTCCCGGGCAGAGGCAGCTCCGAACTCAGACCTGTGACGGCGGACTTGAGACCGTAGAGAGACGAGATCACCCAGGGCCGGCTCGGGGGCTCGCGGAGCACGCTCAGTCGATGAGGGCGGAATGACCTTTCGGCTCCTGTCCTTCGCGTCGCAGTCTGGAAGGTGACGTGTCGAACCACCGACGTACCGCACGAGTGAGGCTGGACTGTTCCTGCATCCCCAGGCTGGCCGCGATCCGCGAGAAGGACAGGTCGGTCCTCGTGATCAAGTCCAGGGCCTGACTCCTGCGTACACGATCGACGACGCCGGAGAAGGTCGTGCCCTCCTTGGACAGGGACCGCTGCAGTGAACGCGGGTGGAGACTCAGCAGGCGCGCGACTTTCGACAGGTCCGGACCGCTGGATCCGAGCTGTTCGCTGAGAATCGCTGCGACCAGGTCCGACATCGGCACGTGCCGGTGGCCGAAGTGCGTTTCGAGATGGTCCATCGCGATGTCGTGAAGCAGGTCATCGCCGCCCCTGACCGGTGTCGAGAACAGGTGGCTCGGGACGCGCAGGGCCGCGCTCGGACAGTCGAATCTGACCTCGGCCCCGAAGTACTTCCGGTAGGAGCTTTCCTGTGCCAGGCGAGGGTGTGGCAGCAGGACCGAACGCAGTCCGTAGGGTGCGTCGCCGTGGAGCAGCGTCAGGACTCGGTGGACGATCCCGATGCCGTAGTCGATCGCCTGTGGTGAGGCGTTGATGCCCGTGGTCGTGTAGCGGAGGCCGACCACACCGGGGCTTCCCAGCGGATCGTCGGTTTCCTCGAGTGAGAGGGCCGGGCTGTAGACGAACAGGTACCGGCTCGCGCACTCGACGGCCTCGCCGATCGTGCGTGAGTTCTCCATGGCGATCGCCAGCGGTCCCAGCACATGCAGATCCTGCTGCGCCGCCATCCTCAACCCGAGGTCCGGAAGCGCGAATCGGCGGGCCGTTTCCTCGAGAACGCGCTCGACCAGTCGGAGACTGGCGAACGAGTTGCCCTCGGCGATCCTCGCCTCGTCGAAGCCGTATGCCGCGAGGAGTTCCGGGCCCGAGCCGCCGATCTCGGTGACGAGCGCGGAGAGCCCCTGCAGGGCAGAGCACCGGACAGGAAGATCGGTGTCACGCAAGGACAAATCCTTGTCGCCTCAGGGCAAGTACCGGAATGTTTCAACGAAGCAAACTACACGTCACGACCGAGAGGACAGCTTCTACCGAGCTGGAGCCGAAGTGACTGTCGCCCCACCCATGCTAAGCCCCGCCGACCTGCTGACACCCGAAGAGTTGGACGTCCGCTGGAGGCTCGCCGTCCGCGACCGCCTGGCCTCCATGGACCTGCGGCTCACCGGGCCGGTCAAGCGCCTCGGATCTGCTGAGGAGCTGGACCTCGGAGACCTTCTCATCACCGACTGGGTGTGCGCGCAGGTCGAAGGGACCCGAGGCAGAAACGCGGTGCGTCAGGACGACGACGCGCTGCTGCTCCTCGCTGCCAGCGCCGGCCGGCAGATCATCGAGACCGCTGACGAGACCGTCGTTCTGCGACCAGGAACGGTTCTCATCATGAGCACCCGCATCACCGGGCGGTTCGTCATCCCGGATCACCTGGCCAAACGAACGGTCCGGGTGCCCATGAGCGCCCTGTCCCCGTTCGACGCGGGGGGCGGTACGCCCGGTTGCCTGCTCCTGGACACGGCTCAGAGCCCTTTGGCGAACCTCCTCCACGGCTTCCTCATGAGCCTGGACCGTCACATCGGGCGGATGTCCGCGGCGGAGGTCGAGGGAGCGCGCAACTCCCTCCTCGTCCTCATTGCCGGCGTGATCCGTGCGAGTCGACCACGCATCGGCGACGACGAGTTCCTGCAGTTGTTCCGACGGCGGTTGGAAGACTGGATCATCGACCATCTCGCCGGTGGACCGATCAGAGTCGCCGACCTCGCTGCCGCCCACAGCGTTTCTCCGAGGACGGTCCACCGGGCCTTCGCGTCGACCGGGGACACCGTCGGGACGGTCATCCGCATGCACCGCCTGGCAGCGGCCAGAGGCGACCTGGTGAACACGAACCTCTGCATTGCCGCGATCGCACACCGGTGGGGCTTCTGCGACGCCAGCCACTTCGGACGGGAGTTCCGTCGAGAGTTCTCGCTGTCGCCCGGCGACTACCGGGAAGCCCACGGATGCGCCTGACCGTCTCCTCGTAGGCCGTGACACACCCGTACCACCTCGCGGCGCGATCCTTCTATGAGCCCTCACAGGCATTCGTGGATTCTGGGCCCGACACCACCACTCGCGAGTGTCGGGTCACTCCGAGTGAACCTCCACACGACCGACGGACCATCGCAAGCGAATCGGAAGATCACATGAATCGAGAAGACATCGAGTTCCAGGGCGAGGGCGGCGTCACCCTCCGGGGCTGGTTCTATCCGGCCAGGAACACCAGCACGCCGGCACCGGTCGTGGTCCTGGCGCACGGGCTGTCATGCGTCAAGGAGATGCACCTCGACGACTATGCCGTGGTCTTCTCCGAAGCCGGCCTCAACGTGCTCGCCTACGATCACCGGAACTTCGGCGACAGTGAGGGAACTCCCCGCCAGGAGGTCGACCCGGTCCTGCAGTACCGGGATTTCCGGAACGCGATCACCTACGCCACCACCCGCCCCGAGGTGGACGCGTCGAAGATCGGCATCTGGGGCTCCAGCTTCTCCGGTGGACACGTCCTCATGGTCGCGGCGATCGACAAGAGGGTGAGGGCCGTCGTCTCCCAGGTGCCGTTCATCACGGGTCCGCGCACCCTGAGCCGGGCGATCCGGCCGGACTTCATCCCAGTCTTCCGTGCGATCCAGGAGGGCGACCGGCTCAACCGGTTCACCGGCGGAGAGCCCGCCATGCTCCCGGTCGTCGCGGCCGACCCCACGGCGCAGGCCGTGATGCCAGCGGCCGACGCCTACGAGTGGTTCAGCAAGACGTCGGCGGACCGGGCGCCCAACTGGAAGAACGAGCTGACGGCTCGAAGCATGGAAATGGTGACCGAGTACGCCCCGGGTACCTTCATCAGCCGCATCGCGCCGACCCCGCTCCTGATGATCGTGGCCGACAACGACAGGGTGGCACCGTTCGAGTTGGCCCTCGACGCGTACGAGGAGGCCCGGGAGCCGAAGCAGATCATCGTCAAGCAGGGCGGCCACTTCGACTTCTACAGCGGCCCCGGCTTCGACGAGCTCTCCGCAGCCGCACGGGACCACTTCGTCAAGCACCTCCGGGGCTGAGCCCCCCTCCTGCGCCGCATCGACGACCCACGCCTTCCGTCACCGATCCATCCAGCAAGGAGCCGCAATGCCGTACTGGGAGATTTTCACCCCCGAGAACGCCTTCACCCCGCAGGACAAGGAACAGCTGTCCGAGAGGATCACCTCGCTCTACACGGACTACGCCTATGACCTGCCGAAGTTCTACGTCGTCGTCCTGTTCAAGGAAATGCCGGCGAACACCATGTACGTCGGTGGTAAGGCAAACAACAACTTCATACGGATCCGCGTGGACCACATCGCCCGGCAGATGGACGACCCCGAGATGCGGTTCCTGTGCATGGAGGTCATCGAGGAGAAGCTGGCGCCGTTGGTGAAGGAGCGCGGCTATGACTGGGAGGTCCACATCGACGAGACCCCCATGGACCTCTGGCGCGTCCAGGGCCTCGTTCCGCCTGCGCCGGAGTCCGACACCGAGAAGCTCTGGGCCAGGGAGAACCGGCCCGTCCCCTACGAGCTGACCGGCTGACCCCTGACCGAGGTCCCGAGGCATCGTGAGGTGCTGTCGACCGTGCGTGCCCCGGGACCTCATCCATCTCCGGAGGATCCGTCTGAGGAGCCCATGACGACCACAGCGCGTACCACCCGCGGCGAGGGCACCCGCTACCGCATCGACCGGCCGACCTTCGCGGACATCTGCGCGATCTGCGGATCCCGAGGAGCGATCCGGGAGGCGGGGACAGGATTCCCGACATCGACCTGCCGACAACTGACGCAGGCCGCTTCAGCAGCGAAAGTATCGCCGCGGACAGCCGTCCCGTCCTGCTTGTCTTCGGTTCACTGACCTCGCTCCGCGCTGCCGCTGTCTGCGCGGGGTTGCTTGTCCCGCAGTGAGCCGTATCAACCGCTCCAGCAGCCACGGTGGTGCTTCAGAGCGACGTGGCGCTCGCATACCAGCGCTCGGCGCACTCGTTCTAAGAGTCACCGAGCGTGCGTTCATAACGTGACTTCGCCTGCCGACGTGCGCAATGCCGCGTCGGCCGACAACACCGCAACCGGAGGTACCTCGTGACCACTGACACCCACTCCTCGCCGGCCGCACCCATCCGCGCCACGGTCTTCGTCGGTCGCTGGCCGAATGTCCCGGCCGAGGAGTTTCCCGGCGTACCGAACGGCACCTTCTCGCCCACCACGGCCACGCTCGTGAGCGGCGCCACCGAGATGGTCCTGATCGACGCGCTCTACCTCAAGGACGACGTCCGCGACCTCGGTGACCTGATCGAACGCACCGGCAAGAAGCTCACGACGATCTACATCACCCATGATCACGCTGATCACTACCTGGGCTTCGGACCGCTCCTGGAGCGGTTCCCGGAGGCGAAGGCCGTGGCGCTGCCCCACGTGGTCGAGTCCATGAAGCAGAGCATGCAGCTTCAGATCGAGCAGTGGCGCATGCTGTTCGGCGACACCTGCATCATGGCGGGGCCGCTTCCGGAGCCACTCGAAGGCGACACGCTGTACGTCGACGGATCTCCCCTGCACATCATCGAGGTGAAGCAGGCCGACATCCATCCCACGAGCATCGTGCACATCCCCGAGATCGACGTCGTCGTGGCCGGTGACTCCATCTACAACGAGATCCACCCGATGCTCGGCCTGTCGACGCCCGATGAGTGGCAGGACTGGCTCGAGACCGTCGACACCGTGGAGAGCCTCCGCCCGCGCATGATCGTGTCCGGACACCGCAGGCCCGACGGCGACGACTACGCGGTCGAGACCATGATCGCCCAGACCCGCGCCTACATCCAGGACTTCGCGGCTGCCTCCGAGGTCGCGAAGGACGCAGAAGAGCTGGTGGCCACCATGGTGGAGAAGTACCCGCACCACGGCAACGTCTGGACGCTCCAGTTCTCCGCCGGCGAGGCGATCGCGAAGCGCGATGCTGCTGAGTGACCGAGCCTGTCACCCGAAGCCCGCACTGTTGCCTTCGCGTTGAAACGCGCCACACCACGATAGGTGACCTCACCATGAATTTCGCCTCTCTGCCCGACCGTCGCGCCGCATCCACTCCGGATGGGCCCGCGGTTGCCGACGGGCGTCAGTCGCTCACCAATGCCCAGTTCCTGACCCGTGTCCGGGCTGCTGCTCGTCACCTTCAGGACCTTGGGATCGGTACTGGCGATGTCGTGGCGCTCAAGCTGACGAACCGCGTCGAGTTCGTGCTTCTGCTGTTCGCGGCCTGGCGGCTCGGGGCGACCGTCACCCCGGTCAATCCGAGCCTGACCGAGGGTGAGGTCGCACGGCAGCTCCACGACTCGGGCGCACGCGTGCTGGTCGTCGAGGACGGCACGACCGCTGCAGGCGTCGCCACGCCGGCCGTCGACGACCTGTACGGAGAGGCGGTGGGGTCGGGTCCGACGCCGCAGCCGGACTCGACCGCGCCGGCACTCTTGATCTACACCAGCGGAACGACGGGCGTACCGAAGGGCGTGATGCTCGACCACTCCAACATCGACGCGATGGCGGCGATGGGGTGCCAGGCGATCGAGGCCGGGCCGACCGACCGCTGCTTGCTGATCCTGCCGCTCTTCCACGTCAACGCCATCGTGATCAGCGTGCTCATGCCGCTGGTCGCAGGCGGCAGTGTCTTCATCACCGACCGGTTCGACCCCAAGACCTTCTTCGATCTCGTCGAGCGGGAGCGACCCACCTACTTCAGTGCCGTGCCCACGATCTACAACATGCTCGAGGCGCTGCCGGCCGACGTTCGACCCGACACGTCCTCGCTGCGTTACGGCACGTGCGGCGCGGCACCCGCCTCCGCCGAGTTGCCGATCCGATTCGAGGCTCGGTACGGCTTCCCCATCATCGAGGGTTACGGGCTGTCCGAAGGAACCTGCTTCTCCACCGTCAACCCCGTCGCGGGTCCGCGCCGGGCGGGCACCGTGGGGGTTGTCGTCCCGGGGCAGGAGCTCCGGATCGTCGACGAGCAGGGCAATGAGCTGGCGACCGGCATGGATGGTGAGGTCATCGTGCGTGGCCCCAACGTCATGCGTGGTTATCTCGGCCGGCCGGAAGACACGGCGAAGACGATCGTGGACGGCTGGCTGTACACGGGCGACGTAGGCCACCTGGACGCGGACGGCTACCTGACCCTGGTCGGGCGATCGAAAGACATGATCATCCGCGGTGGCGAGAACATCTACCCCAAGGAGATCGAGGACGTCCTCACGGCTGCCCCCTCTGTCCTCGAGGCAGCCGTCATCGGTGTGCCTGACGAGAAGTGGGGAGAGGTGGTCGTCGCCTACGTCCAGCCGCGACCTGGTATGACTGTTCACCCCGCGGCTCTGGAAGCGCTGACTGCGCAACACCTCAGCGGCTACAAGCGGCCGACGTCCGTCTTCGTGGTCGACGCCCTCCCCAGGAACGCCGTCGGCAAGATCGACAAGCCCTCGTTGCGGGCCGCTCACGCCGCAGCCCTGTCATCCCATTGACCACCAGCAGATGCTCGGTCATCGAGGGCTCGCCATCTTCGAAGGTCGGGTGGCCCGCGGGGCGAGATTCCCTCCCGCCACCCGATCGTCTTCGAAGGTGCCGGCCGGAGGGGTCGGAGTGACGCTTCAGGGGCGTGCTCGTGCGGATGGACGACCGTGAGGCAAGGGGGAGTGCCAGGCGCCGCCGGGAGGCGTGGGTTCGAACTGCCGGAGTGAGGCAGGCGCACCCGGGGCTGGCAGGCCGACCATCCCCAACTCGACATCTGGGTGCTCGACTTCTCCGGGAAACCGGGGCGCCCGTGACTGACCAAGCACGACGTAGCCGTGATGGGAGAGAGCCGACGTCGTTCGTCAGCCCGCGGTCGCGGACCGGTGGTCGGTGCCCAGCATGGCCAGCACCAGGGTCGCGTAGCGGCGGCCGAGGCTGACGGGAGTGTGGTGGCCGCCGGGGGCGTACCAGCGGCTGACGTCGACGCCGAGGGAGAGTACCGCCAGTGCGACACCGCCCGGGTCCTCGGTGCGGAACGCCCCGGACGCGATGCCGGCCGCGATCTCGTCGAGCACCACCTCCTCGGTGCGGCGGCGGAGCCGGAGGATCTCGTCCCGGTGGTCCGGCGCGAGTGCGCCGAGCTCGTACTGGACGACGCGGGCCAGCTGGTGGTGGCGGGCGTGCCAGGCGGTGTAGTCGTGAACCAGCGCCCGTAGCCGCCCGACCGCCGTCACCTCCTCCGCCAGGGCGCGTTCCACTGCGGCCAGTGCGCTGCGGTGGCCGGCGAGGCTGATCGCGTAGAGGAGGTCTTCTTTCGTGCGGTGGTGTGCGTAGACGGCCGACGGGCTCATCCCGGCGGCGGCGGCGATGTCGCGGGTGGAGGCGCCGTGGTAGCCGCGGGCGGCGAAGGCCGTGAGGGCCGCCTCGAGGATGCGCCGGGAGCCGGGGCCGGCCTCGCCCCACAGGTCGTCGGTTGCGCTGGTTGTCACGCGCCCATTCTTGCGGATCACGTCTGTAGGTCTGCTCAGCTGATGATGAGGCCGCCATCGACGGTGAGGGTGGTGCCGGTGACGTAGCTGGAGGCGTCGGAGGCGAGGAAGACCACGGCGGCGGCGAGTTCCTCGGGTTCGCCGGTGCGGGGAAGCGGGATGCGGCGGACGATGTCGTCGATGTGGTCGGCGTCCTGACGGGCGGTCATTTCGGAGGCGAAGTAGCCGGGGGCGAGGGCGTTGACACGGATGCTCTTGCGGTGGCTCCACTGGGCTGCCAGGTCGCGGGTGAGACCGAGCAGGCCCGCCTTGGAGGAGGAGTAGCCAGCCTGCGGCAGGCCGGTGTTGACCAGGCCGAGGACGCTGGCGATGTTGACGATGGAGCCGCCGCCGGTCATCACTCGGGCTGCCGCCTGGGCCATCCAGTAGGCACCCATGAGGTTGATGTCGATGATGTGCCGGAAGTGCTCCGGTGTCTCCCGGCTGGCCGGGACCGCATCGGCTACGCCGGCGTTGTTGACCAGAACGCCGACGTGGCCGAAGTCCGCGGCGGCCGCCGCGACCGCATGACAGTCGTCGGGCGAGGCGACGTCGGCCTTGACGCACAGGGCGCGGCGGCCCGTGGCCTCGACGAGGCGGGCGGTGTCGGCGAGCCGGTCGGTGCGTCGGGCGGCCAGGACGACGTCGGCCCCGGCTTCGGCGAGGGCCTGAGCGAAGGCGACGCCGAGACCGGAGGAAGCGCCGGTGACGATGGCGACGCGGTCGTCGAGACGGAAACGGTCGAGGATGTTCACAGGGGCTCCAGAGAGGTCAGAGGGACAGGCCGCCGTCGACGGGCAGCACGGCACCGGTGATGTAGCCGGCCTCCTCGGAGGCGAGGAAGGCGACAGCCGCGCACATCTCGCTCGGGTCGCCGAAGCGGCCCATCGGGATGCCGGCAGTCAGCTCGGCGCGCTTCTCAGCGGGGACGGAAGAGACCATTCGGGTCTCCGCGTTGGGGGAGATGGCGTTCACGGTGACGCCGAAGCGGGCGAGCTCTTTGGCGGCGGTGCGGGTGAAGCCGATGATTCCGGCTTTGGCGGTGGCGTAGTTGGCCTGGCCGATGTTGCCGTGCAGACCGGAGTAGGAGGTGACGTTGACGACCCGGCCATACCTCTGCGCACGGAAGTGGGGGACGCACGCCCGGGTGAACCGGAAGGTGCCGCCCGCGTGAACGGCCAGTACGGCGTCCCAGTCGTCGTCGGTGAGCTTCCACAGGACGCCGTCGCGCAGGATTCCGGCGTTGTTGACCAGGACGTCGACGCGGCCGGTCTCGGCCAGCGCGGTGGCGACGACACGCTCCGCGTCAGTGCTGGAGGTGACGTCCGCGGCCACCCACAGAGCGTCCAACTCCTTCGCCACCGCGCGGAGTTCGTCCTCGTCTCGGTCGACCAGGACCACGTCCGCGCCTGAAGTGCGCAGGTGGCGACCGAGTTCGAGGCCGATGCCGCGGGCTGCGCCGGTGATGATCACGGTGTGGCCGGTGAAGTCGAAGCTGAGGTTGCCCATCGGGCGCTCCAATCCGGAAGACGAGGTGCCCAAGGGCCTTACAGGCCGAGGTCGCGGCCGATGAGTTCCTTCATGATTTCGTTCGAGCCGGCCCAGATCTTGGTGACGCGGGCGTCCTGCCAGGCTCGGGCGACCCGGTATTCGTTCATGTAGCCGTACCCGCCGTGCAGTTGGACGCAGGTGTCGAGGACCTCGTTCTGCACCTGGGCGGTCCACCACTTGGCCTTGGCCGCGTCCACCGCGGAGAGCCGGCCCGTGACGTGGGCCGCGACGCACTGGTCGACGAAGGCCTGGGTCACCTCGATCTGGGTGACCATCTCGGCCAGCCGGAACTTGTTGTACTGGAAGGAGCCGACGGACTGGCCGAAGGCCTTCCGCTCCTTCACGTACTCCAGCGTCTCGTCCAGGATCTGCGCGGCGTGGGCCAGGTTGAGCACGGCGGCACCGATCCGCTCCTGCGGGAGCCGCTCCATCATGTGGATGAAGCCGCGGTCGACTTCGCCGATGACGTTGGCGCCCGGGACGCGCACGTCGTGGAAGAACAGCTCGGCGGTGTCGGCTTCGTGCTGACCGACCTTGTCCAGCTTGCGCCCGCGCTCGAAACCGGGCATGTCCGTCTCCACGGCGAACAGCGTGATGCCCTTGGCGCCCTTCTCCGGACTGGTGCGAGCGGCGACGACTACCAGGTCGGCGCCGAAGCCGTTGGTGATGAACGTCTTGGAGCCGTTGAGGGTCCAGCTCTCGCCGTCGCGTACGGCAGTGGTCCGCAGGGCCGCAAGATCGGAACCCGCCGAGGGCTCGGTCATACCGATCGCGGTGACCAGCTCGCCCGCGCAGAACCGCGGCAGCCAGCGCTCACGCTGCTCCTCGGTGGTCAGCTCGACCAGGTAGGGGGCGACGACCTCGCAGTGGATGGTGAACGAGGAGGCGAACGCCACCGACAGCCTGGCGAATTCCTCGTGCAGAACCGCGGTGAAGCGATAGTCGCCCGCCTCGCTGCCGCCGTACTGCTCCGGTATCAGCAGCCCGAGCAGTCCTTGCTGCCCAGCGGCCTTCCACGCGGCGCGGTCGATCGCCCGCTGCTGGATGAACTCCTCCTGGCGCGGCCGCAGCTCGCGCTCCACGAATGCCCGGACGGAGGCCCTGAAGGCCTCGTGGTCGGCATCGAAAACAGTACGGCGCACAGGAGCTCCTCGTCGCTCGCCGGAAAGAGGAAGTAAGAAGCAGGAAGCAGGAAGTAAGCGAGTGCATAGTAACTATGCGAGTGCTTAGTTTTCTTAGGCGGGCCGATTCCGTCAACCCCGTCTGCGAGGCAGACGGACATGACGTACGCCACGGTGGTCCTCCATCGCGCGCAGCGGAGTCCGCCGGCGGTTCCCCCATCAACACCCCACACATCAACCGTGTTGACGGGTCTGGTTGAGCGGGGTGATGGGCGGCCATGCCCGCAGGCAGGCGCGGATCGATGGCGTGACCGCTCCGCAGTGCCGCCGAACGTCTGTATGCGATTGCCTCGGCCACCGCAGGCATGCGGGAGGACGGCGGGCCGGGGCGAGGCGCTCACCGAGAAGCAAGACGAAACGGGCAGGGGCCCGTCTGTCGCGGAGGTACCACGGCGAGGCGCGTTCGTCCTATGGAGCACCCGTTTCGGGTGGCTACCTTGCTGACGTCATCCCTGTTCTGCCGGAGCTTGAGAGCCGCTCGCCCGGACAGAACCCACCGCCAGATCTCCGAGAAGAGCACTCAGATGCCCGAAGCCGTGATTGTGTCCTACGCCCGCTCGCCGATCGGTCGGGCGTTCAAGGGGTCGCTGAAGGAGATGCGCAGCGACGATCTCGCCACCCAGGTGATCGCTGCGGCGCTCGCCAAGGTCCCGGGACTCGACCCCGACGAGATCGGAGACCTGATCCTCGGCTGCGGTCTGCCCGGTGGTGAACAAGGCTTCAACATGGCGCGCAACGTCGCGGTCCAACTGGGCTACGACAACCTGCCGGGCACCACGGTGACCCGCTACTGCTCATCGTCGCTGCAGACGACGCGGATGGCCTTCCACGCGATCAAGGCAGGCGAGGGTTCGGCCTACATCTCGGCGGGCACAGAGGCCGTGTCCCGGTATGTCAACGGCAACTCGGACTCCTGGCCGGACACGCAGAATCCCGCGTTCGGCGTCGCTCAGGCACGCTCGGCCGCCAGGCAGGCGAGCCACGAGGCCTGGACCGACCCTCGCGAGTCGGGACTGGTGCCCGACGTGTACATCAGCATGGGCGAAACCGCGGAGAACGTGGCCTCCCTCACGGGCATCAGTCGCGAAGAGCAGGACCGGTGGGCGGTTCGTTCGCAGCACCGAGCCGAGGAGGCCATCGCGCGCGGCCACTTCCGGGGGGAGATCACCCCGATCACCCTGCCCGACGGCTCGATCGTGACCGAGGACGACTGTCCGCGGCCCGGGACGACGCTCGACGCGGTCTCCGCGCTCAAGCCGGTCTTCCGTGAGAAGGGCTCCGTCACCGCCGGCAACTCGTGCCCGCTCAACGACGGAGCGGCGGCCCTCGTCATCATGTCCGATGTCCGGGCGCGTGAACTCGGCCTGCAGCCGCTGGCCCGCATCATCTCCACCGGCGTGACCGCTCTGTCGCCGGAGATCATGGGCCTCGGACCCATCGAGGCCACCCGTCAGGCACTCGACCACGCGGGCCTGACCATGAGCGACGTCGATCTCGTCGAGATCAACGAAGCATTCGCCGTGCAGGTGCTCGGCTCCGCACGGATGCTGCAGATCGACGAGGACAAACTCAACGTTTCGGGAGGGGCCATCGCGTTGGGCCACCCCTATGGGATGACCGGAGCGCGGATCACCGGATCGCTCATCAACAACCTTCAGGCCCATGACAAACAGATCGGCCTGGAGACGATGTGCGTCGGCGGCGGGCAGGGCATGGCCATGCTGATCGAGCGGCTCGCCTAGGGCGTAGCCCGTCGGTCCCGGCGCGCGCAGAGATCCATACCGTGCCCACGCTGACCACCACTTCGGCCTACAGCGGCTGCTGGAGTGTTTCCCGCAGGCCCGCGCGGTCGCCCTGCCGTCGGTGGCCGCGGCGATCAAGGCAGGCAGCGAGGCTGAGCGCAAACCGTGGCGGCCTTCTTCGACGGCCAGGCACCGGACACCACTGTCGTCCCCGACCCCTCGAGGGCGGCACGATCCTGATCGACGGCCAGGAGTCATCGGCAAGACCCATCGTCAAGATCGCCAGGGCGCGCCGCCCGCGCACCCGCTACCGGGTGGGTTTCGGGACCGCCCCCGCCATGTTCCCGCGCTGGCTGATGCCGGACCGCGCCTTCGATTTCGTCATCCGCGGTGCCTTCTGCGTCTGATCCAATCTGGTTCCAGGAGAGATCGGTCCTCTGCGGCCCCCGCGCCACCGGTGCGGCGGGTGGTCGCGACGACCGGAGGAGGGCAGGCACGACACCGAAGGCTGCTTTCAGTACGTCGGCCGCAGCACCACCCTCGCCCAGACGGCCAGTTGCTGCGGTCGCCGGCCTGCTCGCCGCGCGGCGGCGCGGTCATCCGTGGACAGGCTGGTGGTTCTCCGCCGGGTGGCAGCGGGGAGACGCTGAACGTCACGCTGGTGGAACCCGAACTGGTGGGGAAGCCGGCGTCGACGTCGCCCGCGACGCCTCCGGCCGGTGGCGCCACCCCGCATACCGGCACCGCGCCCGCCCCGACCTGTCTCCCACCGACATCGCCCCCCTGTAACGCGCCGCTTCTCATCAGGCCGTCAGTGAAGGCGGGAGCCGAGGGCGAGCGCCGGCTGCTACTGGGGGCGGCGTCCGGTGACGTCCCCGCCCCGGTCGTCGGGCAGGGCGATGCGAGCGGTGACGCGTTTACCGAACGGCTCCCGCTGAACCTCGCAACGAGCCAACGGCAGACCGTGCGAGACGGAACAGCCGCCGAGCTTGTGCGCTCACTGGCCGAACGCTCGGTCGTAGAGGCTGCGCAGCTTCGGGGTGGCCTCGGCATCGCCGTAGCACACCGGGACCTTGCCGTCCTCGGCGTAGACGAGGTAGGTCTGGCCGACAGCGAACTCCTGACCGAATGACTCCAGTTGTCCTTCGTGGGTGTTGTCGAGCCGGACGGTGGAGGCGTCTTCGCCGCGGTACCAGTGGTCCACTCGGAGAGTGATCTGATCGCCGTCGATGGAGGTCGCGGTGCCCTCGAAGGCGGTCGTGTACTGGCGCAGGGTGGTGACGTCGAGCTCGGCGCACGCTGTGGCCGGGCCGCCGCCTGTGTCCTGCTGGACGGTCAGGACCAGCGGGGCGGCCACGGCCGGAGGAGTGTCACGGGTCGCCGTGACCCCCCAGGTGATGCCGGCTCCCACCGTGAGCACAGCGGCGGCTGCTGCGGCCAGCAGCAGGGGGCGGCGGGGACGGTCCGATGCGCGGGGGGAGGTGCGGACTGTGGTGTCGGCGGTCATGGTGGCCTCCAGGAGACGGTTGATGTCGAGCTGGGGAGCATCAGAGGTCCGCGCCGGGTCGATGGCCCTCATCCGGGCCAGCAGTTCTTCGTCGTTCACCGGTTGCTCCTTCCTTCACCCATCTCATGTCCGGCCTTGTCGTCGTTCTTTCGGTCAAGCAGAGCGGCGAGTTTCTTCTTTGCCCTGTGCAGGCGGATGCTGACGGCGTTGGCGGTCAGTCCGGTCACTTCCGCTATCTCGCGCGGGGTCAGCCCCTCCCATGCCCAGAGCAGCACCACCTCACGGTCCAGGGCGCCGAGTGTGCCGAGTGCGGCCTGCAGTTCGGGGTGGTCGGCTTCCCCGGCCTTTGGCGGCGGTGCGGTACGAGTCAGCCGCTCCACCAGCCGGAGCCGGCGCCCGTCCGCCCGGCGGGCGTTGGACAGGCAGCCGCGTGCGACGCCGTAACACCAGGGCAGCACGCTGTCGGGGTCGGTCACGGGGCCCTTCCCGAGCCCGGGCACGTCCTCGAGGCGGCGCCAGAGCACGAGCATCGTCTCCGCGAGGATGTCGTCTACCGCGTCTGCGTCCGCCCGGCGCAGCAGATATCGGTGCAGCGGCTTTGCCACCGCGCGCGCCAGCGCATCGAAGCGGGCTTCTCGGGCCCGGGCACGTTCCTGCTCCAGCATGGATTCCACACCCCCACCTGTCCGGCCGGGGACCGTTCCTTTCATCGCCACGGGCACTGTACGTACCCGGCCCAAGGGAGGTCCGTCGCGCCGGCCGAGGCGATGGCCGCTTCCCGGCTGTCCCTCCCTGCGAGGTCCGGCACGGGTAGGTCGGCCACGACTCTTCGCGCGCGTCCTCCCAGAGTTCGAAGCCGCTGCGGCGGAGAGCCTCTACAACGGCGCCCAGTGGGCGCGGGCCTGGCCAGGGGCTGGGTGAGGATGACCGTCGGCCTCATCGCGGCCGCACTCTCCGGCTTCGGTGGTGACGGGCGGCCGCCAGGGGCTGCACCGCGTCCCCGCCCGGACGAAGCCTCAGAGGGCGGTATGAGACCTGATGCCCGATTCTTCGTTTCGTGTGGGACAAGCGGGCAGGTCGTGGCGACATCGGTCGACTACGGCCGAGGCTGGGTGAACCACCCTGGCTCGGTCTCGGCCGGGACCCCGCGGTCGGTCAGCCGCTTGAGCTTGAGGCGGACGTTGTTGATGTTGTTGGGCGCGACCGCCACGTCCGTTGCCTCGCACACCTGCCGTGCACGCAGCGGATGGTCGGCCGCGGTGAACACCGCCATGATCTGCTGGTAGGCCGGATGGTCCGGCATGTAGCGCACCGCATCCAGGCCCACCCCGACCTGCCGGCGGCCTTCGACGAGTAGAGACGGTTGTGAGAGTTGGCTTGCGTGACGACGCGGTAGTGGTGCAAGCCTGGACAGCGGGCGTCCGGACCAGGGCCTGCCCCCGGCCCGCTCCCGGTCCTGCTGACGGCCCACCGCAAGCGGCCCCGCCGCTCGGGAAATACCCACTGACCCTCAGAGGCGTTAAGTCCGTTTCTGGTAGCGGCCTCGTCCGGGCTGGGTGAGGAAGCCTTGGCGAGTGAGGCGTCCGAGGCGAGCGCGGGTGACGTTGACCGATGCCTCGTCGGTGGGCATGTCGAGGAGTCCGAGCCCGAGAGCTGCACGAACTCCTCGACAGCAGCGCGGGTCAGGAGCGGCAAGGTGCCCTGGTGGTGCTTCGTATGACGAGGTGTGGTGTGACGACGACTTCTCGTTCGTCGTCCGCCGCCCCACCCTCCAGCCGGGCGACGGCCCGGCTCACGGCCCGGCGCGCCAGCTGGCGGGCTTCTTGCCCGACCGTGGTGAGTTGGACGTGGGCGAGACGGGCGAGGTGGCTGTCGTCGAAGCCGACGACCGAGATCTCGTCGGGCACAGGGATGCGGGCGCGCAGGAAGGTGTCGAGGACGCCGATCGCGCAGTGGTCGTTGAAGGCGAGGACGGCGGTGGGGCGGGCAGCCTCGGCGAGGAGTGTTCGTGCGGCTGCCGCGCCGTGGTCCTCGGTCAGCCCGCCCGGCACGAGGCGGACGCGGTCGGTGAGGCCGTGGTGCTTCATGGCCGACTTGTAGCCGCGGCGCCGGTCGGCCGCGCCCGGCGCCCTGCCCCCGTCGATGTGGACGATGTCGCGGTGGCCCAGTGCCACGAGGTGGTCAACCGCCTGGCGGGCGCCCTCGTCGTCGGCCGCGCGGACGACGTCGACGCCGTCGGCGAGCGGACGCAGCCGACGGGCCACGGAGACGACGGGAAGCTGCGCCCCGAGTTCTGCCAGCCGGGCCGCCGGGGCATGGGGGCTGAGCAGGATCAGCGCCTCGCAGCGGTCGGCGAGCAGCATCTCCACCGCCTCGTGTTCGCTGCGGCTCGCGGCGACGGCGCTGAGCGCGATCTGATAGCCGGCCGCCCCCGCCGCGGCGTAGAGCGCCTCAACCATGTCGGCGTGGAAGGGCTGTCGCAGGTCGAACTGCACTCCCACCAGGTGCGAGCGGCTGCTGCGCAGGAGGCGGGCCCTGCTGTCCGGCCGGTAGCCGACCTCCTGCGCGGCCCGCAGCACCCGCTCGCGACTTGCCGCGCTGGGCCCCTTGGCACCGCGCATGACCATGGAGGCAAGCGGCACGGAGACACCTGCCCGCGCCGCGAGGTCGCTGAGCGTCGGCCGCTTTCCGTCCGGGACGGCAGAGCGCGATGGCACTGTCGGCCTTCCTGATCGAGGGTCTTCTCCGAGGTGATCGTAGACCGAGCCAAGCAGGACACGCACTGGTCAACGTTGTTAAAACGTTATAAATCAAATGTCCGCACAAACCCTTGACAGGTGGCCCGGCGCCTGGCGTACTGCTCCTGTTCTCTTAGAACGTTATAAGTCTGGAGCTGCGATGTACACGTTGGCGGTCTGTGCCGAGACGGTCTACCGCGACCTGCCGGTCGAGGAGCGGGCCCGGCGCATCGACGAGGCCGGCTTCCAGGTGGAGATCTGGGACTGGACCCGGCACGACCTGAACGCACTGGCCCAGACCCCCGCCGAGTTCTCCTCGATGACCGGCTACCTTCGCGGCACTTTGACCGACCCGGACGGCGCAGCCGAACTCCTTCGCACAGCCGAGGAATCGATCAAGGCCGCCGAGCATCTCGGCTGCCCCCGGCTCAACCTGCATGGCACCGGCCTGGACAGCGAGGGCCTGCCCGTGGTGCCGGTGACCGACGAGGCCACCGGCGACATGTGGATCACCGCCCACCGCACGCTCACCCGTCTGGCCGAACTGGGTGAGAGCGCAGGCGTCACCTTCACCTTGGAGAACCTCAACACCGCCGTCGACCACCCCGGCGTCCCGTTCGCGCGAGCCGCCGACACCTACGCCCTGGTCGCGGCAGTCGATCGGCCCGGTCTGCGGATGAATCTGGACCTGTACCACGCCCAGATCGGCGAGGGAAACCTCATCGAACTGATCCGCCGCGCGCACGGCGCCGGCCTGATCGGAGAGATCCAGGTCGCCGACGTGCCCGGCCGCTGCGAACCCGGTACCGGAGAGATCCAGGTCGCCGACGTGCCCGGCCGCTGCGAACCCGGTACCGGAGAGATCAACTATCCGGCCGTCGCCCGCGCCCTCACCGACCTCGGCTACGACGGGACGGTCGCCCTGGAGGCATGGCCCTCCGGAGACAGTCACACCGCCATGGAGCGCTTCCGCGCCGCGTTCACCCTCTGATCCCACCCCGAGTCGCACAGCAGGCCACCCAATAGCTCCCCGCCCGACCCGCAACGGGATGTGTTGCGTCCCGCCGGTGGATCACCCCTTCCCGCAAGTCAGCACAGTGAGGTGCCGAAATGAACCGCTCGCTTCCCTCCCGCTCCCGCAGATTCACCGTCTTGGTGGCCATGGCCGCCGGTACAGTCCTGGCACTCGCCGGCTGCTCCAGCAGCTCGGGCGGCAAGAAGTCACAGGAGAGCGCCGGTGGCGTCTCTGCCGGCAAGGCCACCACGCCCCGCATGACCATCGCGATGATCACCCACGCCGTCCCCGGTGACACGTTCTGGGACACCATCCGCAAGGGCGCCCAGGCCGCGGCCGCCAAGGACAACGTCAAGCTGATCTACTCCTCCGACCCGAACGGGGGCAACCAGGCCAACCTGGTGCAGAACGCGATCGACCAGAAGGTCGACGGCATCGCCGTCACCCTCGCCAAGCCCGATGCCATGAAGGAAACCGTGGCCAAGGCAGTGCGGGCCGGTATACCCGTGGTCGGCTTCAACTCCGGTGTGGACGACTGGAAGAAGCAGGACCTGCTCGAGTACTTCGGCCAGGACGAGACCGTCGCGGGCGAGGCGATCGGGAAGAAGCTGAGTTCCCTCGGCGCCAAGAAGGTCGCCTGTGTCATTCAGGAACAGGGCCAGGTCGCCCTCGAGGCACGCTGCGCGGGCGTGAAGAAGGGCTTCTCGGGCACGACGGAAAACCTGTTCGTCAACGGCGCCGACATGCCGTCCGTGAAGTCGACCATCACCGCCAAGTTCAAGCAGGACCCCTCCATCGACTACGTCGTCACCCTCGCCGCCCCGGTCGCGCTGACCGCCACGCAGGCGGTGTCCGACAGCGGCAGCAAGGCCAAGGTCGCCACCTTCGACCTCAACAAGCAACTCGTGAAGGCGATCCAGGGCGGCAGCATCGAGTTCGCCGTCGACCAGCAGCCTTATCTGCAGGGCTACCTGGCGGTCGACTCCCTCTGGCTCTACAAGAACAACGGCAACTACAGCGGCGGTGGCGTGGCGCCCGTGCTGACCGGCCCGGCCTTCGTCGACAAGTCCAATGTCGCCGCCGTCGCCACGTTCGCGGCCAAGGGAACACGGTGACGCGTACGACCCGGGTCACGGCCGGACCCGTGTGGGTTCGGCCGGCCCTCTGCTGACCGTCACCGCCATCGCCACCCTCAAGTCAAGGAACCACATGACCTACCGCACCTCCCTCGGAGTCGCCGTGATCGGCGCCGGCCGCATGGGAGCCGATCACGTACGCCGGATCAGCGAGGTGACCAGCGGCGCCCATGTGGCCGCCGTCGTCGACGTCGACATCGATCGCGCCAAGACGGTTGCCGCCGACGTCGAAGGATGCGCGGCCTATGGCGACGTCGCCGAAGCGATGGCCTCACCCGACGTTGACGCGGTGCTGCTCGCCTCCCCGGGCGTCGCCCACGAGGCGGCACTGCTCACCGCGTTCGAGTACGACCTGCCCGTCCTGTGCGAGAAGCCCCTCACCCCCGACGCCGCCTCCGCCCTGCGCGTGCTGGAGGCCGAGCGTCGGCTCGGGCACCGCCGGGTGCAGGTGGGCTTCATGCGCCGTTACGACCACGAGTACATCAAGCTCAAAGCGCTGCTGGACAGCGGCGAACTGGGCCGGCCGCTGATGCTGCACAACCGGCACCGCAACCCGTCCTGCCCGCCGGACTTCACCAGCGCCATGCTCATCAACGACTCCGTGACCCACGAGATGGACATCACCCGCTGGCTGCTCGGCCAGGAGATCACGTCCGTCACGGTGCTGCGGCCGCGGCCCTCCGGGAACGCGCCCGAAGGGCTGGCTGATCCGCAGTTCGTCGTCTTCGAAACCGACGGCGGCGCCCTGGTCGACGTCGAAATCTACGTCAACGCCCGCTACGGCTACCAGGTCCAGGCCGAGGCGGTGTGCGAGCACGGCACCGCCCGCATCGGCGACCGGCACGACATGCTCGTCAGCACCGGCGGACGCTGGGGCGGCACGGTCACCCCCGGCTTCGTCGAGCGGTTCGAGGAAGCGTACGACCGCGAGGTCCAGGCATGGGTCGACGCCACCCGGCGCGGCGAGGTCACCGGCCCCAGCGCCTGGGACGGCTACGCCGTGGCCGCGGTCTGCGAGGCGGGCATCCGCGCCCAGACCGAGGGCCGCCGCGTCGAGGTGGAACTCGCCGACCGCCCAGCCCTCTACATCTGACCCCTACCGCCGGCACACCGAACCAGCGGGGAACGACCCCTCACCGCCCGACCACACCGCAGACGGGACGCATCATGAAAATCGGTCTGAACACCGACAGCGTCGGGCAGCTCACGCTCGACGAGACCCTGGACCTGGCCGCCGAACTCGGCCTGGACCACGTGGAGTTCGCCACCGGTGCCTGGTCCACCGCCCCGCACATCGACATCGACCGGCTTCTCGACAGCGACGGCGCGCGCCGCGAACTGCTGGCCAAGCTCGCCGACCGAGGGCTCACGATCAGCGCCCTCACCTGCTCAGGCAACCCCCTGCACCCCGGGCCCAGCGGCCGCGAGCACGACCAGGTCGCGCGCAGGACGATCGCTCTCGCCCCGCTGCTCGGCGTCGACCGCGTGGTGATGATGTCCGGGCTGCCGGGCGGGCCGGGCGACGCCAATCCCAACTGGATCACGGTCTCCTGGCCGCCGGAGACCACACAGATCCTCGACTGGCAATGGACCGAGGTCGTACTCCCGTACTGGCGAGACCTCGTCGCCCACTCCCGTGACCAGGGCGTACCCAAGCTCGCTCTGGAGATGCACGCCCACCAGGCGGTCTACAACGTCCCCACCCTCCTGCGCCTGCGGGAGGAAGTCGGGCCCGTGGTCGGGGCCAACTTCGACCCCAGCCACCTGATGTGGATGGGCGCCGACCCGCTCGCCGCCATCGAGGCCCTGGGCGAGGCGATCTACCACGTACACGCCAAGGACACCCGGCTGGAACCCTCCCGCCAGGCGCTGACCAGCAGGCTGGAGACGCTGCCGGTCATGGCCGCCAAGGAACGCTCTTGGAACTACGTCACCCTCGGCTACGGCCACGACGACGCGTTCTGGCGCGCTTTCTGCCTCGCCCTGCGTCGAGCCGGCTACGACGACGTCCTGAGCATCGAGCACGAGGACGTTCTTGTGGCCCCCGTCGAGGGCGTCACCAAAACCGTCGATCTCCTAGGTCGCGTCGCCCTGCGCGAACCCAGCTCCTACAAGCCCCAGGAGATCTGAGTGGACGTTTAGTCCGATCTTCCTCGGTTCGTGATCGCTCGATCGAGGTACTGGTCGTCGGGCAGGCCATCTGCTGGGCATGTGCATGCCGAGATGCGGGCATGGAACGAGAGCCGTACCCCCAGTGACTTAGCGGACGAGTCCAGGCCATCGTGAGCGCCTTCAACCAGCACCCCGACCGGGAGTTCCGAGCCCGAGAGCTGCGCGAACTCCTTGACATGCCCACCGGCGAGGCATCGGTCAACGTCACCCGCGCTCGCCTCGGACGCCTCACTCGCCAAGGCTTCCTCACCCAGCCCGGACGAGGCCGCTACCAGAAACGGACTTAACGCCCTCGCAAAAGACCGTCGCCCCGGCGTAGCGGAAACCGTACTCACATGCCCGCCCGGCCGTGGGCGGCGCGAAGGGCGCCCCGGTAAACTGCCGTAAACCGATCGGTTTTCATTGTGTCCACGTCGAGTTAACCTCGCGGTATGACCACCGTAGTGAAGTCCAGTACCAGAGAGCGGCTGCTGGAGGCGGCGGCCACGCTCACTTACCGAGAAGGTGTCGGCATCGGCGTCGAGGCGCTGTGCAAGGCGGCGGGGGTGTCGAAGCGTTCCCTGTATCAGCTGTTCGAGAGCAAGGATGAACTGCTGGCGGCGAGCCTGGGGGAACGCGCCTCCGCCTTCGCGGCCGGCCTCCTGCCGGCGGCGGACGACGGCCGTTCACGCCGCGAGCGGATCCTGCACGTCTTCGACCAGCTGGAGGAGCAGGCGGGTGCGCCCGACTTCCAAGGCTGTCGGTACCTGGCTGCTCAGATCGAGCTCAAAGACCAGAGCCACCCTGCAAGCCAGGTGGCCCACCGCGTCAAGGAGAACCTGACGGCCTTCTTCCGTTTCGAGGCCGAACAGGGCGGGGCAAGTCATCCCGACCTGCTGGCCCGGCAGCTCAGCCTTGTCTTCGACGGCGCCAGTGCCCGCGCGGGGATCGGAGCCGACAAGCTGACCGGGCTCGTCACGCCCACGGTGACCACCTTGCTCGATGCGGCAGGCATGCGCTGACGCATCCCCTTCCGGGCGGGCGCTGTGACCGTGCGCTCCCCGGGCTGATGGCTCCCCGCCCCTGATTCCCCGCAATCGGAGGGGAGCCCGGTGGCCGTAGGGGTGTTGACGGGCGTGCCGCGCGCCAGGAAGACCGTCGTCTCGTCGACATCGGCACCCAACAGCAGGTGCGCGGTTCCCCAGAGCCTCATCCAGCCGGCCCGGACCGCTTCGCCGCATCACCTCGGCCACGGCGGCCGGCCACGACGGCGTAGCCCTGCACCTGCGGATGGCAACCTCGGTCTTGCGCTAGGAAACCGATCGGTTTACGATGATGGAAACCGGTCGGTTTCTCAATGAATCCAAGGCCTGGTCGGTGGTCACGCCCCCTTCGGGCGGGCCCTGTCCGAATCACCCGTCCACAGCAGTTCACACAGAGGGAAGCCAGCGAGATGCCCAGCCCAGAGTCACGTCCCACGATTCACATCCCGGGGACCACCAGCCACACCATCGCCCCGCGCACAGGACGTCACAACCGTGAGGGAACACTGCGTTACCTCAAGGCGGGCACCGGTGCTCCCGTGGTCCTGCTGCACACCGTGCGCACGCAGGCCGAGCACTTCCGCTCCCTCATCCCCCTGCTCTCGGACCAGTACACCGTGTACGCCCTCGACCTGCCGGGGATGGGCTACTCCGAGATCGTGCCCGGTGCGTCGTACGACGAGCCGGCCATGCGCGCGGGCGTCAAGCGGCTCCTCACCGAACTCGACCTCCACGACGTGACCCTGGTCGGGGAGTCCATGGGAGCGGTGCTCGCCCTGACCACCGCGGCCGATCTGCCCGAGCGGGTACGGCGCGTCGTCGCGGTGAACACGTACGACTTCCCCGGCGGGATCGCCCGGTCCAGTCTTCTCGCCCGTGTGGTGGTCGGCGGTGTTCTCACTCCGGGGGTAGGCCCGGTGGTCGCCGGGGTGGAGCCCAAGGCCGCCGTCCGCAGGATCCTGCAGGGCGGGCTGGTCGACAAGACCGCGCTGCGGGCGGACTACCTCGACGAACTCCTCCAGGTGGGCCGCCGCCCCGGCTACTCGACCGTCGCCAGGGCCGTGTACCAGAGCTTGCCCAGTCTCATCGCCGCCCGCTCGCGCTACTCCGAGGTCAAGGCACCCGTCCACCTCGTCTACGGGGAGAACGACTGGTCCCGGCCCTCGGACCGGCAGGCCGACAAGGAGCTGCTGCCGGCTGCCGATTTCACGCAGGTGCCGGGAGCGGGCCACTTCATCGCCTTGGAACGGCCCGACCTGCTGGCCGACCTGCTGAACGCGGTGGCGTGACCGCCCCGAGAGCGCCGTGGACACCCTCGTTCGGGGGTAGTGCGTGAGAGGGCCAGGTTCGACCATGTCACGTGAGAGTGTCGTGGCGAGAAGGAGCCGTACATGGCGGAGATCCAGATCGAGTTCGATGTTCCGGCTCAGATGCGTGACGGCACGGTGCTGCGCGCCGATGTCTACCGGCCCGGCGGTACGGGGCCGTGGCCGGTGCTGCTGAGCCGGCTGCCGTACGGCAAGCAGACGCCCATGGTCGGTGTCGTGCTCGATCCGCTGGCGGCGGCCCGGCGGGGCTTCATGGTGGTCGTCCAGGACACGCGTGGCCGGTTCGCTTCGGAGGGGGAGTGGGAGCCGTGGACACATGAGGAGAGCGACGGTTACGACACCGTGCGGTGGGCCGCTGCTCTGCCCGGCGCGAGCGGCTCGGTCGGCATGATCGGCGCCAGCTATTTCGGCAACACGCAGTGGATGGCGGCGTTGTCGAAGCCGCCGGAGCTGAAGGCGATCGCGCCGATGGTCACGTGGTCCGATCCGGACGACGGGCTGTGGACGCGCGGCGGTGCGATCGAGCTCGGGATCACCGCGCCCTGGACCCTCATGATGGGTGCCGACGCGCTGATGCGCCGGCACAGCACCGACCCCGCCGCGCTCGTGGGCAGTCTCGGCAGGCTCGTGCAGGATCTCGACGGCCTGGCAGACGGCGGCTACGGGGAACTGCCCGCTGGGCGGTTCCCCGCGTTCGCCCGGCACGACTTGCCCGAGCTGGGCTACGAGCGGTCCCGGCGGGAGCCCGGCTGGGCGACGTCCTGCCGGGTCGCAGGCCGGCACGACGAGGTGGACCTGCCCACCTTCCAGGTCGGCGGCTGGTACGACATCTTCGCCCAGGGCACGCTCGACAACTTCGCCGCCATGCGCAGCGCCGGCCGGTCCGCCACGCTGATCATGGGCCCGTGGAGCCACGCCAACCAGCAGCACGTGGTCGGCGACGTCAACTTCGGGTTCGCCGCGAACTCCGCCTTCATGGGCATGCGCGGACGCCTGCACGACCTGCAACTCGACTGGTACCAGCGCACGATCGGCGACGGCGAGGCTCTGGAGCCGGACACCGGCAAGGTGCTGCTGTTCGTCATGGGCATCAACCAGTGGCGCGAGGAGACGGAATGGCCCCTGTCGCGGGCCGTGGACACCCACTTTCACCTGCGTGCGGACGGACGCCTGACGCTTGAGCCGCCGTCCACCGCCGAGCAGCCCGACGAGTTCACCTACGATCCCATGAACCCGGTGCCCACCACCGGCGGAGCGCTCCTGCTGTCTGACGAGTTCCGTCCCGGGCCGCTCGACCAGACGGCCGTGGAGGCGCGCGAGGACGTCCTGGTCTTCACCACCGAACCGCTCACCGAAGACGTCGAGGTGACCGGCCGGGTGCGGGCTGTGCTTTTCACCGCCACGGACGGGCCCTCGACCGACTGGGTGGCACGCCTGTGCGACGTCGACGAGACGGGTGTCTCCCGCAATGTGGCCGACGGCATCGTGCGGGTGCGCGCGTCGGCGCCGGGCGAGGCGGCCGAGCACGTCGTGGACCTGTGGTCGACCAGCATCGCCTTCCGGGCGGGGCACCGGATACGGCTCCAGGTCACCTCCAGCAACTTCCCCCGTTGGGACCGCAACCTCAACACCGGCGAGCCCGAGGAGAGCGCGACCACGGCCCGAGTGGCCCGGCAGCAGGTCTTCCACGACCCCGCCCGGACCTCCCGCATCATCCTGCCCGTGGTGCCTCCGGCCTGACCGCAAGCGACGGGACGGGAAGGCCGACCGATCGGTTGCTCCGGTGGGCAAGGGCGCCGAAGGACTCTTCGAGAAGGTCTCGTGGTGTCCGGTCAGTTGGAGAACGCGGCGGTCAGCGGAGCCACCTGGTCCAGGAAGCGGTGTACGGCCTCGGCGTCGGCCGGGGGCGCGTAGAGCACCGCCCGGTTCACGCCGATGTCCCGCAACTCCGCCAGGTGCGCGGGCTCCGGCTCGGCCCCGACGACGGTCACCGGCACGTCGTCGGCGCGTCCGGCCGCCCGTCCCGCGGCACGCAACTTCGCGACGCGCTCGGCCAGTTCGGCCACGGGCATGCCGGCGTGCGGCATCCACTCGTCGCCGAAGTCGAGCACCCGGCTCGCCACGAGGGGCTCGGAACCGCCCACCAGCATCGGCGGGCCGGACGGCCGGTGGGGCTTGGGCCAGGACCACAGGGGTCCGAAGCGCACGTGCTCCCCGTGGAACTCGGCGACGTCGTCCTCCCAGATCCGGCGCATCGCCTTCACCCGCTCGGCCATGACACTCCAGCGGCGCCCCGGATCGGTGCCGTGGTGGGCGATCTCCTCGCTGATCCATCCGGCGCCCACTCCGAACAGCACACGTCCGCCCGACAAGGCGTCCAGGCTGGCCACCGCTTTGGCGGTGACGATCGGGTCGCGCTGGGGCACCAGACAGATGCCGGTGCCCACCCGCCGGGACCGGGTGGCGGCCGTGGCATAGGTGAGAGCGACGAACAGATCGTGGGTGTGGGAGCCCGGGCGGGGAGGGTGTGGTCGACCTCGGCCGGGCCTGGCCCGTCGTGCGGGTGGTGTGCGGCAAGTTCCACTACGCCGGCAACACCGACGGGCATCCGGTGCTGTCGGCGCTGCCGGAGGTCGTCCATGTGCCCGGCATGAGCGCCGACCCCCAGTTGCAGGATGTCATGCGGATCCTCGCCACCGAGACGGCGGGCGGGCAGCCCGGCTCCCGGGCAGTGGCCACCCGCCTGACCGAGGTGCTCTTCGTGCTCGCGATCCGCGCCTGGATCGAACGGGCCGACACCGCCACCGAGACGGGACCGTCCTGGCTGACCGCCCTGCGCGACCCGCGCATCGGGACCGCCCTGTCACGGATGCACGAAGAGCCGCACCGCGACTGGACGGTGGAGAGCCTGGCCCGCACCGTCACGATGTCCCGCCCGGCCTTCGCCCGCCAGTTCAAGGAGGTGGTGGGCCGCACCCCGCTGGCCTACCTCTCTCGCGTGCGGATCGACCTGGCCGCCCGCCTGCTGCGCGACACCGACAATCCGGTCGGCGACATCGCGCAAACCGTCGGATACCGCTCCGAGTTCGCCTTCTCGCGGGCGTTCTCCCGGGAACAGGGCATCGCGCCCGGCCGCTACCGTCGTACGGCATCAGTCCCTTCCTGATCAGCCGCTTGCTGATGCTTCGCCTCCGTCGGCAGGGTGCGGCGGTACGGCGCGGTTGTTGAGGTCCACCGAGAGGAAGATGTCGTTCGCGACGGGGTTGCGGATCTCCTCGGCGAGCTGGCCGATGAGGCCGGCCGTGCGGGCGAGGAGGGCGAAGGCGCGCAGCAGTTCCAGCGGGAGGCCGAGGTCGGCGAGCGCGGCTCCGCAGACGCCGGCGCCGTTCAACGGCAGTGTTCTGCCCAGAACTTGAGGGTGGATTCGGCCGATGGCCGCGAAGAGCGACAGGTGCGGACCGACCAGCTCTTCCTCGGCGGCGATGTGGAACAGCCTCGGTGTGCGGGGGTCGCCCTCTTTGTGAACGTGGTGCCCGAGACCGGGGATCACCCTGCCCTCCGCTCGCGCCGAGCGCACGGAGGCGAGGGCCAGTTCGTCCCAGCCTGCCTCGTCGGTCGGGGGGCCACCCCGAGCTGTCGACAGGGCGTCGTGGAGGAACCTGCCGCAGTCCTCGGTCACGCCGAGGAAGCGTGAGCCGCCGCCCAGGAGCCCGGCGGCGAGGGCGCCCTGGACCGAGTCGGGCGCCGACAGGTACGTCAGCCTGGTCGTGATCGCGGTCGGGGTGAAGCCGTGGTCGGCCAGAGCGGCGAGCACGGCCTCGAACACCCGTGTCTCCCCGGAGGTGGGGCGGCGCTGCGTGGCCAGCCAGAACGCCAGCTCGCCGAATCCCACCTCGCCCATCACATCGGCCGCGAGGTCCTGGCCGAGCAGGGTGATCTTGTCCAGGGAGGACGCGCCGAGCGCGGTCGGGTACTCAGGCATCGTCGTCCTCCAGCAAGTCCTGCAGCCACTTGCGCAGTTCGGCCCCGTGCTCGTCCAACTCGGGCGGGGGCAGGCGGTAGGCGGCGGGCGTCTCGGAGAAGCGGATCGGGTGCCGTGTCGTGGGTACGGCCCGGTCACCCTCCCCGACCTCGACGACCGGGTCGAGTCCGAAGCGTTCGGCCATCGCGAATCCGCCGTCGATGGTGTTGATCGGTCCGCAGGGGACCCCGGCGTCGACGAGCAGCTCGAACCACTCCAGGGCGGTCCTCGTCTTGAGCCGTTCGAGCAGGAGGGGCCGGAGTTCCTCCCGTCGCTCGGTACGGTCGGCGTTGTGCCGGAAGCGGGGATCGTCGGCGGTCTCGGGGATCCCGAGTACTTCGCACAGCTTGCGGAACTGCCCGTCGTTGGCCGCGGTGACGATCAGGTCCTGGTCGGCCGTCGGCAGCGGTTCGTAGGGGAAGACGCTGGGGTGCGCGTTGCCCATCCGATAGGGCACGGTGTCGCCGGCGACGTAGGAGGAACTGTGGTTGACCAGCCCGGTCAGCGCCGACGACAGCAGGTTCACCTCGACGAGCTGGCCCCGGCCGGTGGCGTCGCGGTGGCGCAGCGCGGCGAGGATACCGATGGTGGCGTGGTTGCCCGCCATCACGTCGAAGACCGAGATCCCCGCCCGGTACGGCGGCCCGTCCGGATCACCGGTCAGGCTCATCAGCCCGGAGATCGCCTGCACCATCAGGTCGTAGCCGGGTACGTTCCGGCCGGGTCCGGCTCCGAAACCGCTGATCGACGCGTACACCACGCCCGGGTTCCCGGCGCTCACCGAGGCGTGGTCGAGGCCGTACCGTGCCAGTCCGCCCGGCTTGAAGTTCTCGATCACCACGTCCGCGCGCCGTGCGAGCTCCCTCGCCAGCCGCGCGTCCGCCTCGTCGCGGAAGTCGAGCGCGAGCGACCGCTTCCCGCGGTTGATCCCCAGGTAGTAGGTCGACACACCGTCGCGCACCGGCGGCGTCCACGTGCGGGTGTCGTCCCCTTGAGGACCCTCGACCTTCACCACGTCGGCCCCGAGATCGGCGAGCAGCATCGTCGCGTAAGGGCCGGCGAGGATGCGGGAGAAGTCCGCCACGAGCAGCCCGTCGAGCGGTCCGCGTGAGCCGCCTGAACCGCTGCTCATGGGCTACGCCCCCTCGTTCCGCACGGCGACGCCTTCGCCGCGGTACTCGCTGTAGGTGTAGGGGTTGGAGATCACCTCGGTTGTCGGGATCTGCGGCTCCACCGCCTCCCGCCACGCGTCCTCGCCCATGGTGGTCCGCGCGTAGTCCACGGTCGCGGCGACGGCGGCGCGGGCCCGCTCCAGGTCGACGCCGACCAGTTCGTGCGCGTACTTCACCACGGTTCCGTTGACCAGCACGGTGTGCACGTCGGCGCGGGTGGCCTGGTAGACCACGTGCCCGTAGGGGTGCAGGATCGGGTACATCGCCGGGGACCGGTCGTTCTTGAGCAGGACGAGGTCGGCCTTCTTGCCCGGCGTCAACGAGCCGATGGTGTCGCTGAGGCCGAGCACTCCGGCGCCGCCGATCGTGGCCCACTCCACGACGTCCCGGGCCCGCAGGCTGTGGTGCACCACCGTCTCCCCGGCCGCGTGGGCCGCCATGTGCTCGCGCGTGCGGTCGGCCGACAGGGTGGCGCGCATCGCCGAGAACAGATCGGCGCTGAACCACACGCTGGTGTCCATCGACAGTGACACGGGGATGCCGTGGCGCCGCAGCCGCCAGGTGGGAGGGTAGCCCTGGCCGGCGTTGTGCTCGCTCTCCGCCGACACCGAGACCGTGCCGCCCGAGGCGGCGATCCGGTGGTACGAGTCCTCGCTGAGCGTCGCCGAGTGCACATAGGTGACGTCGGGCGTCATGAACCCGTGGTCCCACATCAGACGTATGCCGTTGTCGTTCGTCGCGCCCCAGACGCCCGCGTGGGTGGTGACCGGCAGCCCGAGCTCGCGGGCCGCCTCGAACGCCGCCTTCTCGGGGAAGGCGTCGTCACCGGTGACGTCGAAGGCGAGCTGCAGGCCCAGCATGTCGTCCCGCCCGGAGAAGTGGCGGTCGACGAAGGACCGGAATTCCTTCGAGCGGGCCCACTCCCAGGGGGCGCCGAGCAGGTTGCCGTAGGCCAGTACGAAGCGGCCCGGCACCGCGCGCAGCGATTCGACGGCCGCGTCCCCGTGCTCGGGCGTCTGCAACCCGTGCGACCAGTCCACCGTGGTGGTCACACCCGCGTCGATGGCCTCGATGCCGGACAGCAGGTTGCCGGCGTGGATGTCCTCGGGACGGAAGATCTTGCCCCAGTTGAGGTAGTAGAAGACGAAATACTGCGACAGGGTCCAGTCGGCGCCGAGTCCGCGCAGCGCCGTCTGCCACATGTGCCGGTGGGTGTCGACCATGCCGGGCATGAGGATGCCGCCGGCGCAGTCCACCACCACCGCGTCGTCCGGTGCCGGGAGGTCCCTTCCGACCTGCTCGATCAGCTCGCCGCGGACCAGCACGTCGCCGCGGTCGAGCAGGCCGATCGCGGGGTCCATGGACAGGACGGTCGCGTCGCGGAACAGGACGGGGCGTTGGGGGGTGAAGTCTTCTCGGCGTGGTTGTTCGATCGTCATGTGGTCACCTCGTTGTGGAGTCTGTGGTCCGGGCCCGCAGAACACGGGAGCGGACGGTCAGTGGTACGGCCGCGGTGGCCAGGCCAAGGGCCGGTGCCGCGCATCCCCATGCGTAGCCGTCGAGTTCCGTCAGCCCGAGGGCGTGGTCGAGTGACCAGGCGCCGGGGCCGGTGAAGGCGAGCACCGCGGCCACCGCGCCGTAGGAGAAGGGCACTTCGCAGCCGCCCTTCTGGGCCCAGAAGCCGTTCGGCGCGGTCGCCGCCGCCGCGACCGCCATGGTGCCGACGATCACCGCGCAGCCGCCGGGAGTCAGCAGCCCGGCCGCGACCGAGACCGCTCCGGCGAGTTCGGCCGCCCCGGCGACGAGCACCATCCGCCGGCCGGGCACGAAGCCCCACTGGTCGAAGACGGCGGCGGTCCCGGCCCGCCCGGCACCGCCGAACCAGCCGAACAGTTTCTGGGTGCCGTGGCCGAACAGCAGCGCGGCGAGCAGCAGCCGCAGCAGGAGCAGCCCGAGATTCACGGCTGCGGCTCGTCCGTCGTCCGGGGCTGGAGCACGAAATCGAACTCGGCGCGCAGGTACGGCTCGTCGATGGTGGCGCCGTCAGGGGAGGAGCCTGCCGGTTCCTCGGTGAAGCGCACGATCAGCTCGTCCTTGGTGCCGAACACGACATCGGTGTCGAGGAATTCGGAACCCTCCCGGAACAGATGGGTGATGAGCTTCTCGTGGCCGGGGTGGTCGATCAGGAAGTGGATGTGCGCGGGACGGAAGTGGCTGATGTCGGTCCTGCCGATCAGGTCACCGACCGGACCGTCCATCGGAATCGCGTAGCCGCGTGGCGCGATGGTGCGCACGCAGTACGTGCCGTCCGCCCGCGTCCGGTACAGCGCGCGCAGCCGGGCCTCGTCGATCTCCGGCAGCTGCGCCTCGTAGGCGCCGTCGGCGTCGGCCTGCCACACGTCCAGGAGGACATCGGGCAGAGGCGTGCCGTCGAGGTCGAGGACCCGGCCGGTGATGAACAGCGAGGTGCCCGGGATGCCGTCCGACATGTCGGCTCCGAAACCGGCCGTCGGAGAGCCGTCGATGTGGAAGGGACCGAGCACCGTCGCCGGAGTGGCGTCCGCCGAGAAGTGGTGGTTCAGCTGGACGACGAGCGTGCTGAGCCCCAGGACGTCGGAGGCGAGGATGAACTCCTGACGCTTGTCGTCACTGATCCGGCCGGTCGCCGTGAGCCATTCGACGGCAGTCGCCCACTCCTCCTCCGTCAGCCCGACCTCGCGGGCGTACGCGTGGAGGTGCCGCACCAACGCTGTCATCAGCTCGGCGAGCCGGGGCGAGTGCGCCGTGGCCCACCGCTTCACCGCCAGGTCGCTGAGGTTGTCCTCCGTCACGAAGGCCATGGAATCCTCCTCGATTCGTTCCGGCCTCGACCGCTGTACGGACATGAGTCCGTACAGCGGACACACTGGCGCATGGTTGACTCGTAAATCAAGCCCTTGGGTGGCTGCGTCGGAGCCAGGCTTGGGTTGGGTCGATCGGACTGCTGTCCGCACCCGGGAAATGCGTGGCCCGTCACCGACCGGTAACGGGCCGAGGCGCCGCGAGGGATCGCGAGGACCCGGAGAGGTCAGAACATCGTGTTGTCGTTGGCGGAGGTGGCCGGGACGTCCTGCACGGCGTCCCAGTGCTCGATGATCTTGAGCTCGCCGTTCTTCTGCTTCGCGACCCGGAAGATGTCCACGACCGACTGACCGCGGTCCTCGGGGCTGAGGCGGTAGTGGGCGTGGATGGCGACGTAGTCCCTGTCGGCGATGACGCGCTTGCGTTCCACGATCAGGTTCGGGAACTGGCGGAAGAAATTGGTGAACTGCTCACGCAGGCCGGCCGAGCCGCTGGGGATGGTCGGGTTGTGCTGGTAGTACTCCGGCGCGAGGTACCTGACGGCGTCGGGGTTCTTGTCGACGAGGAGGGTGTCGAAGTAACTGGTGGCGATCTTCTCGCTGAGAGACGTGCTCCAGCGCGGGCCGCTGGGCTGGTTCGTGTGCGGGTTGCTGACCGTGCCGAACATGTCGTTGCCGTTGACGGTGGTCGCCGGCACGTCCTGGACCGTGTCCCAGTGCTCGGCGATCATGCCGCTCCTGGGGTCGAAGCGGAAGATGTCGACCACGGCCGTGCCACGGGTGCCGGGCTCGTAGACGGGGTTGGAGTGCACCAGGACCAGGTTGCCCTGGGCGAGGACCCGCTTGACGTTGTACTGGTGGTCCGGGAAGCGCGCGGTCCAGTCGCGGATGAAGTTCTTGATCGCTTCCCGGCCGTTGGGGGCGGCGGGGTTGTGCTGGATGTAGTCCTCGCTGATGTACCGGTCGGCGACCTTGAGGTTGCCCTCCTCGAAGAGCTGGGTGAGGACGTGGACGGCGACGCGCTTGTTGCGCTCCTGCGTGGCGGGGCTTGTGTACTGGGCGTCGAGGCCGAAGCCCAGGCCGCTGTGGGACGGCGCGGAGGCGGTGGCGGTGGCCGTGGCGGCAGGAGCGAGGCCGGCCACAGCTCCTACGGTCGCCGCGGCCAGGAGGGTGGCTATGGCCTTACGGGGCAGTCGGCTGGTGCTGTTCGACATGGGGGGTCTCCAATGATGTGCGGACGCCGGTGAACGCGTCGGCGGGTGTCCGGTGGGGGATCGGGAGTAAGGGGCGAGGGTGCCCGTGTGGGCTCAGGCGCGGTCGAAGGCGAGGAGGAACTCGATGTTTCCCTCGTCCTCCACCTTGATCCCGCCGAAGTCGGGTGCCTCGATGCCGTAGTCGGCGAAGGTGACCGGGATGGAGCCGTTGACCCGGAAGCCGTCGGCGGTGCGCTGGGCGTCGAGCTCGAAGGAGACCGAGTTGGTCTCACCGTGGACGGTCAGCTCGCCTGTGGCCTTGGCGCTGACCTGCTCGCCCACCGCCGGAGCAGAGCCGAAGTCGACGGGCTCGGTGAGCTCGAACGTGGCCTCCGGGTAGCGCTCGGTGTTCATGACCCGGCCTCGGAACTGGCCGTCGCGCTGGTCGGAGTCGCTCTTCACCGAAGCGAGGTCGACGGTGAAGGATCCGCTGACCGCCCGGTTGCCTGCGATCTCCAGCTCTCCGGTGACCTTTTCCGTACGGCCCACCGCCGTGACGTTCTGGCCGAAGAGGACTTCGTCGACCCGGTAGCCGGCCTGCGAACCGCTGCCCACCCGCCAGGCACCCTCGACATCCTCCCCGGCCTGCTCCCCGGAACCCGAGGAACTGCCGGAGGAGTTCGAGCCTGGCGGGTCGTCGAGCGAGAGGGCGGCCGGTGGCTTGTCCTGGACGTAGTTGATGTAGATGTAGGGGCCCGCCGTGCACAGCACGGCGACGGTGGCCACACCGGCGATGAGCCAGCGCTTCCAGTGCCTGCGGATGCTGCCTGCCATGGTGTCTCCTATATGTTTTCGTAATTCAACTGAAGTTTCAAGTATTTGGTCGCGGGTCGCCCTGGGTCGTGAGGGGCCGCTACGGGCGTGCGGGGGCTCAGCCGTGGGCGGCGAGCGGGATGGGGTCAGTCCAGGAGCTGCTCGGAGACCTGCCAGAGTCGCTCGGCCGCCTCCGGATCCAGGGCGTGCGGCGCGACCCCGGTGTTGGTGCCCGGCTGGTGCAGTGGTGCCTCGTTGCAGTCCTCGAAGTACCGGCCGCTGATGCCGTCGAGCAAGGGTGAGGTGGCCAGCAGGACGGAGGTCGCGGCGCCCTGTTCGACCGATTTGAAGGACATCTCGGGCAGGGGCGTCCCTTCGCCGAGGAGGGCTCGCAGGTGGGTCATGAACAGGCCCATCCGGGCGTCGTCCATGTAGCGTCCCAGGTTGGTCTGGATCCCTCCGGGCATCAGCGCGTTGACCGTGATGCCGTCGGCGGCCCATCGCCGGCCGGCCTCGACCGCGAACAGTACGTTCGCGGTCTTGGACTGGCCGTACGCCAGCCACGGGTCGTAGGGCCGCTCGGTGAAGTGGAGGTCGTCGAAGACGACGGGTGAGAACAGGTGCCCGCTGGAACTCACCGACACCACCCGGGCATCGCCGGCCGCCGCGAGTGCCTCGTGCAGCCCGGTGGTCAGGGCGAAGTGCCCCAGGTGGTTGGTGGCGAACTGCAACTCCCAGCCCTGGGGTGTGCGGCTCTCCGGGGCCGCCATGACCCCGGCGTTGTTGACGAGGATGTGCAGCGGGCCGTGCCAGGCGGCGGTGAACGCGCGGACGGACGCCGGATCGGTCAGGTCCAGCACGGCGACCCGTACGCCTTCGGAGCCGGTGGCGGCCCGGATGTCCTTCGCGGTGCGATCGCCGGCGGCGGTGTCCCGCACGGCCAGCGTGACCTCCGCGCCGGCGCCGGCCAGCGCTCGGGCGGTCTCCACGCCGATGCCGGACGCCGCCCCGGTGACGACGGCGCGGCGGCCCGTGAGATCGATGCCCGCGATGACGTCGGCAGCCGTGGACCGGCTGGTGAACGGACTGGTGATGCCTGTCCTCGTGGCCATTCTCGCCATGCTCCCTGTTTGCTACTCTCGAAACCGGAGGTGCCTCCGATTACTCCAGACCTTAAGCGGAGGGCCCTCCGGTTGTCCAGAAGGAAGGAAAGCTGTGACCGCCACCACACGCGGACTGCGTGCTGACGCGCGACGCAACCGGGAACGCCTGCTCGAAGCCGCGGGGCGCGCGTTCTCCGAGACCGGCACCGACGCGTCCCTCGAGGCCATCGCCAAGGACGCCGGCGTGGGCATCGGCACGCTCTACCGGCACTTCCCCACCCGCGAGGCCCTGGTCGAGGCCGCCTACCGCAACGAACTCGCCCGGGTCTGCGACAGCGTCACGGAACTGCTCGCACAGCTCCCGCCCGACCAGGCCATGCGGAGGTGGATGGACCTGTTCATCGACTACCTGGTCACCAAGCAGGGCATGGCGGACGCACTGAAGGCCGTCATCGCCTCCGGCGACGAGGATCCGTTCGCCGAGAGTCTCGACCGGATCAGCACGGCCATCAGCACACTCCTGCACGCCGGGGCCGAAGTGGGAGTTCTGCGCTCGGACGTGGACCCGCTCGATGTCGGGTTCAGTCTCGGGGGTGTCCTGCTGATCACGAGCGACAAGGGGCTGCGCGACCGCGCGGGCCGCATGCTCGACCTCCTGCTCGACGGGCTCCGCTACCGCTCCGGCTGACGCGTGGCGCCAGCCCAGCTGGGCTGACGGCATATCACCGGCTCAGGTTCTCGAACAGCACCATCCCGGCGGCCGTGTTGGACGCCGGTACGTGGTAGGCCTCGTACACACGGCGGATCCGGGGTCCCAGCGCGCCGCGCATGATCAGCCACATGATCAGCTCGATGCCCTCGGAACCGGCCTCGCGGATGTACTCCTCGCGCGTCAGCGCGGCCAGTTTCTCCGGGTCGTGCTCGATCGCGTTCAGGAACATCCGGTCGAAGTCCTGGTTGATCAGTCCCGCGCGGGCGCCGGCGAGTTGGTGGGACATGCCGCCGGTACCGAAGACGGCCACCTTGAGGTTCTCGGGGAACGAGCGGATGGCCTCGCCGAGCGCGCGGCCGAGGGCCAGGCAGCGGGCGGCGGTCGGCTGCGGGTACTGGATGACGTTGACCAGGAGGGGGACCACCGCGCAGGGCCAGCGTTCGCCGGGGTTGGGGCAGTACACCGACAGGGGAACGGTCAGGCCGTGGTCGACGTCGAGTTCCTGGTAGACGGTGAGGTCGAAGGAGGCGTCGATCAGGCTCTTGACGAGGTGGTCGGAGAACTCGGGAGCGCCCGTGACAGCGGGTACCGGGCGGCTGCCCCATCCCTCGTCGGCCACCCGGTACGACTCGGCCGCCCCGAGCGCGAAGGCGGGGGTGACGGTCATGTCGACGGCGTTGGCGTGGTCGTTGTAGATGACGACCGCGATGTCGGGGGTGTGCCGGGCCATCCACTCCCGCGCCGGCGTGTATCCGTCGAACAGCGTTTTCCAGTACGGGTCTTGCGTCTTCCCGTGGTCCATGGCCGCACCGATCGACGGTACGTGCGAGGTGGCCAGACCCCATGTCACTTCAGCCAAAGTTCCGCCCTCCCGCTTTCAGCGCCTGCGTGAACTCCTCGGTGGTCATGCCGGTGAAGACCCCGCCGAGGTACTGCATGGATTTCTGGTCGACCATGGCGAGCTTGAAGATGTAGAAGATGGAGCCGCCCAGCTCCATCATCCGGTTCCAGTCCCGCCGCAGGACGGCGTCCCGCTGCTGGGCCGTGAGCCCGTACGTCTCGCAGTACGCGGCTTCGTCGGCTGTGAACCTCTCCCGGTTCTCGGCGTCCTTGAGGGACCCGCAGAGCCGGTTCAGCGCTCGGCCGCGGCGGTTCTCCGCCGCGTCGAAGACATAGGTGCCGGGGACCCGGGGTGTGGTGCCGGACATGCTGTTCTTCTCCTCTCCGATGTCGTTGCCGGTCAGTGCAGGAGGCCGCCGCCGCCGCAGACGAGCGTCTGGCCGGTGACCATGGCCGCGTCGGGCGAGGCGAGATAGGAGATCAGGCCCGCGAAGTGCTCCGGGGTCACGAATTCCCTGATCGCCTGTTGGCGCATGGTCGCGCCGAACACCTCGTCGTCGGAGTGCGCCCGGGTGCCCGGCGTCGCGACCTGCGCGGGTGCCACCGCGTTGACCGTGATCCGGTGCTCGCCCAGTTCGCGCGCCATCACCCGGGTCATGCCGATGAGCGCACCCTTGCTGGCGACGTAGGCGATCTGGCCCGGCGACCCTGTGAAGACGGTGCGGGACGCGACATTGATCACCCGCCCGCGGTACGGGCTGTCCCTCAGCCAGGGCACGCACGCCTGCACCATCAGCAGCGGGCCGACGGCGTTGACAGCGAAGAAACGATGCATGTCCTCCGGGGGCGTCTCCAGGAGCGGCGCCCGGCCGGAGAGCAGACCGGCGTTGTTGACGAGGACGTCGACCCCGTCGTACTCCTCGGCGATCTCGTGTACGGCCTGGCGGGTAGCGGCCGGGTCCCCGACGTCGCAACGCCAGGCCCGGCCGCCGGGATCGAGCCGGTGTCGTCGGGTTCGTCGATGTCGAGGGACGCGACCGTGAAACCGTCCCCGGCCAGTCTGCGGGCGATGGCGAGCCCCAGGCCACCGGCGGCGCCCGTGACCACCGCGACCCGAGGCTTCCGGCCTTCCGGGCCGGTCATGGCGCCTTCTCCTGCGGATGGGTGGCGAGTGCCTCGACGGTGACGTCCATCCACTTCCACATCGGCAGGGAGACCAGCGCGTCATGCAGCTGTGCCGGGTCGGCCGCCTCGTACAGGCCGATGGTCGCGTTGCGGCCCGGCACTCGCCACAGCCGCTTCAGGACTCCCGCCTCCCGGAGTTGCACAGCCCTTTCACGTTCCCTCGTGCGCAGCTCCTCGCGTACGTCGTCGGGGGTGTCCGGGGACAGCTTGTTCTCGGTGCGGACGAGGAATTCCACGGGGGTGTCCCTTCACGGGGTCAGGCTGCCGCGATCTCCAGCAGCAGTTCGGCGAGTCGGCCGGGGGCTGTGACCATGGCTTCGTGTCCGGTGGCGATCTCGTGGACCGGCCAGCCGCGGGCGGCGGCACGCTCGGCATGCGGGGTGAACACCCGCATCCAGTCGGTGCACTCGACGAAGGCACCGGGGACCTGGTCGGCTTTGCCGGTCAGCCGCAGTGGCTCGGTGTAGGTCAGCCACGGGTGGGGGGTCAGCCGGGGGCCGAGCCAGTCGAGGTCCGCCTGGTCCTCGACGCCGAGCACGCTCAGCGAGCGCACCGGGATGAGCCAGCCGAACCCGGGCCCGGCCACGGACTCCCGGTAGTGCCCGGCGATGGTGTCGGGCAGCAGATCGATCGCCGCGTCACCGTCGTCGCCGACGAAGGCGTCAAGGTGGACCCGCTTGGCCAGCCGGTCCGGGATCCGGTCCGCGACGCCGGTGACGACCTGGCCCGCGTAACTGTGGCCGACCAGCACGACATCCCGGGCGTCATGGGCCTCGATCAGCGCCACCACGTCCTCGACGTGCGTGCCGAGACCGATCTGCGGACTCAGCAGATGGGCGCGGTCACTCACCCCGCTCAACGTGGGGGTGTGCACCTCGTGTCCGGCCGCGCGCAGCAGCGGGGCGACACGCTGCCACACCCAGCCGCCGTGCCAGGCTCCGTGGAGCAGTACGAAGACGTGGCGGCCGCTCATGCGGACGCCCGGGGCCGCGTGCCGCCGGCCTGCTGTTCGCGGGTGAGCATCTTCGCCACCGCCCGGCGTCCGCGGAGTGCGGCGAGGTCGGACTTGATGCTGGACTCGGCGGCGCCGCCCGGGTCGGTGGCGTACATGATCTCCTGCGCCTCCAGGGCGTCGACGTCCTCCTGCATCACGGCCAGTTGCTGCTCGTGCTGGAACCTCGTGAGCTCCTCGTCGTCGATGAGGTAGTCGCGGCCGAGCGCGTAGAAGTCGTGCGTCTCGTTGCCGCGTCCCGGCGTCATCCCGTACAGCACCTTCATGTGGAAGCCGTCCGGCTCCTCGGTGCCGGTGGCCGCGACGCGGATGTTGAGGACGAAGATGCCCGGCGGGTAGAAGTCGCCGTCCTGCCAGCGGTCCACCGGAGAGGTCAGTCCGCAGGACTTCTCGTAGAACGGAGGGGCCTCGATGCCGGTCATGCGGCGGCTGAAGCCGACCCGGTCGCCGTCCACGGTCACGTCGATCGGGGTCGCGGCGACGGCGGCGTTGCCGATGCTGGTCGGGTGCAGGAACGTCTCGTGGGTGAGGTCGAGCAGGTTCTCCAGGAGCAGCAGGTGCCGGGCCTTCAGCGGGACGACGCCGTGCACGTGGGTCCAGCTCGGGTCGGTCAGCCACGAGGTGTCGGGCAGCAGGCTCTCGTCGGCCAGTTCGGGGTCTCCGGGCCAGATCCATATGGCGCCGTCCCGCTCGATCAGGGGGAAGCGGCGCAGTGCCGCCCTGGGCTTGTCGGCCTGCTCGGCGACCCCGACGCACACGCCCTGGCCGTCGAAGCGGTAGCCGTGGTAGTCGCACTGGAGGGTTCCGTCGTCGTCGAGGTGGCCCAGCGACAGCGGGTACTTGCGGTGGGGGCAGCGGTCCTCGACGGCCGTGACGGTCTGGTCGGGCAGCCGGTAGAAGCAGACCGGGATGTCGGTGATCCAGCGCTGCTTGAGGGTTCGGCCGATCTCGTCGGACCAGGCTCCCAGGTACCAGCCGTTGCGCACGTGCTGTGTCAGTGTCATCTCGGGTCCTTCCTTCGGCGTTGGACGTACCGGCTCGGGCAGGGGACAGTGGGGGTGAGGCATATTGGGTCCGACGGCTACGACGGTGCGTTGTCCGGACCGAGTTGACGCGGTATCAGAGGTCCAGGACGAGGCGGCCGCTCCGCGCGCGAGAGACACAGATCAGCATCGTGTCGTTGGCGGCCCGCTCCTCCTCGGTGAGCAGTGAGTCGCGGTGGTCGACCTCGCCCTCCAGGACGGCGGTCTCGCACGAGCCGCAGATGCCTTCCTCACAGGACGACAGGACAGGGACGCCCGCCTGTTCCACGGCCTTGAGGACCGACAGCCCGGGCGGCACGGTCAGCGTCATCCCGGACGCCCGCAGTTCCACCTCGATCGGCTGCTCGGCCTCATCACCGGCGGGCTGCCGCACGGCCGCCGCGGCGAACCGCTCGACGTTCAGCGCACCGGTCGGCCAGTCGGCGCAGTAGGCCTCGACCGCGTCGATGAGCCCTGCGGGGCCGCAGCAGTACACCAGGGCGGTCGGGTCGGGGGCGCCGAGGAAACCGGCGAGGTCGAGCAGACCGTACTGGTCCTGTGGCCGTACGGTCAGGCGCTCGCCGTAGCCCTCCAGTTCGGGCAGGAACGCCATGGACGCGCGGGTGCGGCCCCCGTAGAGCAGGGACCACTCGGCCCCTGCGGCTTCGGCCTCGGCGATCATCGGGAGCAGGGGGGTGATGCCGATGCCGCCGCCGACGAACAGGTACCGGGCCGCCGGCCGCAACGGGAAGTTGTTGCGCGGGCCGCGCACCCGGAGTTCGCCGCCCTCCGCGAGGTGGTCGTGGATCCACTGCGATCCGCCGCGTCCGTCGGGCTCCCGGAGCACCGCGACGCGCCAGCGGGCCGTGTCTCCCGCCGGGCCGCAGAGTGAGTACTGCCGGGTGACGCCCGTGGGCAGGACGACGTCGATGTGCGCGCCCGGCTGCCAGGGCGGCAGCGATTCGCCGGCGCTCGGGGCGACCTCCAGCGACACGACACCGTCAGCCACCGTCTGCCGGGCCGATACGGTGACGGTGCCTTCGAACTCGGTGCCGCGCAGGGCCGCGGCACGCGTTCCGGTCCCGGCGGAACCGAGGGGGTGCGTGTCCGGGGCGGCGGCTGAGGGGCTCGTCACGTTCGTCATCTCCTCGGTACGGTCGGCAGGGATCGCTCCGGCCGCGGTCGGCGGCGCCACAACCGACGCTAGCCACCGGAGAACGCCCAGGTCATCGCTCGAATGACCGGACCGGGGCGGCGCATGGTCGTGGCCCGGACTACGTCATCCGTCGCGCGGGCCGGGTATCCCGGCAGGCCCATCGGGCCGGGGCGTCTGGTCGAGATGGATCCGTACCTGGCGGTCGTCCTCGTTCCAGAGGGCTTCCACGACGGCGTGCAGCCGGCGGACGTCGGTGCGCCACATCGCTGCGCCGTAACGGTCGTCGCGCGTCAGCGCGTCCTCGGCCACGGCTTCGGCCAACAGGCTCCGGCGGTCGTACGTGGGGGCCGTTCCGTTCGCCCCGTCGGGTTCGTCCGCGAACTGCACGTAGAGGGAGGTGTCGCGGAAGGGAACCCAGATGTGCGTGGCCCCACGGTCACCCGGCCTGTCCCGCGCCGTCACGCCAGAACACCCGTCGTCTGCGGGTAGAGCCGCACGTACGCCTCTCCCATGGTCCCGTGCGCGAGACCGAGGTTGGGTCCGGCGTTCCGCTTCAGCTGCACGCCGCGCCGCCTGGCGAGGTCGGTGTAGTAGTCCCACATGTGCTGCTGGGCGGCCAGGCACTCCATGGCCTTGCGCTTCCTGTCGAAGACCGGGGTGATGTCCAGCAGGACGTTCGGCTTGAAGTCGCACTGCTCCGGCTGGTGCGGCTCGAAGAAGAACACCGGGGGAGCGCCGAGCGGTTCACCGGGGGCGTCGTAGCCGACCGCCTGGGCGAGCACACGTGCCTGGAGCGCCATGCGGGCGGCAGCCGGGTGGTCGCCGTTGTAGGGGTCGGCGAGCGTGTGGGTGAGTACCACCGCGGGGTCCACCTCCCGGTACACGCGCACGATGCGGTCCACCAACTCCGTTGTCTCCGGCAGCGGGTAGTCCCCGGCGTCCAGGAACTCGATCTCCGCGCCCAGGGCGGCCGCGGCGTTCGTGGCCTCGGTGCGGCGCAGTTCCTTGATCTCGTCCAGGCGCAGGCCGTCCCGCCAGGCACGGGCGGACTCGCCGCGCTCGCCGAAGCTCAGGCACAGCACCTTCGCGCGCTGACCGCGGTCGGCGGCCAGGGCGATGGCGCCGCCGGCCCGCCAGACGAAGTCGCCCGCGTGCGCGCTGATCACCAGCAGCGCCCCTTCGGACGGAGTGGGGGTGTGGGAGGTCATCAGGACTCCGTAAGTTGTTGGGCGGCCCGGGAGGGCTGGGTGTGGCTTATCGGGACTTGCCTGCAGTGGCCTCCAAGGAGCGGCCCCTCGGAGGGTTCGCTCGGCTCGACCCTGGACGCCGAGATCGAGGCGATCGTCGCCAAGGACCCGACGGCGGCCGAAGCGGCCATGCGGGACCATGTCGCCAGTGTTGTGGAGGCCCTCCGGACGCTCGAAGCACGCCGTCACCGCGCGAGCTGAGGCGGAAGCCACGGTCAGATACCGTCGCCCGCGTCGGCTTCCTGGGCCGTCTTCCTGGCCCAGGCGGCTTCGAGCTTGCCGGTCGGGGTCCGCGCCAGTCTGTCCGTGAGGACGATGGAACGCGGCACCTTGTACCCGGCGAGGCTCTGCCGGATCAGGTCGCGCAGTTCGTCACCGGTGACGGTGCTGCCCGGCTGGACCGCCACGACGGCCGCCACACGCTCGCCCCAGGTCTCGTCGGGGACACCGACGACGGCACAGTCCGTCACATCGGGGTGCGCCAGCAGAACGTTCTCCACCTCCTGCGGGTGCACCTTCTCCCCGCCCGTGTTGATCACGCCCGAGCCACGTCCGAGGAACCGGATCGCGCCGTCGGCCTCAAGTCGAGCCAGGTCGCCGGGGATCGCGTACCGGACCCCCTCGATGGTGCGGTACGCCTTCGCGCTCTTGTCGGTGTCCTTGTAGTAGCCGAGCGGCATGGGCCCGCAGTAAGCGAGGACGCCCGTCTCGTCGCTGCCGGGTTCGATGAAGCGGTCATCGAAGCCGATCACCCGCGTCGCAGGAACGGGGCGGAAACGCGAGGGCAGATCCTCTACCGAGGAGGTGATCGCGAAGGCGAAAGGTCCCCCTTCGCTCGATGCGATGGCTTCGGTGATCGTGACGTCGGCACGTTCGTGCAGCGCCCTCTTGAGGGGATCGCTGAGCGCGGTGCCGGAGCTGATCACCCTGCGCAACGAGCGCAGGGCGTGCGGTGTCCCGGCCTTTTCACCCCGCAGGAGTTCGTCGACGAGCGGGCGGCACACGGCGTTGCCCGCCATGATGGCCGTGTCGACCCGCTGCTCGGCGATCATGTGCCAGACATGTTCCGGATCGAGTCCGCCCGATCGCGCGGTGACCACCCGGCCTCCTGTCATCAGGGCGCCCATGGTGTTGAACAGCCCAGTGGCGTGCATCAGAGGTACGACGGGCATGGTGGTCGGCGCGCGGCCTTCGCGGCGTGCCTTGACGGCGATGGCCACGGCCTCGTCGAGGCTCGCGGGGAGTTCGGTGACCCCGAGCGGGTGGTAGAACGGGACCACATGGGCGCGCAGCAGGTCGCTCAGCTGCCATATGACTCCCTTCGGCTTGCCCGTGGTGCCGCCGGTGTACATGAACAGCTGGTCCGTTCCGGGCCGTCGCTGCGGCTCGCGCGGCGAGTACGCCGCCAGCAGCTCCTCCAGTTCGGGCACGGCGGGCCCGCCCGGACCGTCGGTGGGCGGCTCGCCCACCCTCACCAGCAGCTTCAGCGTGCGCACATGCTTCGCCGCATGCGTGACCCGGTCGGCCAGGGAGCCGCTGAAGACGACCGCGGCGGCGTCGGCGTCGGTCAGGAGTTCGGAAAGTTCCTCGCCGGTGTAGCGGTAGTTGGCGTTCACCGGTACCGCACCGAGCTTGAAGGCGGCGAAGACCGTCTCCAGGTAGGTGGCCCCGTTGTACAGGTAGCAGGCCACGGTGTCTCCCTCGCCCACTCCGGCCGATTCCAGTGCGGCGGCCAGCCGTGACGCGCGCTCGTCGAACTCCCGGTACGTGGTCTCACGACCGGGCTCCGTGATGGCGACGGTATCGGGCAGCGCGCGGCAGACCGCCTCCCAGATCGTGCCGATGGACACGTTCACGTCTCGGACCTCCTCGTCCTCGATGGCTTGCGCCGAGCGCACGGCCGAACAAGCCGCTCGTGCGGCCCCGTGGACCCTTCGGGGGAGTAACGATCCACGGGGCTCCCCCTCAACCTAGACAGGCGCCCTCACCGCGGGGAACGCGAGCAATGACTGAACCGGCTCGGCGCTTCGACCTGCCGATGAACAGGTCGAATGACGTAGGACCACCTCGAACACGCCGGGCTACGATGCTGTGGCCGGGCGCGATCCGCCTTCGTCCCCCAGTCGGCCGACGCGTACGACGCAGGGCCGCGGTTTTCGAACGCGTCCGCATCGCACAGCAGGTCTACGGGGCGGGTTCCTCGTCGATGTTGAGGAGATCGGTCATGTCCGCGTCGCCGCTCGTAGGGTGGGACGACATCGCCGCCGCCGCGCCGGACGGCCTCGCCGTTCTGGACTGCGTGGGCCGGTTCGTACAGCTGAATCCGGCGGCGGCCGCGCTGCTCCAGGTGGACACGGAGGCTGATCTGCTCGGGGCGCCGTCCCCGTTCACCCTGGTGGAGGGAGCCGCCGAGTGCCGGGCGGGGCTGCTGGAGATCCGGTCGGACGAGCAGGTGGCCCACTGGGAGCCCGCCCGCGGACCCCGACGTGAATTCGCCTACCGGGCGCGCAGTCTGCCGGCCGACCCGAAGTTCACCGTGGTGTCGTTCCGCGACGTCACCGACGAATGGCACCGGCAGCGCAGGATCGCGGCGATCGCCCGGACGTCGATCGCACTGGCCTCGGAGGGTTCGCTCGGCTCGACCCTGGACGCCGTGGCCCAGCAGATCGTCCAGGCGGACGGCCTGGCCGGCGTGCAGATCCTCACCCTCGACAGCACCGGCCGGGAACTGCGGCTGATGGGCTCCGCGGGGCTGCGCCACTGGGACGGGTTCCTCGACCGTCTGCTGGAGTGCCGTGACCGGGGCGCCCGGCTGTCCATGCTGGACGCCCTGAAGGAACGCAAGCCGATCGTCGTCCCGCACCGGTGGGCCCAGATCCGCGAGGACCCGGCCTGGGAACCGCTGCACGGCTATCTCGGCGAGCTGAACTGGGACTCCTTCGTCAGCGTGCCGTTGATGGCGCGCGGTCGTCCCGAAGGGGTACTGAACGCCTACTTCGCCCCCGGGCAGGAGATCGGTAGCCGGACACTGGAGTTCCTCGCCGCCATGGCGGAACACGCTGCCCTCGCCGTCGACTACGCCACGCTGCTCCAGCGTGAGCGCGAGGGTGCCCGCCGCAACGAGCGTCAGCGCCTCGCCCGCGACCTGCACGACTCGATCGTCCAGCAGGTGTTCTCCATCGGTATGCAGGCCAACGCCGCCGGGGTGCTGGGCGCGCGGGGCGAAGCGGTGCCGGCGGAAGTGGTCCGCGCCTTCGCGGACGAAGTCGGGACTCTCTCGCGAACCGTCCTCGCCGACCTCCGGGCCATGGTGCACGAACTGCGTCCGGCCTCCTCCTCCCTCCGGCTCGGCCTTGAGGACGCGGTGACCACGCTTGTCGAAAGCACCGAGAACCGGACGGGCCTCAGCATCCGGCTGGAGTTCGGACCACAAGTGGGCACGGTCGAACCGGAACTGGCCGAGGACATGTACCGGATCGTCGCGGAAGCCATCCACAACGTGGTCAAGCACGCGGAAGCCACCACCGTCACCATCCGCCTCGCCGTACACGACCACACACTGACCGCCGCCATCCGCGACGACGGACGCGGAATCGCGGAATCCGGCGGGCGACGGGCCGCACCGGAGAACGAGGACGGCGAGGCGACCGGTGCCACCGGACACCACGGCTACGGACTGACGACCATGCGGGAAAGGACAGAGCGATGGGGCGGCACCATGAGGATCAGATCCGACGAGAGGAGTGGCACGACCGTACGGGTCGTCATACCCCTTCCGGTACGAGTGCCGGAGTCGCCCCCGGACGCGGAGGGAGCACGGAGCATCCCATCGGCGGTTTCGCTCCCAGAAGCGGAGAACCCCGCCCGGTCCGGGTCCTGATCGTCGACGACCACGCCGTCGTACGCCGCGGAATCCGCGCCTACCTCGAGGTCCTGGACGACATGGAAGTCGCCGCGGAGGCCGCCGACGGCCAGGAGGCACTCACCCGGCTCGACGCGATGGCCGCCCACCGGGAACTGCCGGACGTGGTCTTGATTGACCTGCTCATGCCGAAGATGGACGGGGTGACCGCGATCGGAGCGATCAAGCAGCGCCACCCCGGTCTCCGACTCGTGGTGCTCACCAGCTTCGGAGAGATGGAACGCGTCCACGCGGCACTCGCCCAGGGTGCCTCCGGCTACCTGCTCAAGGACGCCGAAGCGGGCGAAGTGGTCGCCGCGATCCGCGCGGCCGCCCGGGGCGAGGTCTTCCTCGACCCCGCGGTGGCCAGGGGACTCACCCAGGAGATCGTTTCGCCGCCGACCGGGCTCGCCTCGCTCACCAGTCGGGAACGCGACGTCCTTGTCCTGGTCGCCGAAGGACGGTCGAACCAGCAGATCGCCGACGAGTTGGTGATCAGCGAGCGCACCGCCCGCACCCACGTGAGCAACGTCCTGCGCAAACTCCGGCTCACCTCCCGGACCCAGGCCGCGTTGCTCGCGGTGCGGCAAGGACTGGTGTCCCCGAAGGGCTGACCGCCCTGCCGACCGCGACGGATGTCCCGGACGGGCCGGGACACAGGTCGGCCGCGGGTGCCGTCATCAGCGGGATCCTCACGGGCCCAGGCGTTCCTACGCTCAGGGGAGTCGCCCTACCGCCCCAGTTCTGGAGGACAGCATGCTCGACGGCAAAGCCGCCATTGTCACAGGCGCGGGCCGAGGCCTGGGACGTGCCTACGCCCGGGCCATGGCGGCGGCGGGTGCCGCCGTCGTGGTGAACGACCTGGACGCCGACGTGGCCACGGAGACGGTCGACCTGATCACGGCCGCGGGCGGAACGGCCGTCGCCCATGTCGGGGCGGTCGGCAGCGCCGAGTTCGCAGACGCGCTGGTGCGGCGCGCGGTCGACGAGTTCGGCCGGCTCGACGTGATGATCACCAACGCCGGCGCGCTGCGCGACAGGACCCTGCGCAACACCACCGACGACGACTTCGACCTCGTGGTCACCAGCCATCTGCGCGGTACGTTCACCTGCGGTCGCGCGGCGGCGGCCCGCTTCCGCGAACAGGGCGAGGGCGGCCGGCTCATCCTGGTGGGATCACCGGCTGGGCAGCGCGCCAGCTTCGGCCAGACCGCGTACTCGGCGTCCAAGGGCGCGATCGTCGCGATGACGCGCACCTGGGCGGTCGAGCTGGCGAAGATCGATGTCACCGTCAACGCCATCGTGCCGACCGCGCTGACCCGCATGGTGGCGACCATGCCCCGGGTCGGTGACCTCGTGGCGAAGGTCGACGCGGGGGAGCCCGTCCCCGACGCCGTGCGGCGGCAGGGTCTGGGATCGCCGGACGACGTCGCCCCGGTGATCGTGTATCTGGCGTCGAAGGAGTCGGCCCACGTCACCGGACAGGCCGTCGCCGCGGGAGGCGACCGGATCGCCCTGTGGACGCACCCCGGCGAGGTCGAGGAGCGGTTCCGGCCCGGCGGCTGGACCGCCGGATCGGTCGCAGAACTGTTCTCCGGCGCCTATGCGGACCGGCTCCAGGACTTCAGGCCCACACCCCTCGATCTGGAAGCCCTTGAGGAGGCATGACGCGCACGCGGCCCCTCTCTTACGGCCCTCAGGTCCGTACCGGGGGCAGTGGCCGCTCAGGTCTGCGGCACGGCGGCGACGCGGGCGAAATCCGCGCTGATGTCTCCCGCCGTCTGCAACAGCAGCGGCAGATGTTCCTCGACAAGCCGCTCGACCGATGTCTCGGCCGCGTGGCAGTTGACGTTGAGCGCCGCGATGACCTGGCCGGAGCCGTCACGCAACGGGGCCGCGACCGACCGAATGCCGGGCGCCAGCTGCTGGTCCGTCAGCGCCCACCCACGAGCCCGCACCTCGCGCAGGACCGCGTCGCGTTCGCCGGGGTCGGGATGCCAGCACGGCGTCAGCCCCGAGCGGGAGGGTTCGTCGAGCACCTTTTCCAGCTCATCGGCCGGCAGTGCCGCCAGCAGTACCTTTCCCAGGGAGGTCTGCAGTGCCGGGAACCGCGTTCCGATCTGCACCGACAACGTCACCAGCTTCGGTACGGCCACCCGGGAGACGTAGATGATGTCCGATCCATCCAGCTGAGCCACGGAACACGACTCGTTCGTCCGCTCCACCAGCCGCTCCATGTGGGGCCGCGCGATATCCCACAGGCCCATGGAGCGTACGTAGGCGACCCCGAGTTCGAGCACCCTGGGGGTCAGCGCGAACCCTGTCTCGCTCGAGCGGACATAGCCGAGTTCCTCCAGAGTCAGCAGAATCCTGCGGGCGGTCGGCCGGGCGAGCCCGGTGGCGCCGGCGACTTGAGCCAGCGACATCCGCGGCTGCCCCGGCCGGAATGCGGCGATGACCTCCAGCCCCCGGGCCAGCGCCTCGATGAAATCCGGTCCTGCTCCCTGGCGTGGCACGTGACTCCTCGGCTGCGGTGCGGGTGGCTCTCTGACCGGTCAGCCTAACGCGTGTCCGTGATGCGGACAGCGGTGTCTGCGAGGCTTCCGCAGCCGAGGGGTTGACACCGCCAAGCGTCCAAAGTGACCCTGACCCCGACTTGTCCGTCATGCGGATGGTTGTCCGCCAGGCGTCGCAGTCCTTCCTTTCCGCGCTTCTTGATCTTTCCTGGAGAGTCGCATGGCCGAAAGAATCCATTCAGCATCGGCGGGGACCGGGGCGGCGCCGGTCCGGACCGGACTGCTCATCGACGGCAAGACCGTCGAGACCGAGGAGTGGACCGCCGTCCACAACCCCGCGGCTCCCGACCTGGTCGTCGGCCACGCAGCCGCGGCGACCCCCGAGCAAGCCCGCGCGGCGGTCGCGGCCGCGGACGCGGCGTTCCCCGCCTGGGCCGCGATGCCCGCCCGCCGGCGAGCGGAGATCATCAGTGAGGCGCTCACCCTGCTCGACGGAAGCGAGGCCGAGCGGGCGGCCCTGATGACCCGCGAGAACGGCAAGATCTCCTTCGAGAGCCAGGTGGAGATGGGTGTCTTCGTCGCGCGCACCCGTGCGGCGATCGACCTGGTCGACTCCCTCGACCAGGTACGGCGCCTCGACGGCCCGCCGCTGACCTCGCACATCCACCGCCTCCCCATGGGTGTGGTCACCGTCATCGTGCCGTTCAACTGGCCGATCGCCATCCTCGGCGCGAGCCTGCCGTACGCGCTGCTCGCCGGGAACACGGCCGTGGTCAAGCCCCCGCCCACTGTGCCGCTGGCCATGGTGCGCACCCTGGAGCTGTTCGCCGCAGGGCTCCCGGCCGGGGTGCTGAACGTCGTGACGGGCAGTAACGACGCGGTCGCCCCGCTGCTCACCGATCCCCGCGTCCGGAAGATCGTCTTCACCGGCAGCACGGCCGCCGGCAAGCACGTCATGGCCGCCGCCGCACAGAACCTCGCTTCGGTGACGCTCGAACTCGGCGGCAACGACCCCGCGATCGTCCTGGACGACGCCGTCCTCGACCAGGAGCACATCGGGCGACTGCTCCAGGGAGCGTTCCTGACGAGCGGCCAGGTCTGCATGGCGGTCAAGCGGGTGTACGTCCACCGCTCCCGCTACGACGAACTCGTCGACGCGCTCTCCTCCGCCCTCGACACCCAGCGGGTGGGGCCCGGAGACGATCCTGCCTCGACCATGGGCCCCCTCAACAGCGCTGCCCAGCGCGACAAGGTGGCCGCCATGCTTGCCGAGGCGGCCGGCGCCGGAGCCGAGGTGCGCGAACTGGGTGCCCTGGCCCCCGGTGCGGCCACCTCCAAGGGCCACTTCCTGCGCCCCACGCTCGTCCTCGACCCGGCCCTGGGCCTGAGGATCGTCACCGAGGAACAGTTCGGCCCCGCCCTGCCGATCCTCCCCTTCGACGACGTCGACTCCGTACTGCACCAGGTCAACAACGACTGGTCGGGGCTGTGCTCCTCGGTCTGGAGCGGCGATCCCGCCCGCGCGGCCGCTTTCGCGGAACGCCTGCGTACCGGTACCACCTGGATCAACCACGCCAACGCCGTAGCGTGCGACGACCGGGCTCCCTTCGGCGGCTTCCGCCAGAGCGGCATCGGACGCGAGATGGGCCCCGAGGGCCTGCTCTCCTTCACCGAAGCGCACACCATCACGACGCACGGATAGAAACGGCACGTACGGCTGAACCCCGCCCGCTTCAAGCGGGCGGGGTCCAGCCCTTTTCCGGCCGTACGTCACACCAGCGGCACGGACACCGCGTTGTAAGGGGTGTTCTCATCCCGGTCCGGGGTGGTGAAGCGGGAGTTGGGAAGGTACAGCCGCCCCTGGTAGGCGGCGGCCGTAGTGGGCAGGTCGAAGCGGTCATCCCTGATCACCCCGACCGCGGTGCCCCGCGTACCCGACCGGTTGAGCCGGATCACGTCCACCTGGTTGGGGTTGGGCTGGACGACGTAGAGGGTGCGGCCGACGAGTACGAGCCCGTCGCCGCTGGGCAGTGTGGTGTCACCCAGGTCGACCTTGCGGGCTACGCCGGTGCGGGGGTTGACGCGCATCAGTGAGCCGCCGTCCGCGGCCGCGTTGGTGACGAGCAGGGCGCTGCCGTCGGGGGTGAGCGAGATGCCGTTGGACGTGAAACCGGACTGCACCCAGTCACCGCTCAGTGCGAGGCTCTCCGGGGCGCCGATGCGGCCCTTCCCGCCCAGCGGCAGCTTGAAGAGCTGTGCGCTGAACGACTCGGTGAACCAGGCGGCGTCGCGGGTGAGCAGGACGTCGTTGACGAAACTGTTCTCTCCGGCGACGACGTGGTTGGCGAGCAGCGCACCACTGTGGGCGTCGACGACCCGCAGTTCACCACTGCTGCCGCCCGCCAGGAACAGCCGCCCCCAGGAGTCAGCCTTCAGCCCGACCGTCATGCGTCCCAGGCCGCGGTGGACCACCTTGCCCTTGCCATTCGTGAGGTTCACTCGGTACACGCCGCCGGTGGCGATCGATCCGAAGTACGCGTACGGCGCGGAACCGATCGCGACTCCCTCCGGCCCCCAGCCGTTGGGCAGCGAGAATTCTCCGGGCCAAGATCTGGCGGTGCCCGGGGCAGCCTGTGCCGTACCACTGATCAGGGCCGTCGCCCCCAGAGCGAGGCCCGCGCCGAGAACCTGCCTGCGTGCGAGAGAACTTGTCATCGATCGTCCTTCCTGTGAAACCAAGACGGGCCGCCGGTTCGGCTGGGCGCCTGGGTTAATTCTTGATAGTTCAAGTATTTGGGTCCAGCGACGAATGTCCTGACTCTCCTCGGTCCATCGGACGAAAGCCGCCGGGGCAGCACGAGCGCGGACCGTCGAGGCGGGCCACTCGGCAACAGGCCGACCTGGCAAGGCCGAACGTCGCGCCCTGGATACGTCATCCGTCCTTACTTTCGGCACTCGCCTCCCGGCTCTCTGTCCAGGCCGTCACCGCTGGGCCATCATCCGAAAACCTGCCGGCCGCAATGGCGCGACCGGCGTGAGTACGGTGACGGCTTCGCGCCGCACCGGGAGGGCGAGCGGGCATGAGCGTGCAGCGACCGCACATCGAACCGGGCAGGCTGTTCATCGGCGGAGAGTGGCGGGACGCGGAGTCCAAGGAGCGGCGCGACGTCGTCGACCCGTCCACCGGCAGAGTCGTCACCACGGTCGCGGAGGCCGACGGGGCGGATGCCGCCGCCGCGGTGGCCGCCGCCCGCGAGGCCTTCGACACGGGGCCCTGGCCCCGGACACCGGCCCGCGAGCGCGCCCGCGTGCTGCATCGGGTGGCCGACCTGGTGCGCGAACGGGCGGACGAGATCGCCGCCGTGGAGGGCCTCGACGTCGGCAAGCCCATCTCGCTCAGCCGGGGGGTGGACGTGGAGACCGTGGCCGAGACGTACGAGTACTACTCGGCGCTGGCGCGGAGTCTCGACGGGGCCACGCGGCAGCTCCCCATACCCGCCCACGCCTACACCCGCAGGGAGCCCATCGGCGTGGTGGGAGCGATCACCCCGTTCAACTTCCCGTTGATCCTGAGCACGTCGAAGTTCGCCCCCGCCCTGGCGGCGGGCAACACCATCGTCCACAAACCGGCCGACGAGACCCCCCTCAGCGCGCTGCTGATGGCGGAGATCCTCGCCGACGCCGGCGTTCCCGCGGGAGTGGTGAACGTCGTCACCGGAAGCGGCCCCGTCCTGGGAGAGGCACTGGTGCGTCACCCAGGCGTCGACAAGATCGCCTTCACCGGGTCGACGAGGGTCGGCCGCCTGGCGGCGAGCACGGCCGGCGAGCAACTCAAGCCGGTCACCATGGAGTTGGGTGGCAACGCGCCGCACATCGTCTTCGAGGACGCCGACGTCGGGAAGGCGATCGGCGCGATCATCAAGGCCTTCGTCTTCAACACCGGACAGTTCTGCATGGGCGGACCCCGGCTGCTGGTCCACCGGTCCCTGTACGACACCACGCTGGGCATCCTCGCCGACGCGGTTCCGGCCGTCCCCGTCGGCGACCCCTTCGACCCGGCCACCGTCGTCGGGCCGATGGCCGGCGAGCGGCACGTGGAGAACGTCGAGCGCTTCGTGAAAGCGGCCGTCGAGGACGGCGGCCGCATCGTCGTCGGCGGTGAGCGCATGGAACTCAACGGCGGTTACTACTACAAGCCCACCGTCATCGCCGGCCTGGACAACGACGCCCGCATCGTCCAGGAGGAGATCTTCGGCCCGGTGCTGACGGTTCAGCCCTTCGACACCGAGGAAGAGGCGATCGCGCTGGCGAACAGCACGCCGTACGGACTCGCCGCCGGTCTGCAGACCTCCGACCTGGCGCGCGCCCATCGGGTCGCCGCGCGACTGGACGCCGGCATCGTCTGGGTCAACGACTGGGCCATGCTCGATCCCGCCATGCCCTTCGGCGGCGTCAAGCAGTCCGGCTACGGACGCGAATCCGGGCCGGAGGCGCTGCAGGCGTACACGAGGACCAAGTCGGTCGTCATTTCCCTCGCCTGAATCCTCGACCGGGTCCGCGCCGAGCGCCTCACCGCCGACGGCCGGTTCTTCGGGCCGGTCGGCACTGGGGAACCGGACGAGCAACCCCACGCATCACACAGCATCCCGCTGGTGATGGTGATGGTGATGGTGATGGTGATGGTGAGGGGGATAGTGATCCTCTGGTCGTATGGGCATCCCGGGACCACCTGTCAGTGACTGCCTTGGGCTGACGACTACCCCCACACGCAAGACTGTTGTGCATGCTCATGCCACAACTCAAGCGAACCCCGAACGCCTGACCGGCGACGATGTCCCAACGTCACGCCATCGAACGATGGCAATGCCGACAGAGCGCCACATTCCGCACTCTCGAAAGCGAGCACAGATTGATCTTGGTTCCAATTGCCAACGCTTGGCCTGATGGCAGACAAGGCGGGTTGATGTGCAGGTCGGCAGAGCTCCTCAGTGGGTGCGCAGGACGTCAAGCGCCGTGAGAGCGACGTGGAGTTCTGTTCGTCGTTCTCCGGATTCGAGGTCACAGTCGAGCAGGCGCTCGATGGTGCGCAGGCGTTGGTAGATGGTCTCCCGAGACAGATTGCCGCGGCGGGCGGCGGTGGTCTTGTTGCCGGCTGCGTCCAGGTAATGGCGCAGGGTTGTCAGCAGGTTGGTGAAATGCCGGGTGTCGTGGTCGATGAGGCGGCCAAGTTGTCGTTCCACGTAGTCCTGGACGCGGGTGTCTTCGCGGAGCGCGTACAGGAGTTGACGCAGGCCGATGTCGGAGAGCTCGTGGAATGATCTGCCCTCGGGGAGGTGTTCACCGGGCACGGCCGCCTCAGCCGCGCGTGCTGCCTCACGGAAGGAGCGAGCGGTGTCGGCGATATCCGTGACCTCCGAACCGACGCTGACGACGGCATCTGGGGATTGATCCAGGAGGCTGCGGGCCAGCCGCTCGACGGTGGGCCGCCAGGGCTGGGAAGGGCGCAGGACCAAGAGGGCGCCGAGGCGGGCGGAAGCCAGTTCGCCGACGAGTGCCGTAACCCCTGCAATTCGCAGTTCGTGGGACAACCAGCCCTCCGCCTCGGCGCCTTCTTCTGTGCGGCCGGCCACCAGGACGGCGAGGAAGCGGCTGTCCTCGGCGGGCAGGCCGAGCGCGGTGAACCGGGCCCGGGCGTCCTCGGGGGAGTGGTGGCGCTGTTCGGCGAGGTCGCGCAGGGCGCTTCGGTGGGCGGTGCGTTCCCAGGTCGTGGGATGGGTGAGGCGCGCGATGGTCAGAGCCATCGCCGTTCTCTCCAGCACCGTGACGTCCTCGGGGCCGAAGCCCACGCCGGGCGGCGCCGAGAGCATCACGACCCGGCCCCAGCGTTCCCCCTGGTATGCGACGGGGACCACGAGCCAAGCCTCGGGTCCGAGTGCCTCGGAGTGGTCACCCGACGGGGTCACCCTGGAGCGACGCTCCCAGTCGGTGAGCACGTCTTGCACCGTCGTGCCGGAGGGCTCGCAGATCAATGCCTGGTGCACCAGGTTCTCCAGGACGACCGTGCGGCCGCTCATCTCCGCCGCCGAACGCACGACATCCTCGGGACCGGCGCCGCGCAGGGTCAGGGCGGTGAACGCTTCATGGATGCGCTGGGTCCGGCGCATGGCGTCGGCTTGGTTGCCGAGGATGAGGGCGTGGACGACCTGGGTGACCTCCAGGAAGTTGACGTCCCTGGCCAGGGTGATCAGGGGGAGGCCGCGAGTTCGACACGCTTGGACGAGCGGCTCGGGTGGGCGGTGGTAGCGCCGTACGAGCTCGATGACCAGGGCCGCGGCTCCGATGTCGGCGAGCTCGTCCACATAGCGGCGCACGCCCGCGGCGTCGTCCGGCAGGGGCATGCCGGTGGTCAGGACGAGTTCGCCGCCCTTGAGGAAGGAGGCGGGGTCCGTCAGTTCGGTGATGTGGACCCAGCGGACCAGCCGGTCGAGATGGGCCGCGCCTGTGACGACCTGAGGCTGCCCCGTTGCCAGCACGGGGAGGGCCAGGACGTCGGCCACGGTGACCGGGCGGCCTGTCGTATGGGTGTCCAGGCCCTCGGTGACCGGCGGCGGGGACGTTCCGGCGTTCTCGCTCATGGTGCCTCCCTACGTGCCCGGACACTGTGACAAGCGGCACTGACCTGCGCAAGAGCTGTTCGGTGGTCGGTCCGGAGCTTCCGTGCGAGCGAGACGCCCGGGGTGGTTGACATAACGTCCGGATGTCGCGGCCCCGCCGGACAGATCGCACGTTGGCGCACCCCTGGTCCGCGGAGATGCTCGGGATACCGCAGCAGTCCGAACATCGAGGCCGGGAGACGAACATGACCGCACTGTCGCCGCACCTTCGCCAGGCCACGCCCGTGGTGGCGGTCCGGGGCGAGGGCGTCCACCTCTACGGCGAGGACGGCCGCCGCTACCTCGACTTCACCGCCGGTATCGGCGTCACCAGCACCGGGCACTGCCACCCGAAGGTCGTGGCGGCGGCGCAGGAGCAGGTGGGCACGCTGGTGCACGGCCAGTACACGACCGTCATGCACCGGCCGCTGCGGCAGCTCGTCGAGAAGCTGGGCGAAGTGCTGCCGGCCGGGCTGGACAGCCTGTTCTTCACCAACTCCGGCAGTGAGGCCGTCGAGTCCGCGCTGCGGCTGGCCCGTCAGGCCACCGGCCGCCCCAACGTCATCGTCTGCCACGGCGGCTTCCACGGCCGTACGGTGGCCGCCGCCTCCATGACGACGTCCGGCACCCGCTTCCGGTCCGGGTTCTCCCCGCTGATGAGCGGCGTGGTCGTCACCCCCTTCCCCTCGGCCTACCGCTACGGCTGGGACGAGGAGACCGCGACCCGCTTCGCCCTGAAGGAGCTCGACTACACGCTCCAGACGATCTCCTCGCCCGCCGACACGGCCGCGATCATCGTCGAGCCGGTGCTCGGTGAGGGCGGCTACGTCCCCGCCACCCGTGCGTTCATGGAAGGTCTGCGGGAGCGGGCCGACCGGCACGGCTTCCTCCTCATCCTCGACGAGGTGCAGACCGGCGTCGGCCGCACCGGCCGTTTCTGGGGCCACGACCACTTCGGTGTCACCCCGGACATCCTCGTCACCGCCAAGGGCCTCGCCAGCGGCTTCCCGCTGTCGGGCATCGCGGCTTCCGAGGAGCTGATGGCCAAGGCGTGGCCGGGCTCGCAGGGCGGCACGTACGGCGCGAACGCCGTGGCCTGCGCGGCGGCCGTCGCCACCCTCGACGTCGTACGCGACGAGAAGCTCGTCGAGAACGCCGACGCGATGGGCAAGCGGCTGCGTCACGGCCTTGAGGCGGTGGCCGACCGCACGCCGGGCATCGGTGACGTTCGCGGCCTGGGGCTGATGCTGGCCACCGAGTTCGTCACCGAGGACGGCAGCCCCGACCCCGACACCGCCGCCCGCGTGCAGCGCGCCGCGATCGACGAGGGCCTGCTCCTGCTGCTGTGCGGCGCCTGGAACCAGGTCGTACGGATGATCCCGGCGCTGGTCATCGACGAGACGGCGGTGGACGAGGGCCTTCAGGCGTGGGAAACCGCGGTCGAGGCCGGCACATCGGGAGCGGCAGGGCGATGACGGACACCACCACGGCCCTGGAATCGCTGGAACCACTGGTCGCGCGGCTCACCGAGACCGCTCCCGGCCTGCGGGTGGAGACCGGACCGGGCTCCACCGGTCCCTACGCCTACGACGCCTCCAACTACCGGGTCCCCCCACGGGCTGTGGTCTTCCCCCGCAGCGCCGACGACGTGGTCGCGGTGCTGCGGGCCTGCAAGGAGACGGGCATCCCGGTCACCGCGCGCGGCGGCGGCACCAGCATGGCCGGCAACGCGGTCGGGCCGGGCGTTGTCCTGGACTTCTCCCGGTACATGAACCGGATCCTGGACATCGACCCGGCCGGCGGGACCGCGCGTGTCGAAGCCGGGGTCGTCCTCGACACGCTGCAGAGCGCGACCGCCCCGCACGGGCTCTCCTTCGGCCCCGACCCGTCCTCGCACAGCCGCTGCACGCTCGGCGGCATGATCGGCAACGACGCGTGCGGCAACCGGTCCGTGCGGCACGGGCGTACCAGCTCGCACATCGAGGCGCTGGAGATCGTGACGGCCGACGGCGTGCGCGCCGTCGCCGGGCGCACCGGACTGCACGCGGCGGACCCGCAGGACGCCGGACTCGTCGCCCGTCTCGAGGCGGACGTACGCCGTCTGATCGCGGACAACCTGGCGCCGATCCGTACCGAGCTGGGCCGCGTTCCCCGTCAGGTCTCCGGCTACCAACTGCACCACCTGCTGCCCGAGCACGGCTTCGACATGGCCCGCGCCCTGGTCGGCACCGAGGGCTCCTGTGCGGTCGTCACCGCCGCGACGGTCCGCTTGGTGGCGACCGCACAGGCTTCCACGCTCCTCACTCTCGGCTACGACGATGTCGTCGACGCGGCCGAGGACGTGCCGGAGATCCTGCGCTGGAATCCCACCGCCGTGGAGGGCATGGACGAGGCGATCGTCGCCACCATGCGTGCCCGCCGCGGCCCGGACTCCGTGACCGGACTGCCCGAAGGGCGGGCCTGGCTGTACGTCGAACTCGACGGCGACGACGAGGCCACGGTCAACACCCGCGCGGCCCAGCTCCTCGACGAGCTCAAGGCACAGGGCCGGATGACCGGCGGGCGGGTCGTGGAGAGCGCGGCCGAACGGCGCTCCTTGTGGCGAGTCCGCGAAGACGGGGCCGGCCTGGCCGCCCGCCTCGTCGACGGTGGGGAGTCCTGGCCCGGATGGGAGGACTCGGCGGTCGCGCCCGAGAACCTCGCCGGCTATTTGCGGGACTTCCGCAAGCTGCTCGCCTCCCATGTACTCACCGGCGTGATGTACGGGCACTTCGGCGCGGGGTGCGTCCATGTGCGCATCGACTTCGACCTCGCGACGGACGTGGGCCGCACTGCCGCCCGCCGCTTCCTGCACGAGGCGGCCGCCCTGGTCGTCGCGCACGGCGGGACCCTGTCCGGCGAGCACGGCGACGGGCGGGCGCGCGGTGAGCTGCTGGAGGTCATGTACAGCCACCGCATGATCCGGGCCTTCACCGCCTTCAAGGATGTATTCGACCCCGAAGGGCTGCTGAATCCCGGCGTCATCGTGGCGCCGGCCCGGCTCGACGCCGATCTGGCGCTGCACACACCCTCCGACGTGCTGCCCGTCGAGAGCCTCTTCTCCTTCCCGCACGACGAGGACGGCTTCGCGGGTGCCGCCCGCCGCTGCGTGGGTGTCGGCCGCTGCCGCTCGGACGCGTCGGCGGGCGGGGTGATGTGTCCCAGCTACCGGGCCACCGGAGACGAGAACGACTCCACCCGGGGCCGGGCGCGAATGCTCCAGGAGATGCTGCGCGGCGAGACGATCCAGGACGGCTGGCGCTCGACCGAGGTCAAGGACGCCCTCGATCTGTGTCTGTCCTGCAAGGCGTGCTCCAGTGACTGCCCGGTCGGCGTCGACATGGCCACGTACAAGGCGGAGTTCCTGCACCAGCACTACAAGGGCAGGATCCGGCCCCGCTCCCACTACTCGCTGGGCTGGCTGCCGCTGACCTCGGCCCTCGCCGGATTCGCCGCCCGCCCGGTCAACGCGCTGCTGCGCGGACCGGTCGGCAAGCTGCTCGCCCGGCTGGGAGGGGTGACCACGAAACGCCGGATCCCGGCCTTCGCCTCCCGGCGCGCACTGCGCGGGGTCCTGCGCGGTGCGAAGGCCGGCGAATCAGCGAGGGCTGTGCTCTTCATCGACAGCTTCACGCGTGCGTTTCGTCCGGAGGTGGCGGGCGCCGCGAGCCGCGTGCTCGCCGACGCGGGCATCCCCTGCACGGCGGAGGACGGCCTGTGCTGCGGCCTGACCTGGGTCAGCACCGGCCAGCTGTCCACCGCCCGCCGCATCATGGCCCGTACGGTCGCCCACCTCGACAACGGCGACGAGCGGCCCATCATCGTGGCCGAACCCAGCTGCGCCGCCGCACTCAAACGCGACGTCCCCGAGCTCCTCGGCACCGACGCCGCCCAGCGCGTCGCGGCCCGCGTCCACACCTTCACCGGCGCCCTGACCGACCTGGCCGCCCCCGACTGGACGCCCCCCGAGCTGCCGGCCGACGTCGTCCTGCAGACCCACTGCCACGAGTACGCCACCTTCAAGGGCAGCCGCCCCCGCGACCTGCTCGCCCGCCTCGGCGTACGGAAGGTCGACGAGGCCGAGGGCTGCTGTGGACTCGCCGGGAACTTCGGCTTCGAGGCCCAGCACTACGACACCTCGATGGCCGTCGCCGACCTGGCTCTGAAGCCACGCCTCGACGCCATCGACGGGGCCATGCCGACGGTCGTGGTGGCCGACGGTTTCAGCTGCGCCACCCAGATCGACCACCTCGCAGGTGACCGGGGCATCCGCGCCCTGCACCTCGCGGAACTCCTCGACCCTGCCGCCGATCAAGCCGTTCAACCAGGAGAGACGTCATGACCGACACACCCACGCAGTTGTTCATCGGCGGGACCTGGGCGGACGCCGTGGACGGCGCCACCATGCCCGTCGACGACCCCGCGACCGGCGAGATCATCGCGCACGTCGCCGACGCCGGCGCCAAGGACGCCCAGCGCGCCGAGGAGGCCGCCGTCCAGGCGCAGGAGGAGTGGGCCCGTACGGCGCCCCGGGTCCGCAGCGAGATCCTGCGCCGGGCGTACGAGATCGTCGTCGAGCGCACCGACGAGCTGGCCCACCTGATGACGGCCGAGATGGGCAAGCCGCTGGCCGAGGCCAGGGGAGAGGTGGCGTACGCGGCCGAGTTCTTCCGCTGGTTCTCCGAGGAGGCCGTGCGTATCGAGGGCGGTCACGGCGTCCTGCCCGACGGCCGCAACCGCATGCTGCTCTCCCGCCGCCCGGTCGGCCCCTGTCTGCTGATCACCCCGTGGAACTTCCCGCTGGCCATGGGCACCCGCAAGATCGGACCGGCGATCGCCGCCGGCTGCACGATGATCCTCAAGCCTGCCCCGCAGACCCCTCTGTCCAGTCTGGCTCTCGCCGCGATCCTCAAGGAGGCCGGGCTGCCGGACGGCGTGCTCAACGTCGTCACCACCTCCCGTGCGGGGGAGGTGTGCGAACCGCTCCTGCGCGGCGGGCGGATCCGCAAGCTCTCCTTCACCGGCTCCACCAACGTCGGACGCCTGCTGCTCGCCCAGAGCGCGGAAGCGGTCGTGCGGACCTCGATGGAGCTGGGCGGGAACGCGCCGTTCATCGTCTTCGAGGACGCCGACCTGGACAAGGCCGTCGACGCTGCGATGGTCGCCAAGATGCGCAACATGGGCGAGGCCTGCACCGCCGCCAACCGTTTCTTCGTCCACAGCTCCCAGGCGGAGGAGTTCGGGCGGCGCCTGGCCGAGCGCATGGGCGCGCTGGTCGTGGGCCCCGGCACCCGGGACGGGGTGGACGTCGGACCGCTGATCGACAGGGTCGGACGGGCCAAGGTCGAGGAACTGGTGGCCGACGCGGTGGAGCGCGGCGCCCGGGTGCTCGTAGGCGGCCGGACGCCCGAGGGGCCGGGTTGCTTCTACCCGCCGACCGTGCTCACGGACGTCGCCTCCGACAGCCGCCTGATGGACACGGAGATCTTCGGCCCGGTCGCGGCGATCCTCACCTTCGACGACGAGGACGAGGTGATCCGCCGGGCCAACGACACCCCCTGGGGCCTCGTCGGCTACGTCTTCACCGAGGGCCTGGACCGCGCCCTGCGGGTCAGCGAACGCCTGGAGGTCGGCATGGTCGGCCTCAACACCGGCCTCGTCTCCAACCCGGCCGCCCCCTTCGGCGGCGTCAAGCAGTCCGGTCTCGGCCGCGAGGGCGGCCGGGTAGGGCTCGACGAGTTCCTGGAGTACCAGTACCTCGCGGTGCCTGTGCGATGACGGCGGTCCTGCCCTGACATACGCCTCCTCGCGCACCGCGCGGGCCACGCCGTGCCCGGCCGCTCTGTCCTCCTGGCCGGGCACGGGGAGGGCCCTGCCTCGCCGCGGGCGGGCCGGGCCGAAGGCGCCCTCAGCGCAGGTGGCGCGCGGTGATCTCCGCCGCCGTCTCGGTCACCAGTCGCCCCAGCTCCGCTAGCCGACCGGGCTCGAAGCGTGAGTCCGGCAGGGAGACGGCCACGGCGGCCAGCGGGACGCCGTCACCGTCCAGGACGGGCGCCGCGATGGCGCAGACCCCCTGCAGGTACTGGTTGTGGTTGACGGCGTAGCCACGCTCCCTGACCCGCCGGAGCTCCGTGCGCAGCTCCCCGGCGTCGGTGATGGTCTCCTCGCCGTATCCCTCGAACGTGCCCGTCGCGAACTCGTCGACCTCGGGACGCGGGAGATGGGCGAGGATCGCGTGCCCGGTGGCCGTGGCGTGCAGCGGTGACGTGTCGCCGATGGTGTGGAAGGTCCGTACGGGATGGTCGCAGTCGACGCGGTCCACGACGACCATGCTGTGCAGCGCGTCCGGCACCGAGAGATGGATGGTCTCGTTCACCGTGTCCCGCAGGCGGATCATGGGTTCGCGGGCGGCGGCGAACAGGCTGGAGCCCTGCAGGGCGGCGGGTCGTACGGCCAGTACCCGGGCGCCGATCTCCCAGCGCGTGGTGTCCCTGCGGTTGGCCCGGAGCCAGCCCGCCTCGGCCAGGGTGACCAGGGTGCGCTGCACGGTCGACTTCGGTAGGCCGAAGAGTTTCGTCAACTCTCCGACGGTAACCGGCTGATGCCTGGCGACCGCCTCCAGGATGCGCAGTGACCTGGTGACGCTCTTCATTTCCATCCGGGGCCCCCGTCAGTCGTGTGGCTTGGTCGCTCACCTTTGACTCCCTCCCCGGAGCCGCGGGCACGATTCATGCCGCATTCTAGCATGGCGTTCCACAATACGGCATGAAGGGGAATGGGGCCCCATGGCCTTCCCGGCGATGAGCGGCGGGAGCGCCCCTGCCCCCGTCACGCCTTGCCGCGCGCGGCGGCCGTCCTGGGCCCGACACCCCCCCGTCGGGCCCGGGGTGACGGCTGCCCTGACATGCGGCGAGGGCCGGCTTGCACGCTGCGACGCGTGCAAGCCGGCCCTCGCCGGTCGGGGGGCCTCTCGGTCCACCGCCTTCCGTCAGCCGCCCAGCAGGCGTCCGCTGATTTCCTCTGCCGCGCCGGCGACGAGGCCACCCCATTCGGACTCCCGAGTCACGTCGTACCGGGAGTCGGGCATCGAGATGGCCACGGCGGCCAGCGGTGTCCCGTTCTCGTCGAGCACGGGTGCGGCGAGGGCGCAGACGCCCGGCCGGTACTGGTTCCGGTTGACCGCGTAGCCGTCGGTGCGGATCCGGTCCAGTTCGGCGCGCAGCTCGTGGGGGTCGGCGGGGGTCGTGTCGCTGAAGCGCTCCAGGCCCTGGGCGATGAGTTCCTCGACGTCCTGCTTCGGAAGCCGGGCGAGGATCGCCCGCCCCACGGCGGTGGCGTGCAGTGGTGAGGTGTCGCCGATGTTGTGGAAGGTCCGTACGGGGTGGTCGCAGTCGACGCGGTCGACGACGACCATGCTGTGCAGTGCGTCGGGCACGGACAGGTGGATGGTCTCGTTCACCGTGTCGCGGAGGCGGATCATGGGTTCGCGGGCGGCGGCGAACAGGCTGGAGCCCTGCAGTGCGGCGGGTCGTACGGCCAGTACCCGCGCGCCGATCTCCCAGCGTGTCGTGTCTTTGCGGTTCGCGCGCAGCCAGCCCGCCTCGGCCAGGGTGACCAGGGTGCGCTGCACGGTCGACTTCGGGAGGCCGAAGAGTTTCGTCAACTCTCCGACGGAGACCGGCTGATGCTGGGCGACCGCTTCCAGGACTCGCAGCGATCTGGTGACGCTCTTCATTTCCATCCGGTTTCCCCCCGTTAATCCGCGGAATTTCTGCTGGACACCTCTTGACTCCCCTCCGAGCCGCTGTCATTCTCGTGCCAGATTCTAGCACGGCGTTCCACAATGTGGCACGGTCCAACGGAGGAGATTCCGAAGAAGTGGGCCGGCGCCGCGAGACGCGGCGGCTGTGAGCCGAGGACCCGAGGAAAGGGCCTGGCCCCCGCCCAAACCACCTTGAACCAACCAGCCTCACGCCGGGCGCTCAGCATGCGCCTCGGCGATACGAAAGGAAAGCCCAGTGTCAGCTGCCAGGAAGCGCGTCGCCGTCGTCGGCGTCGGAACGATGGGCAGCCAGGCCGCCTGGCGGCTGGCGGCCCGCGGCGCCGAGGTCGTCGGCTACGACCGGTTCGCCCCCGGCCACGACCGCAGTGCCGCCGGCGGTGAGACCCGGATCTTCCGCAGCGCGCACTTCGAGGACTCCCGCTACGTTCCGCTGCTCCAGCACGCCGACGCCCTGTGGGAACAGCTCCAGCAGGAGACCGGCCGTGAGCTGCGCCGGCTGACCGGCTGCCTGCTGATGGGGCCGACCGATCACCAGCAGATGGCCACCGTCCTGCAGTCCATCGAGGAGCACGGCCTCGACCACGAGGTGCTCGATGCCGAGCTTCTGGCGAAACGTTTCTCCCAGTACCGCATCGAGGACGGCGACGCGGCCGTGCTCGACCGCCGCGCCGGTTTCATCCGCCCGGAGCTGACCATCCAGAGCGCCGCCCGCCGCGCCGAGCAGCTGGGCGCGGTGATCCACCGCTACAGCACGGTCCGCGAGATCGTCCCCGTCGCGGGCGGCGTCGAGATCCGCACCGACTCCGGCAGCGAGCGCTTCGACACCGCCGTCGTCACCCCCGGCCCCTGGGTCAACGACCTGCTGCCCGACCTGCCGTGGGAGGTGGACGTCCGCCGCCTGGTCAGCGCCTGGTACGTGCCCACCACCCCCGAGGCCTGGTTCGGGGAGGAGCGCCCGGCGTTCATCCGCACGGCCCCCACCCACTGCTACGGCCTGCCCTCCCCGGACGGCATCTCCGTCAAGCTCGGCCTCTCCCGCGCCCTGCACCAGCCCGCGGGCGACCCGAACCAGCTGGACAGGACGGTGCAGCCGGAAGAGCTGGAGATCTTCTCCGAGCTGATCGAGCGTCACATGCCGGACCTGCACCCGGACCCCACCCGGCTCTCCGTCTACATGGAGGGCTACACCGAGAGCAGCCGCCCCCTGGTCGGCCCCCTGCCCGGCGCCGAGAACGTGATCCTGCTCGCCGGCTTCTCCGGCCACGGCTTCAAGCTCTCGCCCGCCTTCGGCGACATCGCCGCCGACCTGGCGCTGGACGGCACCTCGCCCCAGCCCATCGACTTCATCTCCACCGTCGGCCGTACGGAGGCATGACCATGAACGACGCCACCCTCACCGTCGGCTCCCTCGAGGCCCAGCCCGGCACCAAGGCCCGCGGCACCGTCCAGGCCGACCTCGGCACCCTCACCGCGGACATCCCGCTGACCCTGGTCAACGGTTCCCGCCCCGGACCCCGAGTCGTCATCACGGCGGGCGTGCACGGCGGCGAGTTCACGCCCATCGACGCCGCCGTACGACTGGCGGACAGGCTGGACCCCCGCGAGGTGCACGGGCAGGTGATCATCTGCCCCGTCGCCAACCCCAACGCCGTGTACGAGGGCCGGCTCAACGTCTCCCCGGTCGACGGCGTGAACATCAACCGCGTCTTCCCCGGCGACCCGGACGGCGGCCCCACCGAGCGGCTGGCCGCCTGGCTCTTCACCCACCTCGTCGACGGCGCCGACGTCTACGTCGACCTGCACTGCGGCGGCATCGACCAGGTCCTGCGGGACTTCGTCGGCTACCGACTCACCGGTGACCCGGACCTCGACAAGGCCACGGCCGAACTGTCAGGCTCCTTCGGCATCGAGGACGTCATCCTCGGGCTGAAGTCCGACGGCGGCAACAGCCACGCGGCCGCCGCCCGCCGGGGCATCTCGGCGGTACTCGTCGAGGTGGGCGAACTCGGGCAGCGGGACGAGGCCACGGCGCTCCGCCGCGTCGACGGTCTGCTGGGAGCACTGCGCCACCTGGGCGTCCTCGACCAGGACGGCTCCGCCCCGGCCCCGATCCGCGAATGGGTCTGGTCCGCCGGTGTCACGGCCGAGGCCGCGGGCCTGTGGTACCCGGAGTTCTCCTTCGACGGCGACGTCATCGGCGAAGTGGCAGAAGGCGATGTCCTCGGCCGCATCGTCGACCCGGCCGACGGCCGGGAGCACACCGTCCACGCCCCCGCCGGCGGGCGGATCTTCTACGGCATGCACGGCCTCACCGTCGCCCACGGCGACGAACTGGCCGCCATAGCCGTCCCCTGGGACCCCGACCAGGCCACGCGAACTGAAACCCTCCGGACCCCCGGCGTCGGCGTCGCACCCGACGAGGCGGATCCCCGCCCGTAGAACCCCACCCCAGCCGCCCCCCTTCCCACGTCCAGCACCACCCAGGAGGCACACGATGACGAATCGATATGCGGCTCTGCCGCGTGGCGCCCGGATAGACCGCCGGCTCTTCCTGCGCGGAGTCGGCGGAGTCACGGCGGGCCTCGCCGCCGCGTCCGCCCTCAGCGCCTGCGGCACCGGCACCAGCCGGTCCGTCGCCGGTAGCGGTGGCAAGAGCTCCAAGACGCTCGTCGTCCGCAACAGCGGTGGCACGTACGGTGACGCCAACCAGGCGGCGGTCTACGACGCGTTCACCAAGGAGACCGGCATCCAGATCAAGGTGGTGAACATCGCGTACGCCCAGCTGCTCGCCCAGATCAAGCAGGGCCGTCCGCAGTTCGACCTGATCGACACCTCCATGGCCGACATCGTGCGCTTCAAGGACGAGGACGCCACCGAGGAACTCGACTACGGCCGCCTGAAGAACACCAAGAACACGGGCATCGCCGACTCCCTGATGATGACCCACGGCGTCGGCAAGAACTACTGGGCCAGCGTCATGGCCTACCGCACCGACGCCTTCGACGGCAAGAAGCCCGAGAGCTGGGCGGACTTCTGGGACACCAAGGCGTTCCCCGGCAGTCGCGCTCTCCAGGCCCGGGACGCCGACCTGCCCGAGTTGGAGTTCGCCCTCCTCGCCGACGGCGTGCCCCTGGACAAGCTGTACCCCCTCGACGTGGAACGAGCCTTCAAGTCCCTCGACAACATCCGGGGGTCCGTCCGCAAGTACTGGGACACCGGTGCCCTCCCCGGCCTGCTGCTCGGCCGCGAGGAGGTCGTCGCCACCAGCGTCTGGCACGGCCGTCTCGACGCCCTGATCAAGGGCGGCTCACCGATGGCGTATCAGTGGAACGGCGCCCGCCGGCAGAGCAACGGCTTCTGCATCCCCAAGGGCGCGGCGAACCCCGACGCCGCCTACCAACTCGTCGACTTCGCGCTGCGTCCCGACATCCAGGCCGCCTACGCCGAGGTCTACCCGATGGCCCCGGTGGTGCCCGCCGCCTACAAGAAGCTCTCCCCGGCCGCCGCCGACAACCTGGCCAGCTCGCCCGATCACCTGAAGTCCGGTTTCGACCTCGACGTCGAGTGGTGGATCAAGAACGAGGCCGCCGTGTCCAAGCGCTGGCAGGAGTGGGTCAATGCCTGAGCTGAACCTGAAGTCCCAGTCTCCGGCGTCCCCTTCGGTCTCTCCGTCGCCGGGGACCGGCACCGGAAAACCCCTCTCTGTCACGGGACTGCGCAAGACGTACAGCGGCGTGACCGCTGTCGACACGGTCTCCATGGAGATCGCGGGCGGCGAGTTCGTCACCTTCCTGGGGTCCTCCGGTTCCGGCAAGACCACCACCCTGATGATGATCGCCGGGTTCTGCGAGCCCGACTCAGGCAGCATCGTCGTCGGCGGCCGTGACGTGACCCGCCTCGCCCCACAGAAGCGCGGCCTCGGCTTCGTCTTCCAGCAGTACCTGCTCTTCCCGCACATGACGGTGTGGGAGAACGTCGCCTTCCCGCTCCAACTGCGGGGCGTGCCCAAGGCGGAGCTGCGCCGCCGGGTCGGCGAGACCCTGGAGATCGCCGGACTCTCCGCCTTGGCCCGCCGCCGGCCGCGCGAGCTGTCCGGCGGGCAGCAGCAGCGTGTCGCGCTGTGCCGGGCGCTGGTCTACCGGCCGCCGGTGATCCTCATGGACGAGCCCCTCGGCGCCCTCGACAAGAAGCTGCGCGACCAGCTCCAGACCGAGATCAAGCGCATCCAGCAGGAACTCGGCCTGACCGTCATCTATGTGACGCACGACCAGGAGGAGGCGCTCGTTCTGTCCGACCGGATCGCGGTGATGCGCGATGGGCGGATCGACCAGTTCGACACCCCGCGTGAACTCTTCGAGCGCCCGCGCACCCCGTTCGTCGCCGACTTTCTCGGGGCGGCCAACTTCCTTCCCGGCACCGTCCACCAGCAGACCTCTGAACAGACCCTCGTACGGCTCGACACGGGAGGCCTGCTCAAGGCCCGCCCGCAGTCGGGAGTGGAGGGAGCACGGGTACGGGCCGCGGTCCAGCCCGGCCGGCTCGGGCTGTGTACGCCGGGCGACGGGTTCTGTACCGGGACCGTCGAGACAGTCACCTACGTCGGCACGCTCGTCCGTGTCACCGTTCGCCCGGCGGGCGACGCCGACACCGGCCTCGTACGGCTGGAACTCCCGGCCGGCAAGGCCCCGGTCGTCGGCGAGCAGGTCAGCCTGACGGCCCACCCCGACGACGTCAGCGTCTTCGCGGTGGAAGGGGGCGGGTGAGCATGGCCGGATCCGTCCTCGCCCCCGCGCCCCCGGCTCCGGGCCCCGCGACCACCGCCGCCCGCACGGGACGGCTGCACCGGCTGCGCCGCGCGCTGTCCGAGCGCCGCACCCGCTTCGGGCTGCTGAACGCCGCACCCGTCGTCATCTACCTGCTGGTGCTGTTCGTCTACCCCATCTTCAGCACCCTGCTCCTCAGCCTCAAGGGGGAGGAGGGGGGATGGACGCTGCACTGGTACGCGGACGCACTCCGGGGCTCCAACCTGGAGGTCCTCTTCACCACCCTGCGGATCTCCGCCGAGACCTCGCTGCTCAGCCTGGTCATCGGGTTCCTGCTGGCCGCCGCCGTCTCCCGGCTCAAGCCACTGTGGGCCGGCCTGGTGATGATCATCGTCGTCGTGCCGCACTTCATCAGCGCGCTGGTGCGCACCTACGGCTGGATCATCCTGCTCGGTGAACACGGCGTGGTGAACAACGCCCTGACGGACCTGAAGGTCCCCGGCGCTCCCTTCCAGATGCTCTACAACGAGATAGGCGTGGTCATCGGCACCACCTCCGTGATGCTGCCGTACACCGTGCTGCTGCTGTACGCGGTGATGCGCGGCATCGACCGCCGGCTCCCGGCCGCCGCGGCCAGCATGGGCGCGGGACGGCTGACGATCTTCCGCCGGGTCTACCTGCCGATGGTCGCTCCCGGCCTGGTCAACGCGGGCATCCTGTGCTTCATCCTCTGCCTCGGCTACTACCTGACCCCCGCCCTCATGGGTGGTCCGAAGCAGACCATGGTCGCCTCGCTCATCAGTGAGCAGGTGATGAAGCAGAACCAGTGGAACGGCGCTGCCGCGCTCGGCATCATCCTGCTCCTCCTCACCTTCGGAGGTCTGCTCCTGCTGCGGCTGGTCAAGGCCGTGAGCGAGGCCGCGAAGAATCGGGGTATCTCATGATCGCGCTGCGCTCGACACTGGCCGGGCGGATCTTCCTGACCGTCGCCTCCACGGTGATCCTGCTGTTCCTCGCCCTGCCCATCGTCCTCATCGTCGTCACCTCCTTCGGCAAGGACGCCTTCGGCGCCTTCCCGCCGGACTCCTGGACGCTGGGCTGGTACAAGGTGCTGTTCGCCGACGGCAGCAAGTGGCCGGCCGCGCTCTCGCTGAGCGCCCTGATCGCCTCGCTGACCACCGTGTTCTCGCTCCTCCTGGGCATCACGGCGGCCACGGCACTGGTCCGCAGCAACCTGCCGCTGCGCTCGGCGGTGTACGGACTGGTCCTCGCCCCGCTGGTGATCCCCCAAGTGGTCATCGCCCTCGGGCTGTTCCTGCTCTTCGAGCCGGCCGCCATGCTCGGCAGTCCGATCGCCATCGCCCTCGGCCACACCGTGCTCGCCTCACCGATCGCCGTGATGATCCTCATGGCCACACTGAAGGGCATCGACGAACGGCTGGAGGACGCGGCGGCCAGCATGGGCGCGAACCGGCTCACCGTCGCCCGGCGCATCACACTCCCACTGGCGATGCCCGGCATGATCGCCGCCGCGGTCTTCTCCTTCATCACCAGCTTCGACGAGTTCTTCATCTCGCAGTTCCTGTCCTCGGTGGACACCACGACCCTGCCCGTGCAGGTGTTCAACGTCCTTCAGTTCGATGTCGACCCGTCCGTGACGGCCATCAGCGCGGTGCTCATCGCGATCGCCGTCCTGGCCCTCGTCCTGGTCGCCGCCGTGCGCCGACTCGGCGGTGGCGGAAAGCAGGACGGTCTGCTGCCGACGGAGCCCGCGGTGGGCCTGTCCACCGGGAGTGAGACCTCATGACCACCAGCACCCGCACCCCGGCCGGTGAACTGTCCGCCACCGCGGCCAGACACCTGCTGCTCAACATGACCCCCAACGGCTCGCTCGGCCCGGAAGGCGAGAACCTCCTCGTCATCCGGCGGGGCGAGGGCCCGTACGTCGACGACGCCGACGGCAGGCGCTACATCGACGGCCTGTCCGGGCTGTACTGCTGCCAGCTCGGCTACTCCTACGGCCCCGAGTTCGCCGAGGCGGCGGAGAAGCAACTGCGCGAGCTGTGCTACAGCCCGCTGTGGACCTCCTCCGCGCACCCGACGGCGATCGAACTCGCCGAGCGGCTGTCCCGGATCGCCCCCGTGGACATCGAGCACACCTTCTTCTCCAGCGGCGGCGCCGAAGCCGTCGAGACCGCCTGGAAGATCGCCCGCCGCTACCACGCGCTGCGCGGCGAACCGGGCCGCACCAAGGCCATCGCTCGGCGCGGCGCCTACCACGGGCTGACCATCGGCACCCTGTCTCTGACCGACGACCCCGGCCTGACGGAGCCGTACGGCCCGCCGGCGATCGACACCCGGTTCGTGGCCAACACCAACCGCTTCGGTCTCGCACCGGAATACGCGGACGACGGCCTGTACACGGCCCGTCTGCTCGCCGAGCTGGAGGACGCGATTCTGGCCGAGGGCCCGGAGACCGTCGCCATGCTCATCGCCGAGCCGGTGCAGAACCGGGGCGGCTGCATCACCCCGCCCCAGGGTTACTGGCAGGGTCTGCGGGCGCTGGCCGACCGGTACGGCCTCCTGCTCGTCGCCGACGAGGTGATCACGGCATTCGGCCGGCTCGGGGAGTGGTTCGGCGGGGACCGCTACGGCGCCCGCCCGGACATGGTCACCGTCGCCAAGGGCATCACCGCCGGTTACGCCCCCATGGGGGCAACTCTGGTCAGCCAGGGTGTCGTCGAGGTCATCAACCGGCCCGGCGCGGTCCTCAACCACGGCTACACCTTCGCCGGGCACCCGCTGAGCGCGGCCATCGCCCTGCGCAACCTGGAGATCATGGAGCGGGACCGGATCCTGGAGAACGTCCGTGACCTCCAAGGCCACTTGGCGGGCCGCATGGCATCCCTAGCGGACCTGCCGATCGTCGGTGACGTCCGGGGCGCCGGGTTCTTCTACGCCTGCGAACTCGTCGGCGACCACGAGGACGGCGGCTTCGGCGACACCGCCCGCGCCGACCTGATCGTCGACCTGATCCCGCGCCGGCTGCGCGAGGCCGGCCTCCTCGCCCGCGTCTACAACCGGTCCGCGCCACTGGTCCAGATCGCGCCCCCGCTGATCAGCGACCGGGCCCTTCTCGACCGTATCGCCGACATCCTCGCGGAGACCCTCGCCGAGGCGTCCGCCCGCATCTGATCCATGTTTCGGAAAGGAACGACATGTACTCCATCGGTCCACTGACCGTCGCCCCCGGCGAGCGCGCCCAGGGCCTCATCCCGGTCGGCACCAGCAGCTACGGTGTGGAACTCGGCATCCCACTGATCGTCCTCAACGGCGCGCAGGACGGCCCGGTCCTGTGTGTGGACGCCGGCGTGCACGGCGACGAGTACGACGGCCAGGAGGCCGTCCGCCGCGTCGTCGCCGAGATCGACCCGGCCACCCTGCGCGGCACGCTCGTCGCCATCCCCTGCATGAACACTCCGGCCTTCGAGGCGGCGGCCCGCACCAGCGGCCTGGACCACCTCAACCTCAACCGCATCTTCCCCGGTGACGCGGACGGCTCGTACTCGCTGCGCCTGGCCGCCACCTTCGTCGAACAGGTCGTCCCCGCCATCGACGCCCTGGTCGACCTGCACACCGGCGGCACGTTCGGTGAGATCGCCCCGCTGGTCATCCTTCAGGGCGGCTACGAGGAACTGGCGACGGAGATGGCCCTCGCGGCCGGCCACGAGCTGGTCTGGAAGGGCGGCAAGTGGGGCGGCACGGTGCGCCATCCCACCCTCGCGGCGGGCAAGCCCGCCATCACCATCGAGGTCGGCGGCGGCACCTACCGCGAGGAGAACGTCGCCCTGCACATGCACTCCATCCGCAACATCCTCCGGCAACTCGGCATGATCGACGGTGCGGCGGAGTTGCGGGACACCTACACCGCTGTCTCCGGCACTTTCGCCCGCTCCGACGCCGGCGGCTTCTTCGTCGGCCACGCCGAGCCGGGGGACACCTGCAAGGAAGGCGACCTGATCGCCCACATCGTCGACCACTACGGCAACACGCTGGAGGAGGTCCTCGCCCCGCAGGACGGCATCGTGCTCTGGGTCCGCCGGATCCGTACCGTCCGCCCCGGCGACGAGGTCGTCATCTTCGGCGAGGTGCAGGGAGAGATCCGGCCATGACCGGCGAACTGCGGTTGACCGAGCTGCTGATCGACGGCAAGCAGGTGCCCGCCGCCGACGGACGCTTCTTCACGGTCCTCGACCCGTCCGACGGTGCGGTCATCGCCCCGGTGGCGCTGGCCGGCAAGGCGGACGTGGACCAGGCGGTGGCAGCGGCACGCTCGGCCCTCACCTCTCCCGAATGGGCCCGTATGCGGGCCGCCGACCGAGGCCGGGTCCTGTACCGGATCGCGGAGGCCATCCGCTACCAGGGCGAACGGCTGGCCCGCCTGGAGAGCCAGGACGTCGGCAAGCCGCTCCGCCAGGCCAAGGCCGATGTCGAGGCCGCCGCCCGGTACTTCGAGTTCTACGCGGGCGTCGCCGACAAGCTCGGCGGCACGACGATCCCCCTCGGCCCCGGCCTGATCGACTACACCGTGCGCGAGCCGATCGGCGTCTCCGGCCAGATCATCCCGTTCAACTACCCGCTGCAGAACACCGCGAGGGGCTCCGCTCCGGCGCTGGCGGCCGGCTGCACCGTGGTGCTCAAGCCGTCGCCGGAGGCGCCGCTCACGCCGCTGGAGATCGGCAGGATCGCGCTGGAGTGCGGTCTGCCGCCGGGCGTTCTGAACGTCGTCCCCGGTGACGGGGAGACGGGTGCGGCTCTCGCCGGGCACCCCGGGATCGACCAGGTCACCTTCACCGGCTCGGTGCCGACGGGCATCAAGGTCGCCCAGGCCGCCGCAGCCAACGTGGTGCCCTCCGTCACCGAGCTGGGTGGCAAGTCCCCGGTCGTCGTCTTCGCCGACGCCGACTTCGACCTGGCGCTGACAGCCGTCGCGGCCTCTGCCTTCGGCAACGCAGGCCAGACCTGCTCGGCCGGCACCCGGCTGCTGCTCCAGCGGGGCGCCGAGAAGTTCCTCGACAAGCTGGTCGCCCACGCCGCCTCGCTGCGCATCGGCCCGGGGCTCACCGACCCGGACATCGGTCCGCTGGTCGCCGCCCGGCAGCGCGACCGGGTGCTGGGCTACCTCGAAGTGGCCCGGCAGGAGGGCGCGGTGGCGCGGGCCGGCGGCGGTGCGCCGTCCGATCCGGCCCTGGCCGACGGCTACTACATCGAGCCGACCGTCCTGACCGGCCTGACCAACGACGCCCGTTGCGCCCGCGAGGAGATCTTCGGCCCCGTCGTCACCGTCATCGAGTTCGACGACGCCGACGAGGCACTGGACATCGCCAACGACAGCCCGTACGGCCTGGCTTCCTACGTCTGGACCCGCGACATCGACAAGGCGATGCGTCTGGCCGAGGGCATCCGGGCCGGCCAGGTCTACGTCAACGCCACCGGCGTCGGCACCGGCGTGGAACTCCCCTTCGGTGGCTACAAGCACAGCGGCTGGGGGCGGGAGAAGGGTCTCGCGGCCCTCGACAGCTACACGCAGACCAAGAACGTCTGCATCGGCTTCGGGGGGCGGGCATGAGATATCGCACGCTGGGCGAGCGCGGCCCGACCGTCTCCGTGGTCGGTGTCGGCGGCAACAACTTCGGCTCCCGTCTGGACGAGGACGGCACGAAGGCGGTCGTCCACGCGGCCATCGACGCGGGCATCACCCTGTTCGATACCGCCGACATGTACGGCGGGTTCGGCGAGAGCGACAGTGGGCGCGGCGACGGCGAACGGCTCCTCGGTGCCGCCCTCAAGGGGCACCGCGACGAGGTCGTCCTGGCCACCAAGTTCGGCATGCAGATGGGTCAGGAGGCCGACCTCTACGGCCGGCGGGGAGCCCGCCCCTACATCCGGTACGCCGTCGAGGCGTCGCTGCGCCGCCTGGGCACCGAACGGATCGATCTGTACCAGTACCACGAGCCGGACGGCGTCACTCCGCTGGAGGAGACCGTCGCCGCGCTCCGTGAACTGGTCGACGAGGGCAAGATCGGCCACATCGGCTGCTCCAACCTGCCGGCCGAGCAGCTCACCGGCGCCTTCGTGTCGATCCAGGCCCGCTACCACCTGCTCGACCGCGGCGTGGAGCAGGACCTGATCCCGGCCTGCCTGCACAACGGCGTCGGCCTGCTGCCGTACTACCCGCTGGCCAACGGCCTGCTCAGCGGAAAGTACCGGCGCGGTGAGCAGCCCCCGGCCGGCAGCCGGTTGTCCTGGCGGCAGGGCTGGCTCACCGACGCGGCCCTCGACAGGGCCGAGGCGCTCACCGCGTACGGCGCCGAACGAGGACTCACCCTCCTCCAGGTCGCCGTGGGCGCACTCGCCGCGCTCCCCGCCGTCGGCTCGGTCATCTGCGGCGCCATGACCCCCGAACAGGTCACCGCCAACGCGGCGGCGGCCGACTGGATCCCCGACCCGGCCGACCTGGCCGCACTCGACGCGATCGTCACCCCCGGCGAACGTGTCGTCTGAAGCCACCGAATCCCCTTCGTCATCCGAATTGAGGCTGAACACCATGCGAGAGATCGTCACCTTCGACGCCTATGCGACCCTGATCAACTTCGAGCTCGGCCCCACGACCCTGAAGGTCCTCGAAGACCGGCTGGACCTGGACAACCTGGACGTCGACGAGTTCCTCGACGACTTCCGCGTCATGCGCTTCCAGGCCGTCCTGGAGGCCTACCGCCCGTACCACGAGATCCTGCACTCCAGCCTGCGCAACGCCATGCGCCTGCACGGCCTGGAGTACCGCGAGTCCGACGGTGACGCACTCGTCGAGGCCGTGCCCACCTTCGGCCCCTTCCCCGAAGTCCCGGACGCGCTGCGCGCCCTGAAGACCAAGTACGAGATCGCGATCATCTCCAACACGGACGACAACCTGATCGCGCGTAACGTGGAGAACATCGGCGTCGAGTTCGACTACGTCATCACCGCCCAGCAGGCCGGCGCCTACAAGCCGGACCGCCAGACCTTCGAACACGCCTTCACGACCATGGGCGTCAAGCCGTCCCAGGTCATCCACACCGCCCAGGGCTGGGAGTACGACCACATCCCGACGCGCGACCTCGGCCTGAAGCGCCGGGTGTGGATCAACCGCTACGGCCGCCCCGGCAGCGCCGACTACCAGCCCTACGACGAGCTGCCCGACCTGTCGGGCCTGCCGAAGCTGCTCGGCTGCTGACCGACGGCGCAACCGGTAACAGACCGAGAACACAGAGGACGCATGCCATGAAGCAGATCCCCTACTGGCTGGACACAGCCCCCGCCTTCCCCGACCGTTCCGGAAAGGACCTGCCCGACGCGGCGGACGTGGTGGTGATCGGCGGCGGTCTCACCGGCCTGTCCACCGCCTACCACGCCGCCCGTAAGGGCGCCCGGGTCGTCCTGGTCGAGAAGGACAAGGTGGGCTCGGGCGCCTCCGGGCGCAACGGCAGCATGTGCACCCAGGGCATCACCATCAGCCCCGCCGAGGCGCGCAAGCGTTTCGGGCAGGAGCGGGCCCGTGAGCTGTACGACTCCTTCCGCGAGGCGGTCGACGTCGTCGAGGAGCTCACCCGCACCGAGAACATCGACTGCGACTTCAACCGCTCCGGGCGCCTCGGCGCGGTCTGCAAGCCCGGGCACTTCGATGGCCTGCGGGCCAAGCAGCGCGATCTGGCCGACAACTTCGGCCACGAGACGATCGTCCTGAGCAAGAGCGAACTGCGGGCTGAGCTCGGCACGGACTACTACCACGGCGCCCTGCTCGACCCGCTCAGCGCGGGCCTGCACGTGGGCAAGTTCGTCGGCGGCCTGGCAGACGCCGCCGAGCGTGCCGGCGCCGAGATCCACGAGCGCAACGCCGCCACCGGCCTCACCCGCCTCCCCGGCGGCGGCTTTCTGGTGGAGACCATGAACGGCACCATCCGTGCCAAGCAGGTCATGGCGGCGACGGACGCCTACACCGACAAGTCGATGCCGTGGTTCCGCAAGCGGCTGATCAACGTCGGCAGCTTCATCATCGTCACCGAGCCGCTGGGGGAGCAGCGCGCCAAGGAGCTCATCCCCAACGGCCGCCTGCTGGTCGCCCACAAGAACGTCGGCCACTACGTCCGCCTCACCCCCGACAACCGCCTCGCCTTCGGCGGCCGGGCCCGCTTCGCCCCCTCCAATCCGGCCTCTGACATCAAGAGCGGCGACATCCTCAAGCGGGAGATGACTGAGATCTTCCCGCAGCTGGCCGGGACGCGGATCGACTACGTCTGGGGCGGCATGGTCGGCTTCTCCTGGGACCGTATCCCGCACGCGGGCGACGTCAACGGCCTGTACTACTCCATGGGTTACTGCGGTCACGGCGTCCAGATGGCCACCTACATGGGCCGCGCCATCGCCGAGATGATGGACGGCAAGCCGGAGGCCAACCCCTTGCGCGGCCTCGGCTTCCCGAAGGTGCCCGTTCCCTTCTACAACGGCACCCCCTGGTTCCTGCCGTTCGGCGGCGCCTACTACAAGGCCAAGGACAAGCTGCTCTGAGCCGATGGCGATGCCGATGCCGACGGCGTCGAAACCGCGGGGACTTCCCCAGCAAGGGTCCTGGGACGTCCCCGCGGTTTTCCGGTCTCGCGGCCCGTTGCCGCACCCACTCACGTCCACGCCTGGACCGCATCGAGGAAGGCCCGCTCCGGAATGACCGCCGTCACCCGCAGTGAACACGATCTGCTTGGCCACCGGGACGTTCCCGTAGACGCCTACTGGGGTGTTCACACGCTGCGCGCCACGGAGAACTTCCCCATCACCGGCACCCGGATCTCCGCCTATCCGCACCTGATCGACGCGCTCGCCGCCGTCAAGGAGGCCG
>NZ_JBXEJE010000023.1:0-170582 GCF_056820935.1 Streptomyces sp. Q2 | reverse complement strand
GGCGGTTCCGGCGCGCGCGACACCGGCGCCCTCCCGCCCCTCCGCCAGCGCCCGCGCCCGGCCTCCCCGGCACCTCGGCCTCCCCATCGGCTCGCACCTCACCCGCGTCCTGTGGGCCGCGGGTCCCGCCGTGCGGGGTGCCTGGCTGCCGGCCGTGCTGCTCGTGGCGTTCGGGGCCGTCGCTCTCGCGTACGGGGCCGACTTCGCGGGCGCCCGGCCCCTGCTGCTGGCGATCGCGCCTGTCGTGCCGGTGGTCGGGGTCGCCCTGTCCTACGGGTCGCACGCCGATCCGCTGCACGAGATCGCCGCGTCCACGCCGTCCGCGGGGCTGCGGCTGGTGCTGACGCGGACGGCCGCCGTGCTGGCGGTGAGTCTGCCGCTGCTGACCCTCGCCGGAGTACTGGTGCCGTCCTCGGGTGCCCCGGGCGCGGCCGCCTGGCTGCTGCCGGGTCTCGCACTGACGCTGGCCTCGCTGACCCTGGCCGGTTACCTCGGCTGGCGGGCGGCGGCGGCCGTGACCGGTGGCGGCTGGCTGTCCGTCGTCCTCGCCCCGGCGCTCGTCGCGCCCGGCGGCCGGCTGACGGCCCGCCTGTCCGAGCAGCTCGCGTACTGCCTCGACGGCGCCCCGGCGCAGGGCGGCTGGGCGGCGGCTGCCGTCCTGTGCGCCGTACTGCTGGCCGCCCGCCGTCCCGCCCACGACCGCCTGGAGAGGCCGTGAACACGGCCCCGCACTCCTCGCCTCCACGTCTGGAGAACCGTTGAGCACGATACGAGTGACCGGGCTGCACGTCCGGCACCGCAGGACCGTCGCCCTCGACTCGGTGGACCTCGACTTCGGCCCCGGTGTGCACGGGCTCCTCGGCCCGAACGGGGCGGGCAAGACCTCGCTGATCCGGGTCCTCGCCACCGTCGCGGCACCGGCCGGCGGCCGGGTGGAACTGCTCGGGGACGACGTCCGCGACCACCGGCGGCGGGCCGCGGTGCGGCGGCGGCTGGGCTATCTGCCGCAGGAGTTCGGCTACTACCCGGGCTTCACCGTGCGGGAGTTCGTGGCGTACGTGGCCTGGCTGAAGGAGATGCCCGCCGCCGCGACCCCGGCCGCCGTCGAACGGGCCGTCGCCCGGGTCGGTCTCGCCGACCGCGTCGACGCGAAGGTCAGGACGCTGTCCGGCGGCATGGTCCGCCGTGTCGGCATCGCGCAGGCCATCGTCAACGACCCCGACGTGCTGCTGCTCGACGAGCCGACCGCCGGTCTCGACCCGGAGCAGCGCGTGGAGTTCCGCGAGCTGCTGCGCGAGCTGGGCGCCTCGTCCACCGTCATCGTCTCCACCCACCTGGTGGAGGACGTGGCGGCGGCCTGCACGGGGGTCACCCTCGTGGAGACGGGCCGGGTCGCCTACCGCGGCACCCCCGAGTCGCTGGCCGCGCTCGGCGAGTCGGCGGACGGCGCCGGCGACAACCCGATCGAGCGGGGCTACACGGCGGCCCTGCGCGCCCACCGCGCGTCCACGGCTCCGGCCCCGACGCTGGAAGGGACGGCGCGATGACCCTCGTGGCCGAGAGAAAACCTGAGAGAGAACCTCAGAGAAAACCGCAGAGCCCGCCGCACCCCTTGCGCGCCGAGGTCGTCCGCGGCTTCGGTCCCTGGGCGGGGGCCGCCGTCCTGCTGACGCTCACGGTCACGTCGGCCGTCAACTCGACGCAGTGGCAGGGCGGCTGGGCCGAGACCCGCGAACAGCTGCACACGGCGGCGGGGCTGCTGGGTGTCCCGATGGCCCTGGCCGCGGGCTGCTGGCAGGGCGGACGCGAGCGCCGACGCCGTACCGAAGAGCTGATGGCGACGGCCGCGCGCAGGCCGTTCGCCCGGCTGCTGGCGTCGGCGCTGCCACTGGTGCTGTGGGTGGTCGCCGGGTACGCGGTAGCGGTCGTTCTCGCACTGCTCGCCACGTGGTACTGCGCCACGGGCGACACGCCGTACCTGGTCGTGCCGCTCACGGACGCGGTCGTGCTGGCGGCTGCCACCGTGGCCGGCCAGGTCGTGGGGCTGCTGGTGGCCTGGCGGCTGACGGCACCGCTGCTGGCGGTGGGCGCGTACGTCCTCCTCGGTGTCCTGTCGTACGACGGCCGCGGCGCTCTCGCCCCTCTGTCGCCCGTCGTCGACGGCGTGACCACCACGGTCCCCGTGTGGTGGCAGCCGGTGGCGATGATGGTGTGGACGGGCGGTCTGGCGGTCGCCGCGGTCCTCGCGTACGCGGCCCGTCATCGCTCCGTCGCCCTGCTGCCGCTGGCCGCCGCGACCGCCGCAGGCGTGCTGCTGGTGCAGACCGGGGACGGCCTGTGGCACACCAACTCGATCGCCCGCCGTCAGGTGTGCGACACCTCCACCACTCCGCAGATCTGCGTGAACGCCCGCTACGCAGGGCTCCTGCCACAGGTCAGCGACGCCCTGTCCGGGCTCACCGGTCGTCTGGAGGGCGTACAGAACCTCCCGGTGCGGTTCGAGGACCGGCCGGGCCGGCCGGCGCGGGACGAGGCGGTGACGCCGATGCTCGCGCCGATCGGCTGGGCCGTCGTACGGGGCCGGCTCACCGATCCGAAGCAATATGCATGGGAGGCCGGGACGGCGCTGTACGGCCGGGTCGAGTGCGACGAGGTGGACGTGCGGCTGTGGCGGATCGACGACGCCGTCGGGCACTATCTGGCGCCCCGACCGAGGGAGAAATACTTCGACGAGGACCTCGCCAGGAGAAGCGAGGCCGATCGCGTCGAGTACGAGGCCCGGCTCGCGGCCCGCGCCCGTCTGAAGGCGATGGGCGAGCAGGAACGCCGCGCCTGGCTGTCGGAGTACTTCGCGACGGCGGACGAGTGTACGCCGAGTGGGGTGCCGGCGCTGTGAGCGACCTCTCCGTGCACCACGAGCGCTCGCGCGCCGCCGGACTGCTTCTCTACGCCCGCTCGCGCACCGTCCCGCGCGCCCTCGTCGTGCTCTTCGCCACCGCCGGGCTGGCCGTGTGGGCGGCGCACGGGCTGGACGCCTACGTGGATCCGGAGCGGCGGGTGCCGGTCGTGGCGCTGGCCCCGCTGTTCGCCGCCGCGGTGATCGGGTCGAGCCTGTACACCGCGTCCGACGAGCTGGACCGTACGGCCGTACAGCCCTGGTGGTGGCGGCGTCTGGCACATCTCCTGACCCTCACGGTGCTTGCCGCGGCCCTCCTGTCGGTGGCGGTGCTCGGGCACGCGTCCGTGTTCGGGCCGCCCGCGATGATCCGCAACACGCTCGGCTCCACGGGCCTCACCGCGGCCGCGGCCGCCCTGCTCGGCGCCCGGCTGAGCTGGCTGCCGGCCTTCGGCTACGTCAGCGCGGTGTACCTGGGGGCGGCCGGTGGGCGGGGTGTCGTCGGCACGGCGGTGTGGGCCTGGCCGGTGCGGCCGGGCGGGGAGACGGGCGCCTGGGCCGCCGCCTTGGCGGCCTTCGTGGTGGGAGGGGCGCTGTACCTCGTACGGGGGGCGCGGGCGGAGGGAGCGCGGGCCTGAAGGGGCCCCACGCCTGGACGTGGGGCCGTCACCGACAGCGGATATGCGAAAGCCCGGATCGATGTCAGGCGGAAATGCCCTCGATCCGGGCCAAGGCGTCGTCGGCGCCGAATGGCTGCAAGTACGGCATCCAGCGCGGATCCCTGTGGCCGGTCCCGATGATGCGCCAGGCCAGGCCGGTGGGTGGGGCGGGTTTGTGGCGCAGCCGCCAGCCGATCTCGACGAGATGCCGGTCGGCCTTCACGTGGTTGCAGCGGCGGCACGAGGCCACCACGTTGTCCCAGACGTGCTTGCCCCCGCGGCTGCGCGGGATGACGTGGTCGACGCTGGTTGCGACGCCACCGCAGTACATGCACCGGCCCCCGTCACGGGCGAACAGTGCCCGCCGGGTCAGAGGAACGGGCCCCCGATAGGGAACCCGGACGAATCGCTTGAGCCGGACCACGCTGGGTGCGGGGACTGTGACGGTCGCGCTGTGCATGAAGGCGCCGGACTCCTCGAGGCACACGGCCTTGTTCTCGAGGACGAGGATGAGCGCGCGGCGGAGCGGTACGACGCCGAGCGGCTCGTACGACGCGTTCAGGACCAGGACATGCGGCACGGATGGCCTCCTTGGACGCCGGCGGCGCGTGGCTCGCGCCGGGACGATTTCGTAGTCAGTCTCCCCTCATGCCTGGTGGAAACGCCACCATGTCCCGGTAACGGGCTGGGAGTGTTTTCGACCACATCTGGTTCATCCCCAGGATCACGAGTTGTTCATCCGACCTGTTCATCCCCAGGTGAAAGCGGTCTCTCCCTCGAACATTGCAACGATCCACACACGTTGCCCCGATAGTGTGGTGGGTCTGCCCCACCGGTGACCTTTCCGTGACCTTGAAGCACGACTGGACGACCTTGACCGCTGCCGGAGGGGCGGACCGCTGCACTGGAGGTACCTGCCGTGTCCTTGTCCGCCGTCCTACTGGCCGCCGGTTCGTCGCCGTCGCCGTCTCCCTCCGAGACGCCGACCACTCCGGCGGTGCCGTCGCTCGAGGATGCTCAGGAGAGCGCGACGAACGCCGCCGGCTGGATCGAGCAGAACTGGTCCACCTGGCTGGCGATCGGCCTGAGAGTCCTGCTGATCCTGGTCATAGCGACGGTCCTGAGAGTCGTGGTGCGGCGGGCGATCACCAAGCTGATCGACCGCATGAACCGTTCGGTGCAGTCGGTCGACGGCAGCTCGCTCGGCGGCCTGCTGGTGAACGTGGAGCGCCGCCGTCAGCGCTCCCAGGCGATCGGCTCGGTGCTCCGCTCGGTCGCGAGCTTCCTGATCCTCGGCACCGCGGCCCTGATGATCCTCGGCACCTTCGAGATCAACCTCGCCCCGCTGCTGGCGTCCGCCGGTGTCGCGGGCGTGGCGATCGGTTTCGGCGCCCGGAACCTGGTGACGGACTTCCTGTCCGGTGTCTTCATGATCCTCGAGGACCAGTACGGCGTCGGCGACACCATCGACGCGGGCGTGGCCTCGGGCGAGGTCATCGAGGTGGGCCTGCGCGTCACGAAGCTGCGCGGCGACAACGGCGAGATCTGGTACGTCCGCAACGGCGAGGTCAAGCGCATCGGCAACCTCTCCCAGGGCTGGGCCACGGCCGGCGTCGACGTCACCGTCCGCTCGGGCGAGGACCTCGACAAGGTGCGGCGGACCCTGAACGAGGTCGCCGAGAAGATGAGCAAGGAGGAGCCCTGGAACGAGCTCCTGTGGGGCCCGATCGAGGTACTGGGCCTGGACAGCGTCCTGCTCGACTCGATGGTCGTCCGTGTCTCCGCCAAGACGATGCCCGGCAAGGCCCTCACCGTCGAACGCGAGCTCCGCTGGCGCATCAAGCACGCCTTCGACGCGGCGGACATCCCGATCGTCGGCGGCGCGACCGTCCTGGCGGCCGAGGACCCGGACGCCGACCCGACGGCGGGCGTCGCGCCCCCGTCGGCGTACTCCAACACGGCGTCGCCCCAGGCGCAGGCGGCCACGCCGCTGACGCCGCCGAGCGTGGCGAAGTAGGAGCCGCACGGAGGAGCCGTACGAGAGGGGGCGCCCGGAATCTTCCGGGCGCCCCCTCTCGCGTGTCGCATTCCGGCCACGCCCGGCAACCGCCCCACCACCGCCACACCCCGGCAGGTAACGACTGTGTTGCCTCGGCGGCGGTCTCTTGACGACTGCTTCACGCCAGTCCTATGGTCCAGACCACAAGACAGGAAACCTTCCTAACAATCACTCCGAGATGGACTTCCCGGTGTGATCACTGGGAACCTGGACGACGGAAAGGCAGGTGTCGACCCATGGCAGGAACCGCCGGTACGCCGGGCACCCCGCGCGTCCTGCGCGCCATGAACGACCGTGCCGCCCTGGACCTGCTGCTGGAGCACGGGCCGCTGTCCCGCACCCGGATCGGCAAGCTCACCGGCCTGTCGAAGCCGACCGCGTCCCAGCTCCTGGCCCGCCTGGAGGCATCCGGGCTGGTCCTCGCGACCGGCACCAGCGAGGGCCGCCCGGGGCCCAACGCCCAGCTGTACGAGGTCAACGCGGCCGCCGCGTACGCCGCCGGGCTCGACGTCACCCCCGAGCGCGTCCGTGCCGCCGTCGCCGACATCACCGGCCGCACGGTGGGGACGTACGAGCTCCCGACCCCGGGGCGGCGTCCCACCCAGCCCGTCGTCCAACAGGTCGCCGACGCCCTCGACGGCGCGGTCAAGGCGGCCGGCCTCGCCCGCGGTGACGTGCAGCGGCTCGTCATCGGCACCCCCGGCGCCTTCGACCCCAACACCGGCCGCCTGCGCTACGCCTCCCACCTGCCCGGCTGGCACTCCCCCACGCTGCTCGACGAACTCGCCGCCACGCTGCCCATGCCGGTCGAGTACGAGAACGACGTGAACCTCGTGGCGGTGGCCGAGCAGCGGCTCGGCGCGGCCCGCGGACACGCCGACTTCGTCCTGCTGTGGAACGAGGGCGGCCTCGGCGCCGCCCTGGTCCTCGGCGGCCGCCTGCACCGCGGCTGGACCGGCGGCGCCGGCGAGGTCGGCTTCCTTCCGGTGCCGGGCACCCCCCTGGTCCGGCAGGTCAGCAAGGCCGGCAGCGGCGGCTACCAGGAGCTGGCCGGCTCGCAGGCGATCCCCAAGCTGGCCCGCGAACTCGGCGTCCGGAACATCCCGTCGGGCCCCTACGCCGAGGTCGCCGCCGCCCTCGTCGCCCGCGCCGCCGAGGCCGACGACGGTCCGCACCGGCGCCTGCTGGAGGCGTACGCGACACACCTCGCCACCGGCCTCGCCTCGCTCGTCTCCGTCCTCGATCCCGAGCTCGTCGTCCTCAGCGGCGCCTCGCTCACCAGTGGCGGGGAACCGCTGCGCGCCCTCGTCCAGGCCGAACTGGAGGAGCTGGCCGCGACCCGGCCCCGGCTCGTCGTCGGCGACGTCCAGGAACACCCCGTGCTGCGCGGCGCGCTGGAGAGCGCGCTCGCGGCCACCCGCGACGAGGTCTTCGACACCTCGCGCTGAGCCCCAGGCCCCCTCACCTTCACCCTCGCCCTCATCACAAGCCCCGCACGCTCGGACATCCACCACCCTTGCCCCGCCCTGCCCTAGGGAGACCCCGTCATGCCCGGAATGTCAAGAAAAGTCGCGCTCGCTGCCGCCGCCTCCGTGGCCCTCCTCGCCACCGCCTGCACCGGCCAGTCCGGCTCCGAGGCGAGCGACGACGCCGCCAAGGAGACGACCCTCAACTTCTGGCACGCCTGGAGCGCGCCCGCCGAGGTGAAGGCCGTGCAGACGCTGGTCGCCGGCTTCGAGAAGGCGCACCCCAACATCCACGTCAACGTCGTCGGCAACATGACCGACGACAAGATGAACCAGGCGCTGCGCACGGGCGGCGACAAGGCTCCCGACGTGATCTCGTCGTTCACCACCAACAACGTCGGCAAGTTCTGTTCGTCGGGCGCCCTGGTCGATCTCAACCCCCTCTTCGAGAAGTCGGGAATCGACCCGGAGAAGACCTTCCCGAAGGCGATGAACGAGTACACCCAATACGACGGGAACCGGTGCAGCGTCCCGCTGCTGGGCGACGCCTACGGCCTCTACTACAACAAGACCGCCTTCGAGAAGGCGGGCATCGACAGCCCGCCGAAGACCTGGTCCGAGTTCGAGGCCGACGCCAAGAAGCTGACGATCGACGACGGCGACAGCTACAAGCAGCTCGGTTTCATGCCGAACTACCACGGCTGGGAGACCACGACCGAGCACTACCTCGGGCAGTTCTCCCCCACCTACTTCGACTCCAGCGGCAAGTCGAACCTCGCCAAGGACCCGGCGTTCCGGGCCGGATTCACCCTCCAGAAGAAGCTCGTCGACGAACTCGGCGGTTATGAGCGGCTGGAGAAGTACCGCTCCACCCTCGGCGACGAGTGGGGCCCCAAGCACCCCTTCCAGACCGGTCAGGTCGCCATGCAGCTGGACGGCGAGTGGCGCCTGGGCATGGCCCTGGACGCCAAGCCGGACTTCGAGATCGGCGTGGCCCCGCTGCCCGTCCCCGACGACCGGGCCGACCAGTACGGCAAGGGCTACATCACCGGCACCATCGCCGGCATCGCCGCCACCAGCAAGAAGCAGAACGCGGCCTGGGAGCTGGTCAAGTACATCACCACGGACACCGACGCGGTGGTGAACTTCTCCAACGCCATCCACAACGTGCCGTCCACCCTGGCGGCCCTCAAGTCGCCGGACCTGAAGTACGACCCGCGCTTCAAGACGTTCCTGGACATCGCCGCGAACCCGAACTCCACGACCTCCCCGGCCTCGGTCAACGGCGGCGTGTACCTCGCGACGATCCAGCAGTTCGGCTACGAGTACGAGAGCGGCAAGGCCAAGGACCTCAAGGCGGGTCTCGCGAGCACGGCGCGGCAGATCGACACGGACATCGCCCAGGCCAAGTGATGAGCACGCTCACGCTGACGTCGAAGCGCCGCCCGCCCGGCCTCGCCGCGAAACAGCGGAAACAGGCGCTTCGCACCCTCGCCTTCATGTCGCCCTGGCTGATCGGCTTCGCGGTCTTCTTCGCGTACCCGCTGATCTCGACGGTCTACTTCTCCTTCATGCACTACGACGGCTTCAAACCGCCGACGTGGAGCGGAACGAAGAACTGGACGTACGTCTTCGAGCACTACCCCCTCTTCTGGCCCGCCCTGCGCAACACCCTGTGGCTGGTCCTGATCATGGTCACCCTCCGGGTCGCCTTCGGTCTCGGCGTCGGCCTGCTGATCACCAAGATCAAGACGGGCGCGGGCGTCTTCCGCACCCTCTTCTACCTGCCGTACCTGGCCCCGCCGGTGGCGGCCACCATGGCCTTCGCCTTCCTGCTCAACCCCGGCACCGGACCGGTCAACTCGATCCTCGAAGGCATCGGCCTGCCGGCCCCCGGCTGGTTCAACGACCCCTCGTGGTCCAAGCCGGCCCTCACCCTGCTCGCCCTGTGGGGCATCGGCGACCTGATGGTCATCTTCATGGCCGCGCTGCTCGACGTACCGCGGGAGCAGTACGAGGCCGCCGAGCTGGACGGGGCCTCGGCCTGGCAGCGGTTCCGGTTCGTCACCCTGCCGAACATCTCTCCGATCGTGATGTTCGCCGTGGTCACCGGAGTGATCCAGGCGATGCAGTACTACGCGCAACCGCTCATCGCCGGAAAGGTCGCCTCGGGCGTGATCCAGGGCGCCGGCACCCAGTTCGAGCCCGGCTACCCGGACAAGTCGACGCTCACCCTCCCCCAGCTCGTCTACAACCTCGGCTTCCAGCGCTTCGACTACGGCTCCGCCTGTGTGGTGGCCCTGGTGCTCTTCGCGCTGTCGATGGCGTTCACCGCGCTGCTCATGCGGCGCCGGGGCGGTCTCATCCAGGCAGGTGACTGACCATGACCCAAGTACTCGACAAACCCGTGGAGTTGAAGGCGGCGCCCTCGCCCGCCGAACGCACGGCCCGCCGCAGAACCGCCCTCCAATGGGTCGCGATCCACTCCTTCGGCGTCGCCGCGGCCCTCTTCTTCACGCTCCCCTTCGTGTTCGTCTTCCTGACCTCGCTGATGAGCGACTCCCAGGCCCTCAGCCGCGATCTGATCCCGCACACCTGGGAGTGGGGCAACTACGCCAAGGTCTTCGACACGCCCGGCTTCCTGACCTGGTGGAAGAACACCCTGCTGTACGCCGGCGCGGGCACCGTCCTCACCGTGGTGTCGTCGATCCCCGTGGCGTACGCCCTGGCCAAGTTCCGCTTCCGGGGCCGCAACCTGTCCCTGATGCTGGTGATCTCGATGATGATGCTGCCGCCACAGGTGGTCGTCATCCCGATGTACCTGTTCTGGGCGAAGCAGCTGGACCTGTCGGGCACGCTGTGGCCGCTGATCATCCCGATGGCGTTCGGTGACGCGTTCACCATCTTCCTGCTGCGGCAGTTCCTGACGACCATCCCGAACGAGTACCTGGACGCGGCCAAGGTGGACGGCTGCGGGGAGCTGCGCACGCTGCTGAGGGTCGTCCTGCCGATGGCCAAGCCGGGCATCGCCGCGGTCGCCCTCTTCCAGTTCTTCTACGCGTGGAACGACTACTTCGGCCCTCAGATCTACGCGTCCGAGAACCCCGGCGCCTGGACCCTGAGTTACGGCCTGGAGTCGTTCAAGGGCGCCCACCACACCGACTGGAACCTCACCATGGCCGCGACCGTGCTGGTCATGGCCCCCGTGATCCTCGTCTTCTTCTTCGCCCAGAAGGCGTTCGTCGAGGGCGTCACCCTCACCGGAGTAAAGGGTTGAGCCAGACATGAAACTCACCGTGGTCGGCGGAGGCTCGACCTACACCCCCGAACTCATCGACGGCTTCGCCCGTCTGCGGGACACCCTGCCCATCGAGGAACTGGTCCTGGTGGACCCGGCGGCGGACCGGCTGGAGCTGGTGGGCGCTCTGGCCCGCCGCATCTTCGCCCGGCAGGGCCACGACGGCCGGATCGTGACGACCGCCGACCTCGACGCGGGCGTCGAGGGCGCCGACGCCGTGCTGCTGCAGCTCCGCGTCGGCGGCCAGGCCGCCCGACAGCAGGACGAGACGTGGCCCCTGGACTGCGGCTGCGTGGGCCAGGAGACGACGGGCGCGGGCGGCCTCGCCAAAGCGCTGCGCACGGTCCCGGTGGTCCTCGACATCGCGGAACGGGTCCGCCGTACCAACCCCGACGCCTGGATCATCGACTTCACCAACCCGGTCGGGATCGTGACCCGCGCCCTGCTCCAGGCCGGCCACAAGGCGGTCGGCCTGTGCAACGTGGCGATCGGCTTCCAGCGGAAGTTCGCCGGGATGCTCGGGGTGGCGCCCCGGGAGGTCCACCTGGACCACGTGGGCCTGAACCACCTCACCTGGGAGACCGGCGTCCGCCTGGGCGGCCCGGAGGGCGAGGACGTCCTGCCCAAGCTGCTGTCCGAGTACGGCGACCCGATCGCCGCCGACCTGCACCTGCCCCGCCCGCTCCTGGACCGCCTGGGCGTGGTCCCGTCGTACTACCTGCGCTACTACTACGCGCACGACGAGGTCGTACGGGAACTGCGCACCAAGCCGTCCCGGGCGGCCGAAGTGGCAAAGATGGAACGGCGGTTGCTGGAGATGTACGCCGACCCGGCCCTGGACGAGAAGCCGGAGCTCCTCGCCCAGCGGGGCGGCGCCTACTACTCGGAGGCGGCGGTGGATCTCGCGGCCGGGCTCCTCGGCGGGGGAGGCAGCCCCTACCAGGTGGTGAACACGTACAACCGTGGCACGCTGCCGTTCCTCCCGGACGACGCCGTCATCGAGGTGCAGGCGGCGGTCGGCCACAAAGGCGCGACGCCGCTGCCCGTGCCGGCCGTGGACCCGCTCTACGCGGGCCTGACGGCGCAGGTGACGGCGTACGAGGACCTGGCGCTGGACGCCGCGCTGCGCGGTGGCCGCGACCGGGTGTTCCGGGCGCTGCTCGCCCATCCCCTGGTCGGCCAGTACGCGTACGCCGAGACCCTGACCGACCAGCTGATCGCACACAACCGGGAGCATCTCGCGTGGGCCTGACCGCAAGTGTCCTCGCCGTCGACGCGGGCAACAGCAAGACCGACGTCGCGGTCGTGGCGGCCGACGGAACGGTCCTCGCCACGGCCCGCGGCGGCGGGTTCCGGCCGCCCGTGGTGGGCGTGGAGGCGGCGGTGGACAAGGTGGCGGAGGCGGTGACGCGGGCGTTCACCACCGCCGGGGTCGTGGCGGTCGAGCACGTCTCCGCGTGCCTGGCCAACGCCGACTTCCCCGTCGAGGAGGAGCAGTTGGCGGCCGCGCTGCACGCGCGCGGGTGGGGGGCGAGTACAGAGGTCCGCAACGACACGTTCGCCGTGCTGCGGGCGGGCGTCACCGAGCCGCGCGGGGTCGCCGTCGTCTGCGGCGCCGGCATCAACTGCGTCGGCATGCGCCCCGACGGCCGCACCGCCCGCTTCCCCGCGCTGGGCCGCGTCTCCGGCGACTGGGGCGGCGGCTGGGGCCTCGCCGAGGAAGCCCTGTGGCACGCCTCCCGCGCGGAGGACGGCCGCGGGCCCGCCACGGCCCTCGCGCACACCCTCCCGGCCCACTTCGGCCTGCCCTCCGTGTACGCCCTCGTCGAGGCGCTCCACCTGGAGCACCTCGCCCCCGCCCGCCGCCACGAACTGACGCCGGTCCTGTTCGCCACGGCCGCCTCGGGCGACACCGCGGCCCGGGGCCTCGTCGACCGCCTGGCCGACGAGGTGGTGACCATGGCCACGGTGGCGCTGACCCGGCTCGACCTGCTGGAGGAGGAGACACCGGTGCTGCTGGGCGGCGGTGTCCTGGCCGCCCGCCATCCCCAACTGGACGACGGCGTACGTGACCTGCTGGCGGCCCGGGCGCCCAAGGCCGTACCCCAGGTGGTGACCGCGAGTCCGGTACTGGGCGCGGCCCTGCTGGGTCTGGACCGGATGGGGTCTCCCACACAGGTGCAGGCCCGGGTGCGGGCCTACTTCGAGGCCTGAGCCCGGACGGCCGCGAGCAGGGTGCCGACCAGGTCGGCGACGGGCGTGCCGTCGCCGACGTCGAGGCGCACCAGGCCCAGGTCGTCGACCGCCGCCACCATGAGCGCCTGGTAGCGGACGGTCCGCGCCAGGAACGCGTCCATGAGCAGGCGTTCCCTCTCGCTCGCCTCGTCGTGGCCACCGGACGCGTGCACGCGCGCGCGTACGACGGTGTCGTCCGCCGTGAGCCACACGGCAGCCGTGTGCGGGACCTCCAGCCGCGCCACGAGGGCGGGCCAGAGAGCCGACCCTTCGAGGACCAGACCCGCTCGGGAGGCGTTGTCGGCGGCGCGGGTCCGGATCAGCTCCTCCACCCGCGGCCACAGCCTCTCGTAGTGGCCGAGAACCGACGCGATCAGCTCGTCGACCGTGAGGGTGGTGTAGTGGGCGGAGACCTGGGCCGGGACCTCCCTCTCCGGTGTCCGCCAGGGCCGTCCCGGATGCCGTGCCAGGCCGTCCGTCGAGACGTGCTCGAACCCGAGCCGGGCCGCGAGCGCCCGGGCGACCGTGGACTTGCCCACGTGCGACGTCCCGCCGATCAGTACCATCCGCGCACCACCCATGCCGGCGACAGTACGCGGGCGCCCCGCGAGGGAACCGAACCCAATCCACCGGCGTATTCATGGGCAGGGGGTGGTGCGGGAAGAGGCTGCACCGCCGAGGCACACGCTGCGATCAGATCAAGATCCAGCCAAGGCCGGTGCGGATGTCGGTCCCGGCAGCGATACTTGCCGCGACGGATGACCATGGGGGAGGTCAACAGTGACACACCCGCCGAAAAGCAGCGCGGCACCACCACCGGGTTCCGGTGTGCCCACGATGCCGGCGGTTCCGCCGCAGCCGGGCGGGCCGGTGCCGTCGGTGCGGCACGGCGACCCCGCGCGAAACGGCAGTCCGGCCCGGCCCGTTCCTCCCGCCCAGCCCGAGCAGCCCCGCCGTACCGCCTTCGCCGAGGGCGTCGACCAGCTGCGGGCCGCCGCCACCACCGAGCCCGGCCGGCTGCGCATCATCGGCGCCCTCCTCGCCCTGCTCGTCGTCGCGTTCGGCGCCGTCACCGCCTGGCAGACGGCCGAGCGGTCCACCGCCGCCGACGACGTGCTGAACAAGAGCCAGCCGCTCAGCTCGGCGGCGGCCGACATCTACCGCTCGCTCGCCGACGCCAACACCGCCGCCTCCAGCGGCTTCCTGGCCGGCGGCCAGGAGACGGCCGCCTCTCGCGACACGTACGAGAAGGACATCGACGCCGCCGCCGAGGGGCTGGTCCAGGCCGCCGCCAACTCCGACCCCGGCTCACCGGCCGCGGCGACCGTGACCAAGCTGAACCGGCTGCTGCCGGAGTACAAGGGCCTGGTCGAGCGGGCGCGGACGTACAACCGCCAGGGCTTCCCGGTCGGCGGCGCCTATCTGCGGTACGCCAACGAGAAGATGCAGGGGCAGATGCTCCCGGCGGCCCAGAATCTCTACGAAAAGGAAAACGAGCGTCTGAGCGCCGACTACGCCGACGCCACGCCCTACCCCTGGGCGGCGATCGGCCTCGGCGTCCTCGCGCTGTCCGCGCTCGCCTGGGCCCAGCACCGCAGCTACCGGCGCACCAACCGCGTCCTGAACCACGGCCTGGTCGCCGCCACCGCCACCGCCACCGTGGTCCTGCTCTGGCTGGTCGTCGGCCACAGCGTCGCCCGCGCGGCCCTCGACGACTCCTACGACCACGGCGTCCGCTCGCTGAACGTCCTGCACGACGCCCGCATCGCCTCCCTGAAGGCCCGCGGCAGCGAGAACCTGACCCTGGTGGCCCGCGGCGCCGAGACGGTCGAGGTGGGCGGCAAGACCTACGACGCCTACGACCACGACTTCGGCGAGGAGATGAACACCCTCGCCAAGGGCCTCACCGAGGCCGAGAAACTCGCCGACGACAAGACGGGCGAGCAGCCGGTCACCGCGGCCGTCGGCAACATGACCGAGTGGAAGAAACGCCACACCGCGGCCCGCGCCCAGGACGAGAACGGCAACTACCAGGCGGCGCTGGAGCGGGTGATCGGCGCCAAGGGCGCGACCGGCGAGTGCTTCGACAGCGTCGACGCGAACCTCGCCAAGGCGATCGCACACGAGAACGCCGAGTTCGAGCAGGCGGCCGGTGACGGCGTGGACGCGATGACCGGGCTGACGGTGGGCGCGGCCGTCCTCGCGGTCCTGGGCGCGGCCGGCGCGGTGCTCGGCATCGGCCGCAGGCTGTCGGAGTACCGGTGAGAGGGGGCGTGACGATGCGGCGGTGGACCCGAGGGCGACGACTGCGGACCGGCCTGAAGGGCTGGGGCGGGGTGGGCGCGATGGCGGTCGTCTGCGCCCTGGCGGTGGCGTTCGTGATGCTGCTGCCGCTGATCGAGTCGCCCGGCGACGGCAGCACGGGCACGGGCGGCACGGGCCTCGCGTACGGCGCTCAGGCACGCGCGGAAGGGGGCTGCACCACGGACGAGATGGCGAAGGCCCCCGAGAAGCAGACGCTGTCCCCGTCGACCGCGGACGGCAGCACCATCGAGAAGATCAAGAACCGCACGGGCGAGAAGCGCAAGCTGATCGTCGGCGTCGACCAGAACAGCTACCGCTGGGGCTACCGCGACCCCAACAGCGGTCAGGACGCGGCCCTTGAGGGCTTCGACATCGACCTGGTCCACCGCATCGCCCAGGACATACTCGGTGACCCGAACGCCGTCCAGTTCAAGGCGATCCCGACCGACCAGCGCATCCCGGCGATCAAGGACGGCCGGGTCGACATGATCGTCCGTACGATGACGATCAACTGCAAACGCCTGGCCGATGTCGCCTTCTCCGCGCCCTACTTCAAGACCGGCCAGCAGGTGCTGGCCTCCAAGTCCTCCAAGATCACCGGGTACGACGGCTCGCTCGCCAAGCAGCGGATCTGCACGGCGAAGGGCTCCACAGCCAACACCAAGCTGGTCAACGACAAGCAAGCGGGCGACCTCGTCTCCTCCGCCGACCTGCGGACCACGGTTCCCAACCAGCTCGACTGCCTGGTGCGGCTCCAACTCGGCGAGGTGGACGCCGTGGTGACCGACGGCGCGCTCGCCGCGAGCCAGGCCGCCCAGGACCCGACGGTCATGCTGAAGGGCGAGCCCTTCACCACCGAGTACTACGGCGTGGCGATGAAGAAGAGCGCCAACGATCTGGTACGCCGGGTCAACCAGGTTCTCGTGGACTACCGCAAGGACACCGCGAACGGCTGGCAGGCGTCGTACGACAGGTGGCTTTCGGCGACACTGGGGAAGGACTCCTCGACGTCGGAACCGCCCGCACCGCAGTACCTGCGCACGAGCTGACGCACCATCGGCCGCGGTCGTCGACAGCCCACTCCTACGGACCCTTTCAGACGACTGACACGAAACACGACGCAGCGAGAGGTGATCGATGGGCGTCACGGACCCCGCCGGGCCGGTGATGGACCGGGACGAGGTGGACCGTGCGCTGGCGCGGCTCGGCGCGGAGCACGAGGCCATCGAGACCTCGCTCCTCGCCCTGCAGGACCACGCGGGCCGCAGACTCCTCGAAGGCGCCGAGCTCACCGGCGTGACCAAGGAGCGCTGGCAGGCCGCGGAGGCGTCGATCACCCTGCTGTGGGCGTATTTCGACGCCTACAGCGACGCGTTGCGCTCCGCCCGTGACATCCGCGCCCGGCGCCGCTGGTCCAGCCGCGAGGACCTGGTGGAGCTGACCGACCTGCTGCGCGGCGAGTCCGTCACGGTCGCCGGATCCGCCACGGCGACCGCCAACGCGCCGACCCTGCACGGCGGTCCGTCCAAGCTCAGCGAACGCTTCTCGCTGGTCACGCTCGTCGACCGGATGAACGAGCTGTACGCCACCTCGCTGGACATGGTCGTCGCCGCCGACGCCGTCTGGTCGGCGCTGCCCGCCCGTATCGATCTCCTGGCCGCCGAGCTCCAGCGCACCCTCCGGCTCGCGCACTCCGTCGGCGTACGCCCCGGCGAGCATCACGCGGGCGACGACCTGGAGCGCATCACGCGCACACTGACGACGCTGCGCGAGCAGGTCGTGTCCGACCCGCTGGCGTTCTGGGTTCCGACGCCGGGCAGTTCGGCACCCGGCGGCGGCAAGCCCGACACCACGGTGTACGACCGTGAGGCGCGCGCCCTGGAGGACGTGCGCAGGGAGATCGACGCCGTGCTCACCGTCCGGCAGGACGCGGAGGCCCGGCTGGTCAAGCTGCGGGACGTCCTCTCGCGCGCGGACCGCACCCTCGCCGAGGCCCGCATCGCGCGCGGTGAGGTCCTCGCGAAGATCGCCGCGACGGAGGTGCCGGTGGTCAGCGGCCCGCCGACCGCGCTGCAGGAGCAGCTGGCGACGGCCGCCGAGTACCGCCGACACGCCCAGTGGCACCGCCTCTCACCGCTCCTTGAGTCCCTGGAGCAGAAGGCGGAGGACGAACTGCTGCGTGCCCGCGAGTCGTTGACCGCGGTCACCCAGCCCCTGGCGGTCCGCGCGGAGCTGCGCGGACGCCTCGACGCGTACAAGGCGAAGGTCGCCCGGCACGGCCTCGCGGAGGACTCGCTCCTCGTGGAGCGGTACGACGCGGCCCGCCGCATGCTGTGGAGCGCACCCTGCGACCTGCGCGTCGCCGAACAGGCCGTGCTGCGCTACCAGCACGCGGCCGCCGAACTGCTCGCCGCCCCGAGGGTGCCGGAGCCGGGCGGGCCACAGGACCGTAGGGGGCCCGGAGCATGAGCGACAGAAGGGGGGCGGCGTCGTCATGAGTCAGGCACAACAGCCCTGTCAGCGGCCCGGCTGCGAGGGGACGTACGAGGACGTCGGCGGCGGCGAGCTGTACTGCGACACGTGCGGTCTCGCCCCGGTCGTCTCCAGGACCGGCATGGTCGGCTCGCCGCCCACCGGGATCACCGCCGGCGGCCGGGGCTCCAGGGGCTCCTCCGGCAGCGGCAGTTCCCGCTCCAGCAGCCGCAGTTCCCGCACGTCGTCGCAGTCGGCCAAGTCACGGCGCTCGGTGTCGGGCCGGCTGTCGCGCTCGGTGTCCGGCCGGTCCACGGGCCGCTCGGTGTCGGTGCGCAGCTCCGGCTCCGGCACCGGCTCCTCCTCCCGCGGCCGGCTCGGCGCGGGCCTGGTCGAGGTGCCGGGTGTGCCGCGGCCCGACCCGCGCGCGATGGTCCTGGAAAACCCGGAGGTGCCCGAGCGCAAGCGGTTCTGCTCGCGTTCCGACTGCGGGGCGCCGGTGGGGCGCTCGCGCGGCGAGAGTCCCGGGCGCACGGAGGGCTACTGCACGAAGTGCGGGCACCCGTACTCCTTCGTCCCGAAGCTGAAGGCCGCCGACGTCGTGCACGGCCAGTACGAGGTCGCGGGCTGTCTGGCGCACGGCGGGCTCGGCTGGGTCTACCTCGCCGTGGACCGGGCGGTCTCCGACCGCTGGGTCGTCCTCAAGGGCCTGCTCGACACCGGCGACCAGGACGCGATGGAGGCCGCGATCTCCGAGCGGCGCTTCCTCGCGGAGATCGAGCACGCCAACATCGTGCGGATCTACAACTTCGTCGAGCACCTCGACCAGCGGACGGGTTCGCTGGACGGGTACATCGTCATGGAGTACGTCGGCGGCAAGTCCCTCAAGGAGATCGCCAACGCCCGCCGCACGCCCCAGGGCAAGCGGGACCCGCTGCCGGTGGAGCAGGCGTGCGCGTACGGCATCGAGGCGCTGGAGGCCCTCGGGCACCTGCACAGCCGCAACCTGCTGTACTGCGACTTCAAGGTCGACAACGCGATCCAGACCGAGGACCAGCTCAAGCTGATCGACATGGGCGCGGTGCGCAGGATGGACGACGAGGAGTCGGCCATCTACGGCACGGTGGGCTACCAGGCGCCCGAGGTCGCCGAGGTCGGCCCCTCCGTGGCGTCCGACCTCTACACCGTCGCCCGCACCCTCGCCGTCCTCACCTTCGACTTCCAGGGCTACACGAACGTCTTCGTGGACTCCCTGCCGGACCCCGACAACATCGAGGTGTTCCGGCAGTACGAGTCCTTCTACCGGCTGCTGGTCCGCGCCACCGACCCGGATCCGGCCCGCCGGTTCGCCTCCGCGCAGGAGATGGCGGAACAGCTGACGGGTGTCCTGCGCGAGGTCGTCTCGCTGCAGTCGGGGCGGGCCCGGCCGGCCCTGTCGACGCTGTTCGGGCCCGAAGTGCGGGTCACGGACGCCGAGTTGTTCCCGAAGCTGGACGGCGAGGTGTCGCGGTTGGGGGCACGGCCCGTGCCCACCCGGCGGCGGCGTTCCTCCGCCGCCTCCCTGCTGCCCGCCGCCGCCCCGCCCCTTCCCGCCGGCAACGGAGCGGCCCTCGCTCCCGGCCTGGTCAAGCCGGTCGACGCCGCCGCCGGCGCGCTCGCCCTGCCGGTGCCGCACGTCGATCCGTCCGACCCCAACGCCGGGTTCCTCGCCGGTCTGATGACCACCGCGCCGGCCGAGCTGCTGGGGGCGATCGCCGCCGCTCCGGCCCGGTCGGCCGAGACGCGGCTGCGGCAGATCCGGGCCTGGCTGGAGAACGGCGACGCGCCCACCGCGCACCAGGCCCTGCTGGAGCTGGAGAAGGAGCGGCCCGACGACTGGCGGGTCGTGTGGTACCGGAGTGTCGCGGCGCTCGTCGCCGGCGACCACGAGGCCGCCGCGCTCGGCTTCGACGCGATCTACGACGCCTTTCCCGGCGAGATCGCCCCCAAGCTGGCCCTCGGCCTGTGCGCGGAGGTGCTCGGGCAGCTCGACAACGCCGCCGAGTACTACCGCCTGGTGTGGTCGACCGACCCCAGTTATGTGAGCTCCGCCTTCGGCCTGGCCCGCGTCCAGCTCGCCACCGGCGACCGGCAGGGGGCCGTGCGCACGCTGGAGTCGGTTCCGGAGTCGTCCATCCACTACACGGCCGCGCGCGTGGCGGCCGTCCGGGCACGGCTGCGGCAGCGCACCGCGGTCGCTTCCGACGTACTCTTCCTGGACGATCTGACGGCGGCCGCCGCACAGGTCGAGGCCCTGGAGGCGTACGGTCTGGACCCCGCGCGGCGTGAGCAGTTGTCCGCGGAGGTCTTCGGCTGTGCGCTGGACTGGATACTCTCCGGTAGCCAGGGTTCCGCCCCTCCCCCTGCCGCCGGGGGGCGGATGCTGCTCGGCAGCGGCCTGGACGAGCGAGGTCTGCGCTTCGGCCTGGAGCGTTCGTACCGCACGCTGGCCCGGCTGGCGTCGGGCGGCGAGGAGAGGATCGACCTGGTGGAACGAGCCAACCGTTACCGCCCCCGGACATGGGTGTAGTTGATGTCGCAGATGCCCCAGCAGACCGCCCTGTCGAGGTGTCCGAGCTGCGAGGAACCCCTCGAGTCGGGTGACCGCTTCTGCGGTGCGTGCGGATACGACCTGTCCGCCGTACCGGCGCCGCCGGGCGACCACCCGACCATCGCCATGAACGGTGGCTCGGCGCCCCCGCCGGCCGGCGCGCCCGCCGTGCCGCCGGCGCCGCCGCTCGCGGGCTCACCGCAGCCGCCCTTCACCGGTTCCCCGATGTCCCCCGCTTCGGGGGTACGGTTCGACCGGGCGCCGGAGCCCGACGAGTATCCGTTGCAGGCACCGGACCCGCGCGTGACCGCCGACGTGTCCACCCCGCCCGAGGGCGTCAAGGTGTGCGTGGCGTGCCGGGCGGGCCGGGTCGACAGCGACGGATACTGCGAGAACTGCGGGCATGCCCAGCCTCGGGAGCGCGACCACATGGAGCAGGACATCGGCCCGGTGGCCGCCGTGAGTGACCGAGGTCTGCGGCACCACCGCAACGAGGACGCGTTCGGCCTCGGCTGTGCCGCGCTGCCCGACGGCTCGGCCGCGGTCGTGGCGATCGTCTGTGACGGCGTGTCCTCGGCGACCCGCCCCGACGACGCCTCGCTGGCCGCGTCCCGCGTGGCGACCGAGACGCTGCTGGCCGCGCTGCCCCACGGCACGCACCCGCAGCAGGCCATGCACGACGCGATCCTCGCCGCCTCGCAGGCGGTCAACGCGCTGGCCGAGGAACCCGCCACGGCCCGCGAGCACGCCCCGCACCAGAACGCCCCCGCCTGCACCCTCGTCGGCGCGGTCGTGACGTCCGGGCTGCTGGTCGTCGGCTGGGTCGGCGACAGCCGCGCCTACTGGGTGCCGGTGGACCGCAGCGCTCCCCCGGCCCGGCTCACCGAGGACGACTCGTGGGCCGCGCAGATGGTCGCCGCGGGCCTGATGAACGAGGCGGAGGCGTACGCCGACGAGCGTGCTCACGCGATCACCGGCTGGCTCGGCGCGGACGCCTACGAGCTGGAGCCGCACACCGCTTCCTTCAAACCGGACCGGCCCGGTGTGGTGGTGGTGTGCACCGACGGTCTGTGGAACTACGCGGAGGCGGCCGAGGAGATGGCCGAGGTGCTGCCGCTGGACGCCGCCGTGCGGCCCCTGCACAGCGCCCGTGTTCTGGTCGGCCACGCCCTGGACGGCGGGGGCCACGACAACGTAACAGTGGCCGTCGTGCCGTTCCCGGCCCCGCCGCAGGGGGCAGGATCGGCCTGAGGGCCGCACACGGGGAAGTTTCGGGCGGGCCGGTGGGGACCGGTCCGTCCACAGTCGTCGCCCCGCCTCGGCGGGATTCGAGGGGGATGAGAGTAGGCATGGCCAATTTCTCGAAGTCGAACGTGCCGCAGTTCTCGGTGGACGTGTACCAGAACGAGTTCCTGCCGGAAGGCGCCCGCGAGGTCAACGCGATCGTCACGGTGACCGCGAGCGGCGGCGGCACGATCGGAAGCGCCGTCGCGGCGCCCCACCTGTACGCGCACGGCGAGGGCCCGTCCGCGGCCGTGGCGATCATGGTGGACTGTTCGGGCTCGATGGACTACCCGCCGACCAAGATGCGCAACGCCCGGGACGCCACGGCCGCAGCCATCGACACCCTGCGCGACGGCGTGCACTTCGCGGTGATCGGCGGCACGCATGTGGCCAAGGAGGTGTATCCCGGCGCCGGGCGGCTCGCGGTCGCCGACGCCACCACCCGCGACCAGGCCAAACAGGCACTGCGCAAGCTCAGCGCCGGCGGCGGTACGGCCATCGGCACCTGGCTGCGTCTCGCCGACCGGCTGCTGTCCTCCGCGGACGTCGTCATCCGTCACGGGATCCTGCTCACCGACGGCCGCAACGAACACGAGTCGCACGAGGACCTGAATGCCTCCCTGGACGCCTGCGCCGGCCGCTTCACCTGTGACGCGCGCGGAGTGGGCACCGACTGGGAAGTGAAAGAAGTCACAGCGATCGCCTCCGCGCTGCTCGGCACCGCCGACATCGTCGCCGACCCGGCGGGCCTGGCCGCCGACTTCACGCGGATGATGGAGACGGCCATGGGCAAGGAGGTCGCGGACGTCGCCCTGCGTCTGTGGACGCCGGTGGGTACCACGGTGAAGTTCGTCAAGCAGGTCGCTCCCACCGTCGAGCAACTGACCGACCGCCGCACCGAGTCCGGCCCGCGCTCCGGGGACTACCCCACCGGTTCCTGGGGGGACGAGTCCCGTGACTACCACGTCTGTGTCGAGGTCCCGGCCGCGAACGTCGGCCAGGAGATGCTGGCCGCCCGCGTCTCCCTGGTCGTCCCGCAGCCCGACGGCGGCACCCAGCCACTGGTGGGAGCGCAGGGTCTCGTGCGGGCCGTGTGGACCGACGACATGGTCGCGTCCACGTCGATCAACCCTCAGGTCGCCCACTACACCGGCCAGGCCGAACTGGCACAGGTCATTCAACAAGGCCTCGATCTGCGCAAATCGGGAGACTTCGACGGAGCAACGGCCAAACTGGGCAGGGCCGTTCAGCTCGCGAGTGCCTCCGGGAACGCCGATACTGCGAAACTGCTTGCGAAGGTGGTGGACGTCGTCGATGCCGCGACAGGTACTGTGCGACTGAAAGCGAAGGTCGCTGACGCCGACGAGATGACTCTCGAAACCCGGTCGACAAAGACTGTTCGTGTAAAGAAGTGACCTAGTAGGACCCTGGTAGGACACAGAAGGAGAGGGGGACGCGCCGACATGCCGACCTGCCCGAACGGACACCAGTCGGGTTCCGACGACTGGTGCGAGGTCTGCGGTCACCGCATGGCGGGTGCCGTGCCTCCGCCTCCTCCGCCACCGCCCCCGGGCGGGGGCTACGGCTTCCCGCCGCCGCAGGGCCCGGGCACGCAGCCGGGTCCGCCCGGCGGCCGCGCGCCCGAGCCGGAGCTGTGCCCGCAGTGCCGCACGCCCCGTGAGGGCGGTGCGCCGTTCTGCGAGGAGTGCCGGTGGAACTTCCTGACCAACACCGCGACGTCGTACACCCCGGCCGCGCCCCAGGGGCCCGGACCCGGCCCCAACCCGGCGGCGCGCTTCCAGCAGCCTCCGGGCCCGTCGTACGGCGGCGGTGACGCGTACGACTACCAGGGCTCGCGCCCCTCGCAGATGAACCGGCCGGCCGAACCGATCCCGCCGGGCCCGCCGTACGGCAACGGGCAGCCGGGTCCGGGTGGACCGGGTGGCCCCGGTCAGGGTCCCGGCCCGGGGCAGGGTCAGGGTCCCGGCGGCTACGGCGGCCCAGGTGGCCCCGGCGGTCCGGGGGGACAAGGCGGCTACGGCTATCCGCAGCCCGGCGGACCTGGTGGCCCCGGCGGTTCCGGGCCGTTCGGTGCCGACCCGTCGCGGCCGGTTCCGCCGCCGCCCGGGCCGAACCCGCACGGCGCCCCCGGCGCACCTCAGGCTCCCCAGGCGTTCCAGCAGCCCGGTCAGCCGGGCCGGCCCGGTCCCGGCTACCAGCAGGACCCGAACCGGCAGCAGCAGGGCGGCCCGTCCTTCGGCGGCGGTGGCGACGACTGGGTGCTCCCCCCACCGGGCGGCCCCGGTCAGGGCGGACCCGGTCAGGGCGGACCCGGCGGTGGCTACGGCTATCCGCAGCCCGGTGCGACCCAGGCGCCGCCCGCTCCCGGCCCCGGCTACCCGCAGCAGCCGTCGTCCTGGACGGCGACCATCGGCCCGGACCGCGACTACTTCATGGCGATGATGCAGCGCTCGGGGCCCGAGGCCGCGGGTCTCAACCTGCCCGCGTACTCGCCCGAGCAGCAGCGCGCCCTCACCGGCAACCAGATCACCATCGGCCGCCGCCGGCACTCCACCGGCGACACCCCCGACATCGACCTGGCGGTACCGCCGGAGGACCCGGGCGTCTCACACCAGCACGCGGTGCTGGTCCAGCAGCCGGACGGCTCCTGGGCGGTCGTCGACCAGAACTCGACGAACGGCACGACGGTCAACGGCTCGGAGGAGCCGATCCAGCCCTTCGTGCCGGTGCCGTTGCAGGACGGGGACCGGGTGCACGTCGGCGCGTGGACGACGATCACGATCCGGCGCGGATAGGTTTCTTCAGGTCGGCCGGGTTCATCGCGGCCGGGTCTGAGGCGAGCGGGCCGGGTCTGGGGCGAGCGGTCTCTGGTCCTCAGGCCAGGAGGGGCCATGCGTACGGCCCCTCCGGGTCGTCCAGCCACGCCCACTCGCGGTCGCCGCTGACCGTGATGCCGTACCGCTCGCGGCGCGGCTGTCCCTCCCGCTCCCACAGTGCGTACGCCTCCTGCGGGTCGAGGCTGCCGCGGGTCAGGGCGAGCAGGAACCGGAACAGTTCGTGGTCCCTGGCCGGCCGCGGCACCCCGCCCAGCGGGGCCTGCTCCGGCTCGGGTCCGCCGCCGCGCAGCGGCACGAAGTAGGCGGGCGTGTGCAGGAAGCGTCCCTCGGCCTGTCCGGCCTCCGTCACCGTCAGCGCGACCAGGCCGGTGGCGAGCGGGGTCAGGATGCGGGCGCCGGGACGGCACTGGGGCAGCCAGGCGGGCGGGATCGACGGCAGGGTGCAGGTCGCGATGATCCGGTCGAAGGGGGCGCGTTCGGGCACCCCGCGCGCCCCGTCGCCGGTGACGACGACCGGGTGGTAGCCGGCGACGGCCAGGTGCTGCCGGGCCGCCTCGGTGATCTCCGGTTCCAGGTCGACGGTGGTGACGAGGTTGTCGTCGCCGAGGCGATGGGCCAGCAGGGCGGCGTTGTAGCCCGTGCCCGCACCGATCTCCAGGACCCGGTCGCCGTCCGCAACCCGCAGTTCGGCCAGCATCATCGCCATCAGCGAGGGCTGGCTGCTGGAGGAGACCAGTTCGCCGTCGCGCAACCGGGTTGCCAGCGGGGTGTCGGCGTAGACGCCGCGCAGCCAGCGTTCGCGGGTGCGGGGGTCGGGGCTCTCGCCCCAGCGCCGCTCGTAGCCGCCCACCACGCCGACGTAGTAGTACGGCACGAACAGATGCCGCGGCACCGCCTGGAACGCCTCCCGCCACACCGGGTCGGCGTCCCACGCCCCGCTCTCGTCGATCTCACGCACCAGCGCCGCTCGCGCGGAAGCGGCGAGGTCGTCCAGCTTCTTGTCCAGAGCGTGCGCTCCCATAGGTCCACTGTGCACCCTCGGGCCGGGGTGGACCTAAGCCTTGAGTCCTCGGTCCACCCGTCTGAGACCATGGACGACGTGACAGAGATTCGGCGCGGCACGCTTCAGGAGCAGACCTTCTACGAGCAGGTCGGCGGGGAGGAGACCTTCCGCCGCCTCGTCCACCGTTTCTACGAGGGAGTCGCCGAGGACCCGATCCTGCGGCCCATGTACCCCGAGGAGGACCTGGGCCCGGCCGAGGAGCGCCTGGTGCTGTTCCTGATGCAGTACTGGGGCGGCCCCACCACGTACAGCGACAACCGCGGCCATCCGCGGCTGCGGATGCGCCATGCTCCCTTCACCGTCGACCGTGCGGCGCACGACGCCTGGCTGAAGCACATGCGGGACGCCGTGGACGAACTCGGCCTGTCCGAGGAACACGAGCACACGCTGTGGAACTACCTGACGTACGCGGCCGCCTCGATGGTGAACACCGCCGACTGAACAAGAACCGACTGCACAGGGACCGTTGAGGCTCGGATTCCGGTCGTACGACCCCGGATTCCGGTCACGATCCGGTCAAGCCCGCCCCACAAGCGCTTACCCGCGGCCCGTCCCCTCTGACACCATCGCCCGGAGATCCGGTGACGCCATCGCCCGGAGATCCGGACGACGGCGGGGAACGACGGAGCACGGCGGGGGGCCGGGTGACGGGGTGGGGCGGGGCCGCGAGATTCGTCCTCCTGCGTGCCCGGGCGCACCGGCCGCTGCTCGCCGCCGCCCTGCTGACCGTCCTGCTGACCACGGCCGTCCTGGCGACCCTCGCCGCCTACTCGGGCGCGATCGGCGACGCGGCCCTGCGCCATTCCTTACAGGACCCCCGCAACGCCGTCGACACCGCGCTGATCGTCAAGGCCGACGTGCCCGCCGACCGGCGCACGGCCGCCGACACCGCCGTACGGGACGCGGCCCGCGGGACCTTCGACGGGCTGCCGGTGACGGTACGGACCCTCCTGCGGTCGGGACCGTACGCCCTGCCCCGCTCCCTGCGACCGCCCGCCGAACGGGCCGGGGACCCTGACCTGACCTTCTTCGCGGCCCTGGACCGCACGCAGGTGCGGCTCGTCGCCGGACGGCTGCCCGGCCCGCGTGCCGGTGGCGTCGAGGTGGCCCTCCCCCAGGCAGCCGCCCAGCGCCTCGGCCTCGCACCCGGCGCCCGCCTCACCGTCGCCGACCGGCTCGGCGGCCCGGACATACGCGTCACGGTCACCGGCGTCTACCGGCCCGCACGGGCGGACGCGCCGTACTGGAAGCTGGACGACCTCGGCGGACGCGGAATCAAGCGGGTCGACTTCACGACGTACGGTCCACTGCTCGCCGACCCCGGCGTGCTGACCGGCGGGACGGTGAGCGCCGGGCCGTCGGCCTGGCTGGCGTCGGCCGACTTCTCGACGCTGACCACCGGGCGGATCGACGCCCTGCGCGAGGCGGCCCGCGCCGAGAGCGCGGCGATGCGCGAGCAGCCGGTGCTCAGCGGCAGCACCGCCGCGTCCACCGACCTGCCCGACGTCCTCGACCGCGTCGACCGCTCGCTGCTCGTGTCCCGCTCCACGCTCCTGATCGTCGCCCTCCAACTGGTACTGCTCGCGGCCTGCGCCCTGCTCCTGGTGGCCCGGCTGCTGAGCACCGAACGCGCGGGCGAGACCCGGCTGTTGCTGGCCCGCGGCGCCTCCCGCCGCCGGATCGCGGGCCTCACCGCCCTGGAGGCGCTGCTGCTGGCCGTCCCCGCGGTGGTCTGCGCGCCGCTGCTCGCCGGGCCGCTGACCCGGCTGCTGGCCGGACAGGGGCCGCTGGCCCGGATCGGGCTGCACCTGGACGTGCCGGCCGCTGGGCGGGCGGGGGTGTGGCTGGTGGCGGCGGGCGTGGCGCTGGGCTGCGCGCTCGCGGTGACGCTGCCCGCGCTGACCTCGTCCTTCGCCGTCGGCCGGGCGCGTGCGCTGCCCTCCGCGATCCGCGCGGGCGCCGACCTCGGGCTGCTGGCGGTGGCCGCGGTCGCGTACTGGCAGCTGAGCCGCCAGACCACCGGTGCCGTGACCGGCGACGGCACCGTCACGCTCGGCATCGATCCGCTGCTGGTGGCGGCGCCCGCGCTCGCGCTGCTGGCCGGAACGGTCGTGACGCTGCGGCTGCTGCCGCCGGTGGCGCGGCTCGCCGAACGCCGGGCGGCCGGCGGGCGCGGGCTGACCGCGGCGCTGGCGGGCTGGCAGATCGCCCGCCGACCCATGCGCGGGGCGGGCCCGGTGCTGCTGCTGGTCCTCGCCGTCGCGCTGGGCATGCTGGCGATCGGGCAGGGCGCCTCCTGGGACCGCTCGCAGAACGACCAGGCCGACTTCCGCGCCGGGACGTCGGTGCGGATCCTCGCCGCCGGGGACGGCGGCCTCGGCCGCACCGACGAGTACGCGGCGGTACCTCGCGTACGCCAGGCCGCCCCCGCCGTACGCACCGAGCTGTCGCTGTCCGGCGACCGGACCGCGACCGTGCTGGCGCTCGACACCGCGCACGCGGCGGACGCCCTGCTGCTGCGCCCGGACCTCGCGTCCGAGCCGGTACGGCCACTGCTGGCCGGGCTGGGCCCGAAGGGGACGTCGGCGGGCGCGGAGGTACCCGCGGGCACCGACCGGCTGCGGCTGACCGCGACCCTGCGCAGCTCGGCCGGCCCGGGCACGACGGCGGACGTCACCGTCACCCTCCAGGACCGCTACGGCACCCCGTACCAGCTCCCGGCCGGCGAACTTCCCTCCGACGGCCGCCGGCACCCCCTCGACCTGGACGTCCCCTCAGGTCCGCTCACGCTCACCGGCCTGGAACTGGTCATACCGCAGCCGGTCGACCGCGCCGAGCGACACCGCTTCGCACTCGACGAGTTGACCACCGTCGACCCCGAGGGGGCGGTACGGCGGCTGCCGCTGCCCACCGCCTGGAAGGCCGGGTCGGTCAGCGACGCGGAGGCGGCCGGTCCGGACGAACGCACGAAGCCGACCGCGCCGCGCCTGAGCACGCCGTCGGGGCGGCCGACGGTCGACTACGGCACCGGATACGTACCCCGCGAATACACCTGGGTCCTCTCGTCGGTGACCCTGCGGCTCCGGGTCGCACAGCCCCCGCCGCCCGCCGTCACGGCCGTCGCGACCGACCGCTTCCTCGCCTCCGCGGGCGCCCGCACCGGACAGCGCGTGGACCTCGCGTTCGGCGGCGGGACCGTGCCGGTGCGGATCGTGCGCGCCGTGCGGGCGCTGCCGACCACCGAGGAGTCGACCGGCGGGGCGCTGCTGGTCGATCTCCGATCGGTGAACCGGGTGCTGGAGGCGCGGTACGCGCAGAGCGTCACGCCCACCGAGTGGTGGCTGCGGACCGCGCCGGGCGAGGCCGGTGAGGTCGCGGCGGCGCTGCGGGCGCGGCCCGACACGGATCCGGCGCAGGTGGTGGTGCGGGACGAGATCGCCGAGCAATTGCGCGACGACCCCTTCGGCGCGGGCCCCGAGGCCGCGTTCGGCGCGGCGGCCGGGGTGGCGGCGGCGCTGGCCGCGGTCGGGTTCGCGGTGAGTGCGACGGGTTCCCTGCGGGAGCGGGGCGCCGAGTTCGCCGTACTGCGCGCGCTGGGCGCCCCACGCCGCAGGCTGGCCCGCACGGTCGCCGTCGAGCAGGGGGTGCTGGTGGCGCTGGCGCTGCTGGTGGGCGCGGCCCTGGGCACGGTCCTGACCCGGGCCGTGGTCCCGCTGATCGTGCTGACTTCGGAGGCTGCCCGGCCGGTGCCCGAGGTGCTCGTCGAACTGCCGGCCGCCCACGTCGCCGTACTGCTGGCCGCGGTGGCGCTGCCTCCGGCCCTGGTCACGGGGGTGCTGGCGCTACGGCGGGCGGACCCGGTCACGTCGCTGCGGGAACCGGGAGGTGAGTGACGTGCGTTCGGCGACGGCACCATGGGCACGCACCAGACTGCGCACCGCCCTGGGCGCCACCTGGGCACTCGCACTGCCTCCGGCCCACGTCACCGGCGTGCCGGCGCTACGGCGGGCGGACCCGGTCACGTCGCTGCGGGAACCGGGAGGTGAGTGACGTGCGTTCGGCGACGGCACCATGGGCACGCACCAGACTGCGCACCGCCCTGGGCGCCACCTGGGCACTCGCACTGCCTCCGGCCCACGTCACCGGCGTGCCGGCGCTACGGCGGGCGGACCCGGTCACGTCGCTGCGGGAACCGGGAGGTGAGTGACGTGCGTTCGGCGACGGCACCATGGGCACGCACCAGACTGCGCACCGCCCTGGGCGCCACCTGGGCACTCGCACTGCCTCCGGCCCACGTCACCGGCGTGCCGGCGCTACGGCGGGCGGACGCGGTCACGTCGCTGCGGGAACCGGGAGGTGAGTGACGTGGGTTCGGCGACGGCTCCATGGGCTCGCTCCAGACTGCGCACCGCCCCCGGCGCCGCCTGGGCACTCGCGCGGTGGGTGGCGCTGACCGCATTACAGGCCGCCGCGTTCCCCCGGGCCGTCGACCGGTACGGGGACGCCGGTCTGCACCGGGGCGTCGAGCAGGCCGGGCCCGAGCGCAGCGGTGTGCAGATCGCCGCCCCGCCTCCCGACCCGCTGCTGCCGCAGGCGCGGCGGGAGGACGCCCTGCGTCCCGACACCCTGGCCCGGCAGTACGGCCAGGTCCGCGCCCTCGTCCCGGGCCCGCTCACCGTCGATGGCGCCCAGTCGACGTACGGGGTGCGGACGAGGACGGACCTGGTGACGTCGGATGCCTGGCTGCCGAGGCCGACCGGGCTGCCCGCGCAGGTGTCCCTCGTCGCCCAGGCGGGCCTCGGCGAGCACGCGGACCTGCGGACCGGACGCCTCCCGCGCGCGACCGGGCAAGTGACCGCCGCGACGGCCGAGGTGGAGGCCGCGGTCACCGTCGAGACCGCCAGGAACCTGCGTATCAGTGCCGGTTCGGTGATCCACGTACCCGGTGTGGAACGCGATCCCCTCGCCGTCCGCGTCACCGCGATCGTCGCCTCGCGCGACCCGTCCGGCGCCTACTGGTCGGCCCAGCCCCTCCTGCGCACCCCCACTCTCGTCCGCCTGCCCGGCCCCTCCTCGGACGCGGACCGGTACTGGCTCGGCGCCCTCCTGCTCGCCCCCGAGGCGGCCCCGGCGATCCTGGGCACCCCTGGAAGCCCGTGGCGCTACTGGCAGTTGACCCCTTCCGCCGACTCCCTGCACGCGTACGACGTGGACCGGCTGCGCTCCGCGGTCGCCTCCCTGGAATCCGGCCCGGCCCTGCAGAAGGTGCGCACGGCGATCGGCGACCTCGCGGACGAGTACACGTCCGGCGTCACCGACGTGAACACCGACCTCGACGAGGTGCTCGCCTCCTACGCCCGGCTGCGCGAGGGCGTCGACCCGCTCGTCGCCGTCGCCGCGTTCGGCACCGGCACGGTCGCCGCCGTCGTCCTGCTGATGGCGGGCGGCCTCGCCGCCGACCGCCGCCGCACCGAACTCGCCCTCCTGCGCGCCCGCGGCGCCTCCCTGCGGGGCATGACCGGGCGACTGCTCGCCGAGACCACGGTGACCGCCCTGCCCGCCGGCGCCCTCGGCCTCACGGCCGCGCTGCTCGCACTCCCCGCCCCCCGCGCCCGGTCCACCGTCCTGGCAGCGGCGGCGGTCACGACCGTCGCCTGCGCCGCCCTGCCCCTGCGGGCCGCCGCCGCACACCGGGCGGTACGCGTCAACGGCGGCCGCCAGGACGTGACGTCCATGCGTCCGTCCCGGCGCCGTACGGTCGCGGAGCTCACGCTGGTGGTCCTCGCGGCCGGCGCGGTCGAGAGCCTGCGCCGACGCGGCACGTCGGGTTCCGCCGGGGACCAACTGGTCTCCCTGGCGCCTGTGTTGATCGGCGTGATCGCGGCGCTGGTCCTGGTCCGGCTCTACCCGCTCCCGTTGCGGGCGCTGGCCCGCCCGGCCGGCCGGCTGCGGGGCGCGGTGGGCCACCTCTCGCTGGCCCGCGCCGGGCGCACCTCCGTCTCCGCTGCGCTGCCCCTCCTCGCTCTGCTGACCGCCCTGACCACCGCGGCCTTCGGCGGCTCGGTCCTCGCCGGGGTGCGCGAGGCCCGCGACCACGCGGCCCTCCTCGCCGTCGGCGCCGACGCCCGCATCGAAACGACCGGCCCCCTCCCGACCGCCCTGCCCGACCGACTCCGCCGTACCCCGGGCGTGGCCGGGCTGGCGGAGGCGAGCATCACGTACCAGGCGAAGCCGGACGACGGCCGGGTGACGGTACCGGTGGTGGGAGTGGATCCCGGCGACTACGCGGCACTGGCCGGACGGACGGGGATCGGGGCGTTCGGGGAGGAGGAGTTGACCGCCGGGGGCGGGGAGGTGGGGGCAGGGACCGCCGGGGGCGGGGACGCCGGGGCCCATGAAGGCAGGGAGGCCCGGCCCGCCGGTGACGGAGAGGCAGGAGCCGGAACCGCCGGGCGCAGGGAGGTGGGGGTCGACAGGGGCGGGGACGCCGGGGCCCACGAAGGCAGGGAGGCCCGGGCCGCCGGTGACGGAGAGGCAGGATCCGGAACCGTCGGTGACGGGGAGGCGGGCTCGGCTGCCGCAGGCGACGCGGTACCCCTGCCCGCGCTGGCCTCCCCCGCCACGGCCGAGGCGTACGGCACCCGCCCTTTCCCGGTCCGTATGGAGGACGGCAGCACGGTCACCGTCCGGATCGCCCTCGTCCGGGAGGGCACCCCGGCGATCTCCGGCGCCCATTTCCTGGTCGTGGACCGCGCCGGACTCAGCGGCACCGCCGCCCGTCCCACGGCCCTGCTGATGACCGGCGACCACCTGGACGCCGGGGCGCTGCGCCGGACGGCGGGCGAGTCCGCGAGCGTCCGCGTACGGGCCGAGGAACGCGCCCGGTTCGTCGACTCCCCCCTCCAGTCCGGCGCCGAACGCGTCTACACCGCCGCGGTGGCGGCCGGCGCCGGCTACGCGGTCCTGGCCCTCCTCCTCGCCCTCCTGCGCGCCGCCCCCGAACGCACCGCCCTGCTGGCCCGCCTGCGCACCATGGGCCTCACCCGCGCCCAGGGCCGTCGCCTCCTCGTCCTGGAGTCCCTCCCCCAGGCCGTCCTGGCAGCCGTCGGCGGCACCCTCACAGGATGGGCCGCCATCCGCCTCCTCTCCCCGGGCATCGACCTGACGACCATCGCCCTCGCCTCGACACAGTCGGCTCCGGGCAAGGCCGAACTCCGCACGGACGCCCTGTCGTTGACAGTGCCGGCGCTTTCGGTGCTGCTGCTGGCGGTGGGGGTGGCGGTGGGGCAGGCATGGTGGTCGGGGCGGAGAGGATCGGTGCGGGAGTTGAGGGCGGGGGATGCGCGTTGACCACATGTTCCGCGCTGCTCCGGTTGCGGGCAGTTGTGCTGCTAGGAGACCTCGGATGACGACCAACCCCACTCTCACGGACCTGACCCACCGCGCCGCGGAAGACCGCGCCCGCCCCACCTACGGCCACGACGCCCTCATCACCTGCGACCGCCTCGTCCGCGTCTTCACCACGGACGGCATCGAAGTCCAAGCCCTCCAGGGCCTCGACCTCCTGGTCCGGGAAGGCGAACTCATGGCTCTGGTGGGCGCCTCCGGCAGCGGCAAATCCACCCTCATGAACATCCTCGCCGGCCTGGACACCCCCACCGCCGGCGCCGCCCGTGTGGCCGGCCGCGACCTCCTCACGATGACCGCGAAGGACCGCCTCGCCTACCGCCGAGAGGTCGTCGGCTTCGTCTGGCAGCAGACCTCCCGCAACCTCCTCCCCTACCTGACCGCCGCCCAGAACGCCGCCCTGCCGATGCAACTGGCCGGACGCACCCGCACGCCCAGGACCCGCCGCGCCCACACCGACCGCGTCCTGGAACTCCTCGACCTGCTGGAGATCGCGGACTGCCGCGACCGCCGCCCGCATCAGATGTCCGGCGGCCAGCAACAACGCGCCGCCATCGCCGTGGCCCTCGCCAACAACCCGGCGATCCTGCTCGCCGACGAACCCACCGGCGAACTGGACTCCCACACCGCGGAACAGGTCTTCGCCGCCTTCCGCACCGCCAACGAGCAACTCGGCACCACCATCGTGATCGTCACCCACGACCAGGCGGTCGCCGGCGAGGTCCGCCGCACGGTCGCCATCCGGGACGGCCGTACCTCCACGGAGGTCCTGCGCCGCAGCGAGGTGGACGCGGCGACCGGCCACGAGACGGTGGTCGCCCGGGAGTACGCCATGCTCGACCGCGCCGGCCGCCTCCAGCTCCCCGCCGACTACACCCGTGCCCTCGGCATGCGCGACCGCGTGGCCCTGGAACTGGAGGCGGACCACATCGCCGTACGGCCGGACGACAGCGGCCACGACTGATCCGTCGCGCCCGTCGCCGGTGTCCACAGCGCCGCCGCCGCGGAGGCACTGGCCTCGCCCGCGGCCTGGGACTCGACCCGGCGACCGTCGTGGAGAGCCTGCTGCACGGCGCCGCCGGTTCGCGTTCGCCCACTCCCTCATCGACCGCTTCGGCTCCAAGCGCACCCCGCTCGCGCTCACCGTCGCCGGTCTCGTCCTCGGGATCCCCGTCTTCTTCGAGGTCGGCCTGATCATCCTGATGCCGATCGCGTACGGCGTCGCCCGCGCCTCCCGCAAGCCGCTCCTCGTCTACGCCCTCCCGATGGGCGCCGCGATGCTCACGGTGCACGCCTTCCTTCCCCCGCATCCCGGCGCGGTCGCCGTCACCCAGGCCATCGGCACCGACCAGGGCCTGGTCCTGCTCAGCCGACCAGGGCCTGGTCCTGCTCATGGGCATCCCGGTCACCGCGGTCGTGATCCTGCTGGGCTACCTGAACTCCCGCCGGATGACCCGCCGCGAATGCGCGGGCGGCCTCGCCGTCTCGCACCTCAACGACGCGGGCTACTGGATGTTCACCAAGCTGACCGGCCTGCACTTGGCCTCCGGCCAGCGCACCTGGACGGTCCTGCCGACCACCACGGGCGTCATCCCACCACGGGCGTCATCGGCTTCGGCCTGAGCGCCGCCCTGTGGCCACTGGTCCAGCCAGGGTGGTCTCGCCAGGCTGGTGTAGCCAGGGTGGTGTAGCGAGGGCCGCTGGTTGAAGAGGCGGCGGCCCCTGGTGCGGCGGGGTTCAGCGGACGCTGACGTCCAGTGCCCCGAGTCCCGCCCCGCGTACGGCGATCGACCCGTACGGCGTGCGCAGCCTGAGCCATGCGCCCGACGAGAACAGCGCCAGCGGCGCCTCGTCGGGCGCACGCGTGTCCGCGGGCACGGCCGGACGCAGGAACCCCAGCGACTGGGCGGCGTGCACGGCCCGAACCGGCAGCCCGGTGTCCCCGACCGTCCGGGACCAGATCTCCCGCCCGATCCGGTCGAGTTCGGCCCTCGTACGCTCCTCGGGCCCCAACTCCTGCGTACGCGACCGGAATTCGGCGATCACGGCGGCGACCATCGCCCGCAGGGCGTCCGGCTCCGGCAGTCCCGCGCGGACCCGCCACCCGCCGCGCGGCGGCAGCACCCCGGCCCACGGCGGCCCGGTCACCGCCTCCGGAACGCCGACGGTGACCGCGGCCTCGTCGACGGACTCCAGAAACTCGCCCGCGGACACGGTCACGTCGAGCGTGACGTCGAGCCCGTCCTCGTACGGCTTGGCGAGCCGCACCGTGCGGATCGCCAGGACCTCGAAGGACGGCGGCCGTCCGAAGACGGCGAGCGCGGTGCCGGCCGCCTGGACCCGCACCGCGGCCCCACGGTCGTAGTGGAGCAGCCGGGAGAGGAAGGCCGCGAGATCCGCCGCCTCCCCCTCGTCGGCGAGGTGGAGCACCGTCATGCGGCGACGGCCTCCTCCTCGGCGGAGTCGTCACCCCGGTCGTCGCGGTACTCCTCCAGGAACTCACGCTCCTGAGCGGTGAGCCGGCGCGGCCGCTGCGCCTCGAAGTCGAACGGCACGATCACCGTCGAGGCCTGGACGTAGACCTGGTCCGGGTCCTTGACCTCGTACACGATCGTGAAGGACGCCGCCCTTATCTCCGTGATCCACAACTCGATGTCCACCGGCGTGTGCCGGTGGACCAGCTGCCGCTTGTAGTCGATCTCATGGCGCGCCACCACGGACCCCTGCTTGAAGTCCTTGTCCGGGCGGAACAGGAAGTCGATACGGGCTTCCTCCAGGTAGCGGAGGAAGACCACGTTGTTGACGTGGCCGTACGCGTCCATGTCCGCCCAGCGCAGCGGGCAGCGGTAGATGTGCCGCAAGATCAGCCCCGGGTCAGCTTCTTGTAGGTGGCGCGGTGCGGACGCGCGGCGTCCGCGCCCAGCCGCTCGATCTTGTTCTTCTCGTACGACTCGAAGTTGCCTTCGAACCAGAACCACTTGGAGTCACCCTCGTAGGCGAGGATGTGCGTGGCCACCCGGTCCAGGAACCACCGGTCGTGGGAGACGACCACGGCCGCGCCCGGGAACTCGAGCAGCGCGTTCTCGAGGGAGGACAGGGTCTCCACGTCGAGGTCGTTCGTCGGTTCGTCGAGGAGCAGCAGGTTGCCGCCCTGCTTGAGGGTGAGCGCGAGGTTCAGGCGGTTGCGCTCACCACCGGAGAGGACACCGGCGGCCTTCTGCTGGTCCGGGCCCTTGAAGCCGAAGGCGGAGACGTAGGCCCTCGACGGCATCTCGACCTGGCCGACGTTGATGTAGTCGAGCTCGTCCGAGACGACGGCCCACAGCGACTTCTTCGGGTCGATGTTCTCGCGGCCCTGGTCGACGTAGGCGATCTTGACGGTGTCGCCGACCTTGATCGTGCCGGAGTCCGGGGTCTCGAAACCCTGGATCATCTTGAAGAGCGTGGTCTTGCCGGCGCCGTTCGGACCGATGACACCGACGATCCCGTTACGCGGCAGCGTGAACGAGAGATCGTCGATGAGGACCTTGTCGCCGAAGGCCTTGCTGAGGTTGTTGACCTCGACGACCACGCTGCCCAGACGCGGGCCCGGCGGGATCTGGATCTCCTCGAAGTCCAGCTTGCGCATCTTGTCCGCCTCGGCGGCCATCTCCTCGTAGCGCGACAGTCGCGCCTTGGACTTGGCCTGACGCCCCTTGGCGTTGGACCGCACCCAGTCGAGCTCTTCCTTGAGCCGCTTGGCGCGCTTGGCGTCCTTCTGACCCTCGACCTTGAGGCGGGAGGCCTTCTTGTCGAGGTACGTGGAGTAGTTGCCCTCGTACGGGTGGGCGCGGCCGCGGTCCAGCTCGAGGATCCACTCGGCGACGTTGTCGAGGAAGTACCTGTCGTGGGTCACGGCGACGACGGTGCCGGCGTACTTCGCGAGGTGCTGCTCCAGCCACTGCACGGACTCGGCGTCCAGGTGGTTGGTGGGCTCGTCGAGCAGCAGCAGGTCAGGAGCCTCGAGCAGCAGCTTGCACAGCGCCACGCGTCGACGCTCACCGCCGGAGAGGTTGGTGACGGGCCAGTCGCCGGGCGGGCAGCCCAGGGCGTCCATGGCCTGCTCCAGCTGCGTGTCCAGGTCCCACGCGTTGGCGTGGTCCAGGTCGTCCTGGAGCTTGCCCATCTCCTCCATGAGCGCGTCCGAGTAGTCGGTCGCCATGAGCTCGGCGACCTCGTTGAAGCGCTTGAGTTTGCCCATGATCTCGGCGGCGCCGTCCTGCACGTTCTCCAGGACCGTCTTGGACTCGTCGAGCGGCGGCTCCTGAAGGAGCATGCCGACGGAGTAGCCGGGCGACAGGAAGGCGTCACCGTTGGACGGCTGCTCGAGCCCGGCCATGATCTTGAGAACGGTGGACTTACCGGCACCGTTAGGACCGACCACACCGATCTTCGCGCCGGGCAGGAAGCTCAGCGTCACGTCATCAAGGATCACCTTGTCGCCGTGCGCTTTGCGCGTCTTGCGCATGGTGTAGATGTACTCAGCCAAGAGAAACCGTCCGGCAGCTTGAATTCTGGCAGTGGGCAGATACACCCCATCTTGCCTGACGGCTACCCCTCGAAGGAAACGCGTTCGGTCGGGGGGCCGTGACCTGGACGTTCGCCGACCGCGGGAGTAGCCGACCTGTCACCGGGCGTCGTGGCCAGTCGCCGCCACCCCCGGCTTCGTCCGGACACGGCCACCGAAGCGGCCCTCAGCAGGGGCACCCGGTCAGATTTCCAGTGCACTCAGTTCGCGCCGAAGAACGACACGAGCAGCCCGGGTCGCGTCTCCGTGTGCCTGCCTTGCCGTCTGGTAGCTCGCCGACGTCAGCGTGCTACCGGCGGCGAGTATCTCGCGTACGTCTCGCAGCGAGTGATACGAGGCGTCGATCGCCGACATCACCGCGTCGCTCGCTGTGAGGATCAGCCGTTCACGTGCCTCATCACATCCCGACGCCTGGAACTGTTGTCGGATCTTGGCTGCTCTGGCCTGCGGACTCGCATGGTCCTCGTCAGCAGCCAACCGCATGGCCTCGTGCGCCCTCCGAAGGGAGATGAGACAGTCCACGTACAGGTTCCGGCGGTCCTGCAGCCTGTTGTCCCTGATGGTGCGCCGCCAACGCACGTGTTCGCCGATCAAGGTGGCCCCCACTCCCAGTACAGCCCCAAGTCCCGTCCCCACCAGCGTCGTCCACTCCACGGCAGGGATCGTGCCATAGGGCGACACCGCGTCTACGCGCCGGACAGTCGCCGAGGTACCGCTCCAAGCGGAAGCGCACCTCGGCGGGCCTGCCATCGAGGCCCGGGTGCATCAGATCCGACCAGACGAGGGTCGCCGAAGCACTACTGGTCCCGCGTCGGCGTCTTCTCCCTGCCCACCAGCAGCAGCGCCGCGCCGCCGATCACCACGAGGGCGATGGCCGTGCCGGCGATCACCGGGGTGGCGTTGGAGCCGCCGGTTTCGGCGAGGTTCACGTCACTGGCGGTGCCGCCGACCGTCGCGGGGCTCGGCTCGCTCAGGGTCTGGGCCGCGTCGCCACCGGTCTCGCTGCCCTGGGTGCGGCAGTCCAGGACGCCGGTGAAGCGCTGCTCGAGGCCGGCCGGACCCGTGATCGTGAAGTCGTACGCCTGGTCCTCCTGGAGCGGGATCGTCACCGTCTGGGTCTCGCCCGCCGGGATGCTGTGCTCGAGTCCCATGAGTTCGAAGGTGAACGTCTCGTCGCCCACGTTGGCCGCGGTGATGTCCAGGCCACCCTTGGCGCAGTTCTTCGTCGCGGACAGGGCCGGTATCGCGCCCTCCTTCGCCCAGGCCGCGCCGGCCGTCGCGGAGACCGTCGACTCGCTGGAGCCGGCCAGGATCTGCGTCTGGCTGCGGCTCTCGGAGGCGAAGGCGCGGCCCACCGGCACGGTGGTCGAGGCCTGCACGGTCAGCTCGGCCGAGCCGGCCGTCGCGTCCTCGGGCACGTCGATGAAGAGCTGGCTCCCGTTCACCGCGGACGTGATCGCCTTGCCGTCCTTGCCGACGATCCGCACTCCGCTGGTGGCGGCGTCCGTCGGCGGTGTCACGGTCACGCCGGCCGCGTTGGTGTGCACCGTGACCGGACCGAGCAGCTCTCCGGGGTGGCCGGAGACCGCGGGCGGGTCGAGCGTCAGGGACGCCTGGGGCTCCGCCACGTTCCGGGCGCTCTTCTCCAGGTGGTCCGCGAGCTTCTCGGCCTGCGGGTCGACGGCGTCGACGTCCGCGCCGTCCGAGTAACGCCAGATGGCCACCTGGGTGCCGGCCGCCGCGTCCTCCTCGGTGAAGCCGCCGCCCACACCCGCCGCCGCCGCGAGCGCCGCGAGATCGTTGACCTGCGGATAGGAGTTCTGCAGGATCCAACGGATCTTGCCGGCGTTCCTGTTGGCGCCGAGCGAGGTGCCGCTCCACGGGGTCTCGTGGTACCTGGCGTCCCGCTGCGTGGGGTTGTGCAGGTCGACGCAGTAGGTCTGCAGGGTGCCGCCGCCCTCGACGGACATCTCGAACAGGCCCGCCGACACCGTCAGGTCTCCGGTGTCGCCGTGTATGACGGCGTCGCCGTACGTCTTCATTCCGCCTATCGTCGCGGTCGCCCCGCTCTGGCTCTGTGCCGTCTCGTCGGCGGACGCCGTGCCCGCGCCGGACAGCACGCCGGCGGCGACGAGTGCGGACATCAGCGCGGCGGCGACGAGGCGGGCCGCGCCTCGCCTGCGCACCGACGGCGCGGAGGACGAAGAAAACACAGAATTCCCCTTCGAGCAGGACCCGTTGACGTGGGGGGTGCGGTCCCACCAGCAGAAACAGAAACCCCGAGAGCCTACGTTCGGCATCCTAGGTACCTGGCGCACCGCGCTTCCCGGGGATGCCGTCGGTCAACCGATCCGACTCGGAATCGTTATCGCCAGGACCACACCCGAACAGGGCTTATCGACAAATCCACCTGCGTTGTGCGGTGCGCATTCACCGATAAGCCGCAGTTCGGTCAGCTCCGGCGAACGGCTGACGTCACGTCACCACAGCGGGTTCCGCCCGCCGTTGGGCATCCGGCTCGGCGGGCGGTGTCTCCCAGTTGGGCTCGGGTTGCGCCGGGGCGCCCGCAGCCGACGTGTCCGGCCTTGGGGTGCGTCGGAAGGCCGAGGTACCACGGGCGAGATCGTGGCCGATGGCCAGCGCGTCGATGTCGGCCGACGTCCAGCTCTGCCCCTCGCGTACGTCCGAGCGGACCTTCAGCCTGCCCTGCACGACGACGGGGTCGCCCACGTCGAGCGACGCCGTCACGTTGGTGGCGAGCTGCCGGTTGGCCCACACCGTGAAGAAGTTGGTGTGGCCGTCGGTCCACGTGTTCTTCTCGCGGTCCCAGTACCGCGAGGTCACCGCCAGCCGGAAGCGCGCCGACGCGCCCGACGCCAGCTCCCGGAACACCGGCCGCGTCGCCACGTTGCCCACCGCGCAGATGACCGTCTCGTTCATCTCGATCCCCACCCTCTCCCGGCCGCTCACGCGCCGGACGGATACGCCGACGGGCCCGTCCCGTACGGCTGCGTCTGCCGCGGCGACCGCGTCCGCCGCGATCGCCGTGAGGCCAGACTGCCTCCGTCGGGCCGAGCCCGCTGAGCGCTGTGGACCACTGCCCGGCTGTGGACAACTCCGCCACCCGAACGAGGGACCCCACCCCGAACCACCGTTGTCTCAGGCCCCGGCGCGAACCACCGTTGTCTCAGGCCCCGGCGCCCCGAACCACCGTTGTCTCAGGCCCCGTCGGCCGGGATCACCGTGCCGCCGCCACTCCCATGACCCGCCCGTACTGCTCCCGCACCTCCCGGTAGCGCAGCAGTTCCGCCGCCACCGGATCCAGCACCCGGGCTCGCCCGCATCCGGCGGACGCCTCCCTGAGCCGCCGCTCCGCCTCCAGTCCGTACCGCCGCGCGGGCCCACGCGCCGCCATCCGGCAGCTCCACTCGACCAGCGGGCCGCCGATGATGCCGGCCACCATCAGCAGCACCGGCACGCCCAGGTTCGGCGACATGAACCCGACGATCTGGCCCAGCAGCCACAGACCCCCGATGACCTGAAGGATCGTCATGGACGCCTGGGCGAACACGGCCGCCGGCCACCAGCCCGGCCGCGGCGGCCGTCCCGGCGGCAGTCCCGCCCGCACCGCCAGCTCGTCCAGCGCCTCGGGCAGCCCCTGCGCACCGCGTACGGCGGCCTCGCGCACCGCCTGTCCCCAGGGTGCGGGCAACCCGGCCGACGCCCGGTCGGCCAGTGTCCGCACCGCCTGTTCGACCCGCTGGCGGGCCGTGACCTCCTCGTCGGCCTGGGAACGCGACGGCAGCCGCCCGGTGGAAGGTTCGAACCGGTCCTCGTACCACCGCCACAGCCGCAGCCAGGGCGTCCCACAGGCGCGGTTGGCGTTGCGCAGCCACGCACGCTCGGCCGCCTCGCCCGCCGCGGTGGCGCCCACGGCCTCCGCGAGCCGGGCGGCGAACTCGTCCCGCGCCTGCTCGCTGAGCCCGGTCCGCCGGCCCGTGGCGTAGACGGGCCGCAGCCGCCACCCGGCGGCCTCCACGTCCGCCGCGATACGCCGAGCCGGCGCCCCGCGTTCCGCCACGAACTGGCCGAGTGCCTCCCGCAGTTCCCCGATACCGTCCCCGGTGAGCGCCGACAGGGCGAGCACGGTGGCGCCCGGTTCGCCGTACTCGCCGAGCACGATCCCGTCCTCGTCGAGCAGCCGCCGCAGATCGTCGAGGACCTGCTCGGTGGCTTCCCCGGGCAGCCGGTCGATCTGGTTGAGGACGACGAACATGACCTCCGCGTGGCCCGCCATGGGCCGCAGATAGCGCTCATGGAGGACGGCGTCGGCGTACTTCTCCGGGTCGACGACCCAGATGACCGCGTCGACGAGCGCCAGGACGCGGTCCACCTGCTCACGGTGCTGTACGGCGGCCGAGTCGTGGTCGGGCAGGTCCACCAGGACGAGCCCGCGCAGCTGTGCCTCGGCCTCGGCGCTCTGCACGGGCCGCCGCCGCAGCCGCCCCGGGATGCCGAGCCGGTCGATGAGGGCGGCCGCGCCGTCGCTCCAACTGCACGCGATGGGCGCGGCGGTGGTGGGCCGTCGTACGCCCGTCTCCGAGATGTTCACTCCGGCGAGCGCGTTGAACAGCTGCGACTTGCCGCTGCCCGTCGCGCCCGCGATGGCGACGACGGTGTGCTGCCCGGACAGCCGCCGGCGCGTCGTCGCCTCGTCCAGGACCCGGCCCGCCTCGGCGAGGGTCCTGCTGTCGAGCCGCGTACGGGACAGCCCCACCAGCTCGCGCAACGCCTCGAGCCGGGACCGCAGCGCCCCGTCGTACGCCAGCTCGGGCGGTGCCTGCGGAGGGGACGGCCGGGCCTCCACGACGGTGACGTGCTGCGCGGCGGTCTCCTCGGTGACCCTTCGCGCGATCAGCCCGTCGTCCCAGGCGCTGTCGGAGTCCGTACGACCGGAGGCGCCCGTACGGCTCGCGGAGTGGCCGTCCTTCACGGGCGCGTGCCGGTCGCCGGAGCGCCCTTCGGGTTTGCCGGGATCTTTGGGCACCTCGGATGCTCCTGGTTTCTCGGACTCCTCCGAATCCGCGGACTCCCCGGGCTCCCCGGACTCCCCGGACCCCTTGGGAGCCGCCTTCTCGGCGGGCTCGTCCGCGGTGCCCCCGCCTGCCGAATCGGCCTCTCCAGAGTGATCGGGATGGTGTTCGCTTTCGGGCGTGCCCTCTTCGGAGCCGGCGTTCTCGGGACGCTCGTCGTCCTGACGACCCGCGTCACCCGCATCGTCCGTATGCTCCGTGTGGTCGTGGTCTGTGACGGCGGTCACCGGTCACCTCTCCTTCTGCAGTACGGACAGCGCGGCGATGAGTTCGGCCTGCGGTTCGGGGTGGACGTCCAGGGCGTCGAGTGGGGCGAGGCGGCGCTCGCGTTCGGTGTGCATGATCCGGTCCAGGTGGTCGGTGAGCAGCCGGCCGCCGCGGTCGCGCAGCCGCAGCGCGCCGTGCGCGCCGATCCGCTCGGCGAGTCCCTCGCCGGCCGACCGCGCCCGGCGGCCGCCCAGCAGGGCGGTGGCGACGAGGGCGGCGACGAGTTCGGGGGAGGGCGCGACGCTCCGGTCGAGGCCGTTCACCTCCTCCTCCGCGCACTCCTCCAGCTCCCGCCGCCACCGCCGCACGGCCAGTCCGATGCGGTGCTCGGCGCCTTCCGCGGACGTGTCACGGCCTGTCAGTTCCGGTGCGTCCGCGGCCGGTTCGCGTCGCCAGGCCTCGTCGACGCGCTCGTCGGCGGCGGTGACGGCGCACAGCAGGAGCGTGCCGAGGCTCTCCGCGAGGGCGTCGAGGAGTTCCTCGGCGGTGCAGTCGAGCGGGAAGGCCCGCCAGCGCTTCAGTGCGTCGCCGGCGAGTACGGCACCCGCCTGCAGACGGCCCCGTACGCGCGCGTGCTCGCTGTCGTACGCCCCCTCGACGGCTGCGGTGAGCCGCAGCGCGGCCGCGTACTGTGCGGCGGCGGCGCTCGCCAGCTCGGGCATCCGGGCCTTGAGCGAGTCGAGGACGCCGTACGCGGTACGGGCCATCGCGTGCTGCCGGGCCACCTGGTCCTGCGCCTGATGGAGGAGCCAGGTCCGCAGCGGCGCGACGGCGGTGGCCGGCAGGAGCCCGCCGCCCCACGCCGACTCGGGCAGTTCCGGCACGGTGAAGCGGGGTACGTCGCCAAGGCCGGCCTTGGTGAGCAGCGCGCCGTACTGCCGTGAGACCTCGGAGACGACCTGGTGGGGCACCCGGTCGAGCACGGTGACGAGCGTGACGTTGTACTCCTTGGCGGTGCGCAGCAGATGCCAGGGCACGGCGTCGGCGTACCGGGCCGCCGTGGTGACCATGACCCAGATGTCGGCCGCGCAGATCAGTTCGGCGGCGAGGACACGGTTGTCGGCGACGAGGGAGTCGACGTCGGGGGCGTCGAGGAGGGCGACGCCGGGCGGGAGGGTGTCGGCGGTCTCGATGCGCAGGACGCGCGTGGGATCCTCGCCGGGCAGCAGGAGTTCGTCCGTCTGTTCCCGGTGGGGCACCCACACGCGCGTGAGGTCGGGCAGCACCCGCATCCCGCTGAACCAGTGATGGTCCTCCGGATGGCAGACGAGCACGGGGGTCCGGGTGGTCGGCCGCAGCACGCCCGCCTCGCTGACCCGCCGTCCCACGAGCGAATTGACGAGGGTCGACTTTCCCGCACCGGTGGATCCGCCGATGACGGCCAGCAACGGCGCTTCGGGTTCCCTCAACCGGGGCACCAGATAGTCGTCGAGCTGGGCAAGCAGTTCGTCGCGGTTGGCACGCGCGCGTAGAGCCCCCGCCAGGGGCAGCGGGAAGCGTGCGGCGGCGACACGGTCGCGCAGGGCGGAGAGTGCGTCGAGCAGCTGAGGCCGTACGTCCAAGGTCACCACATGCGAAGAATGCCCAATTTTAGGGGAATTCTGAAGCATATGAGCATGTCTGCGCGCCGACGGAACACAAGGGGCGGAAGGGACGACTGGGACACGGGCACAGTCAAGGCATAACGAGTGCACAACACCCGATGCACAAGCAGCCAAAAGGGATGCATGATTCGCACCTGCCTGCGATTATCAGGACCGCTTCACCGAACCTCCACATCGAGCCACGGAGGCGAAGCAACAGGGACAAGGACGCGGGAGCCCTATCCTTGTCCCCGGCAACGTCACGGAACGGCCCACACCCGGGCGCACCCACGACAGAGGCCACCACACCCGGCCCCCGTAGCTCAGTGGATAGAGCAGGCGCCTTCTAAGCGCTTGGCCGCAGGTTCGAGTCCTGCCGGGGGCGCCTATCCTCGCCCTTCCTCCGGGAGGGTGTTTTTGCTGGTCAGACCATGTAACGCTCGACACGCAGCAGCCCCGGGCACTCCCCCGATGATCAAGGGAAGGCTCCAAGCTGTCAGGCTGTCAGGCTGTCACCGGGTTATCGCGGTGACTGTGGGCGCAACTCTCCGACCGTCCACCCTTCGGGGGGCCTTCGCCATGCCCCATTCGGGAAGTTCCCGCCCGAAGCCTCTGCACACCGCCTGGGTGAGCGTCCCATCCGCCGACTGTCGCCTGCCGCTCATCGTCCCGGCCGTACGGGGGATTCCCGAACCGCCGTCGGCGCGTTTGCCGCCCCGCGGGGCATCCCTTGACGGAACGGAAGGGAGACATGATGCCGCTCTACCTATCGAGGTTCAGTTACACGCCGGAGACTTGGGCGAGGCTCATTGGCCACCCGGAGGACCGCGCACAGGCCGCTCAGTCGTACATCGAGTCCGTCGGCGGGAAGCTCCATGGCTTCTGGTACGCCTTCGGCACGCACGACGGCTACAACCTGTGGGAGGCGCCGGACAACGTGTCCATGGCCGCGGCTGCGCTGGCGATCAGCGGAGGCGGCGCACTCAGCTCGTTCGAGACGACTGTTCTTCTGACCGTTGAAGAAACGCTGACGGCCCTGCGCACAGCGGAGCAGGTCCAGTACCGGGCTCCTGGCTCGTAATGGTCCAGATCTGTTACAGCACGCCATGAACCATGCTCGCCCCACGCTGTGCGCGTCACCGGCGGACGGGATGGGGGCTGGGGTGAGTGGTGAGTAGCGGTGTGGCTTGGGCTACGAGGTCGGAGAACCTCAAGGCAGCACGACCGGAGTTCCCCTCGAAGGTGGCAATCGCAGATTGCGTCGCCCCTACGAACTGGGGGGAGACGCTACGGGACGCGGGTTACCACAGCGGACGGCTCTACCTCTCCCCTGCTCGGGGCGCGGCGGAGTTCCTGGAGCTACCGACCGCTCTGACACCGGCCCGTCAGGGCAGCTGTGCCGTCGAGCTGCCGACGTTCCGGGCTTTCCTGCGTGACGTGGGTGTCGGCAATCCCCGGAACCGCGGAACCGCGGAACCGCCGGGCCGCGGAACTGCCGGGCCGCCGGGCCGCCGCAACCGCCCGTGTACCGTCGCGTCACCGACGAGACGGGAGAGACGACGTGCGACTTCGCTGTGCGGTGCTGGACGACTTCCAGGGGATGGCGACCCGATTCGCCGACTGGTCGGTGATCGAGGGGGAGGTGGAGGTGGTGGCACTGCGCGAGCACCTCGCCGACGAGGACGCCCTCGCCGCGGCCCTCGCGGACGTCGACATCGTGGTCACCCTGCGCGAACGCGTGCCCTTCACGGCCTCGCTGTTCGCCCGACTACCCCGGCTGCGGCTGCTCGTCGCCTCCGGAATGCGCAACACGGTCATCGACTACGCCGCCGCCGAGGCGAACAGCGTCACCGTCTGCGGCACGGCCAGCTCCTCCACCCCGCCCGTCGAACTGACCTGGGCCCTGTTGCTCGGCCTCGCCCGCCAGATCGTCGAGGAGAGTAACGCCCTGCGCTCCGGCGGCCTCTGGCAGCAGACGGTCGGCGCCGACCTGCACGGCCGCCGCCTCGGACTGCTCGGGCTGGGCAAGATCGGCAGCCGGGTGGCGCAGGTGGGGCTCGCCTTCGGCATGCAGGTCAGCGCCTGGAGCCAGAACCTCACCCAGGAGCGCGCCGACGAGGTGGGCGTCGACCTCGCCCCCTCCAAGGAGGCGCTGCTGGCGTCCAGCGATTTCGTCTCCGTCCACCTGGCCCTCGGTGACCGCACCCGCGGCCTTCTGGGCCCCGCCGAACTCGCCCTGATGAGACCGACCGCGTACCTGGTCAACACCTCCCGCGCGGCCATCGTCGACCAGGACGCCCTGCTGTCCGCGCTGCACGAGGGCCGTATCGCGGGCGCCGCCGTCGACGTCTTCGACACCGAGCCCCTCCCGGCCGACCACCCCCTGCGCACCGCCCCTCGCCTGCTGGCCACTCCCCATCTCGGCTACGTCTCCCGGGACAACTACGCGACGTACTACGGCCAGGCCGTGGAGAACATCCGGGCCTACCTGTCGGGCCACCCGGTACGACGGCTGCCCTGACGGCCGACCGGCCGGTCACACGGCGGTCGCTACGCGTACCGGTAGATCCCGCTGTGGTCCTGCAGTTCCTCCGGTGTCACGTCCCACGGCGGCATCTTCTCCTGCCGTGCGACGACCCTGCCGTGCTGGGCGTCGCCCGCGGCGAGCGGTCTCGCGGGGAGGTAGCGGGCGTTCGGGTGCCGCCGCTGCCAGCGGGACCACAGGAGGTCGACGAAGGCGTGGTGCATCCAGAAGACGGGGTCGTTGGCGGAGGCGCCACCCACCATCTGGCCGCCGACCCAGCGGTGAACCCGGTTGTGGTTGCGCCACGAGGCGGCGCCCCTTCCCGGTCCCCACCCCTCCAGTTTGTTGCGGAACCCCTTGGCGGACGTGGAGTTCCACGGCGCCGTGTCGTAGACGGGATCGGCGAGGGCCCCCGCCACGTCCCTGGCCGTCGGCAGTGCGATGGGTTTCTGGGAGCGTCCCAGGTCACGCTGGAGGAACGGCGTGTCGGTGAATCCCACCTTGATGGTCCACTTGCCGTTGCGGTGAGCGAAGGGGCCGGTCATGACCTGGCGGTCGGACCTCCGCCCGGTGCCGCCGAGCAGGTCACCGGTCCACGGTGCGGCCTTCGGAGTGCGATCACGCGTCCAGTCCCAGTACGGGACGGTCACCGCATCGTCCACGCGGCGCAGTGCCCGCTCCAGGTCCAGCACGAACCTGCGGTGCCAGGGCAGGAAGGAGGGCGCCATGTGCGCGGTGCGCAGACCGTGTTCGCCGTCGGGCTTGTAGTACTCGATGTGCGTGCGTACGAACTCGTCGTACTCACCGCGGCGTTTGATCTCGAGCAACGCGGTGATGAGCCGACGCCGCTCGGCACGGGTGAGCGTACTGACGTCCTTACGCGTGTACACCACTGCGATGATCCCCCTCGAATCCTGTGCGGCCGCCCGCCGCACCGCTGCCGTTCGTGCGGCCGCCACTGTCGCCCGGCGTGCCGAGCCCCTCGGTGGGGCCGAGTTCGTCGACGGCCGCGCGCGCGGCGGCGAGCGGGGTCGGATAGGACTGGTAGTGGTCGACCATGGTCATCCAGCTGCCGTCCGCCCGACGCATCAGGTGCAGCGGCCGTCCGTCCACGGTGACCTGCCACCCGCCGGAGCCGTCGTCTCCGGACCCGCCGACGCGGCGTCTGACGCCGACTACACGACGCCGGCGATATGTCTCCTCGAACCCCTCCGCCGGCACGACCGACCCCGACGCCGTCAGGACCGGTGAGAGCGCCACCCCGGCCCCTGACGCCAGCAGTCCCAGCAGTACCCGCCTGCGGCCCGGAGAACACGTTTGGTTGGTGATTGAGGTCACCGCGGCACTGTACCGACGCGCCGGAACGCGCCCGTACGTTCCCTCACCCGAGCGGCCTATTCGTACACACACGACCACACGAATGAGGGATTCCACTTTCGCCGTCCCTTGAGTTACCAGAGGGAATTGCGGCACGGTACCAGGCGAAATCGAGGAAGGGCATACACCCCCGCTTTTCACGTCCACGGACAACACCAAAGGCCGACTCAACCGGGCGCGGAATCGGCCTGTTCGGAACGACACCCTGCAGCGCCGGTAAAGGACATCGCGACCGGGAAAAACCTCAGCTGTGCAGCGGAGGACCGTCCAGCGACTTACCGCCGGCCAGTCCCTTGGCCGCGCCCCGCACCGTGTTCAGCGGCGAGTCCTTCTTCTTGATGTCGAGCCCGTCCAACTTCCGCACCGACCCCTTCCGGGCAGGACCCCTGGTGAGGGTGCTCGCCACGGTGTCGACGGTGGTGAGCACCCTCACGTCAGCGGCGTTCTGGGCCAACGCGAACGCGGCAGCACCGGCAATGACCAGGGATCCGGCGACGACGGCGGCAGACGTCAGAGACTTCATCGCGTTCCTTTCCTCGGCCGCGTACGCAGCCGGGGGAAATTTCTGAACCGGTGCCCACCGACCCGCGACCGGTCCGGTAACTCCGCACGCAGGGTCGCCGACTCCTCATGCGAGATTTTCAAGGGGCCGGATCTCCCAGCGGGATCCACCTCTCCTTCACCATTCCGACACGCTCGCCAGGTTTCGTCTGCTCATATCCATGAGCGGCTAGAGTTGCGCACCTCTCCACGCGCCCTCACGGCACCCACTTCGCCTTCGTACGCCCTCTGACACTGCAATTTTTTCCGAAAGGGAAACGCCGATCATGCGCAATTCTCTTGTCCCGCTGATGCACCGCGTGACGGCAGGCGCTCTTGTCCTCGTCGGGAGTTGGGCATCCGTCGGCGCCCAGGCGACCGCGGCCACGGCCCCGCCCTCACCGGAGGCGAGCCGCGTCGCGTTCGCCGAGCGGTACCGCGCACTGCAGCACGGCGGCATCGTGCGCGCGGCCAACACCTCCATCAGCTGCCGTACGACAGGGGCGGTCCCAAGACCTCCGCAGTCGACGGTGCACGGCTGCCCGGCCGCCCGCGCGGGCGAGGCCGGTGTGAACGGCCACTTCGACACGGACTACATCGACATCGACCGCGACCCGAACACCTACAACTCCTCCCAGGCGGAGGTCCGGCTGCCCAAGGGCTCCCGGGTCAGTTACGCACGGCTGTACTGGGGCGGCAATCTGCGCGTCGGCGAGCAGAAGCCGCCGAAGGACAATGGGCGGGTGCTGATCGCCGAACCCGGCGGGGAGTACAAGGAGGTTCTCGCGGACACGGTCGTCGGCCACCGGGTGGCGAACGGCGCCGACGCCTTCCAGGCCTCGGCGAACGTGACGAAGCTGGTGCGGGAGAGCAGGCCGGGTCTGTACACCGTGGCGCAGGTCAACGTGGCGGGGGGCAGGTCGGCGGCCGGCGCGTGGGGCGGCTGGACGCTGGTGGTGGCGTACCGGAACCCGGCGGCGCCCCTGCGGCACCTCGCCCTCTGGGACGGCTTCGACACGCTGAAGCACGGTGCGGGGCAGGAGATCCGGCTGTCGCGGCTGCGCTTCCCCGCCGGCGCGGGCGGCCGCGCGGGTCTGGTCACATACGACGGAGACCGCGGCGTCACCGGCGACACGCTCACCCTCCGGACCACCCGGGCTGGTACGCACGGTCAGCGCCCTCGCACCACGGTCACCCCCCTCACCAACTCCTCCAACCCGGTCGCCGACGTCCTGAACTCCACGATCAGCCAGCCCGGGACGGCCGCGCCCAAGCGTGTCCCGGCGTACGCCAACACCCTCGGCTACGACTCCGATGTCCTCGATCTCGGCCGCGGTCTGCGCAAGGGCGGCAACCAGCTGGCCTTCCGGCTGGAGTCGCAGCGGGACGTGGTGTGGGCCGGCGCGCTCTTCATCGCCGTCGACGCCCAGCAGTGAGACGCGTCCGCCGCCGTCCCGAGCACCACCCCGAGCGAGGACATCGCGCATGCATCGGTCACCGACCCTCTCCCGGCCGCGGGTCCTCCACCTTGCCCAGCCCGTGGAAGGCGGTGTCGCCCGCGTCGTGACGAACCTGGTACGGGCGCAGCTCGCGGGCGGCCTGGCGGTGACGACGGCCTGCCCCGACGGCACCCTCTCCGTCGGACTCAGGTCGCTCGGCGCCGACGTACGGCACTGGCACGCCACGCGGTCGCCGGGTCCGTCGCTCGTCCGGGAGGTGCGGCACCTCGCCCGTCTGATCGACGAGGTGCGCCCCGATGTCGTGCACGCCCACAGCGCGAAGGCCGGGCTCGCCGGGCGGCTCGCCGTGCGGGGGCGGATCCCCACCGTGTTCCAGCCACACGCCTGGTCCTTCGAGGCGGTCGGCGGGGTCGCCTCGGCACTCGCGTTGACGTGGGAGCGGTGGGGGGCGCGTTGGGCCTCGCGGGTGGTGTGTGTGAGCGAGGCGGAGCGCGCCACCGGGGTGCGCGCCGGAATCGACGGACGGTGGAGCGTCATCCCCAACGGTGTGGACACCCGGCGCTTCCATCCCGCCCCGGCCGGCACCGTACGAACCGGCCTGGAGCCGTTGCACGGGGTCGATCCCGCCGCACCGCTCGTCGTCTGCGTGGGGCGGCTGTGCCGCCAGAAGGGGCAGGACGTCCTCCTGACGGCGTGGAGGGCCGTCGCCCCCAGGGTGCCCGGCGCGCGTCTCGTGCTGGTCGGAGATGGGCCGGACCGCGACCGGCTGCGGGCGCGGGCGCCGAAGTCCGTGCTGTTCGTGGGAGCCGTCGCCGAGACCTCCCCCTGGTACCAGGCCGCGGATCTGGTCGTTCTGCCGTCCCGCTGGGAGGGTATGGCGCTGGCCCCGCTGGAGGCGATGGCCTGCGGGCGGCCGGTGGTGGTCGCGGACGTCGACGGTGCCCGCGAAAGCCTGCCGTTCTCTGTCACCGCGCGGTGCCTGGTCCCGCCCGAGAACCCGGTGGTGCTGGCCGGGGCTGTGGCAGAACTGCTGCTCGACCCGCCGCTGCGCGAGTCTCTCGGCCACCGGGGGCTCCGACACGTGCTGTCCACACATGACGTGCGGCACACCGCCGAGGCGGTCGCGGAGGTCTATCGCGACCTGATCGGCGCATGGCCCGCAGGGCGCGTCGCGCCCATCGAGCACAGGGAGCCCCTCCACTCGTGACCGCGGAAAGCACCGTCCCCTCCCCCGGCGCACAGCCCCGGGAACACGGATTCTCGCCCGTATCGCTCCTGCCGCCGCAGGCCACCGCCCCGGGCGGCCGGTTCCCCGCCCACAGGCCGCCGCCACGGCCCACCTCGCCGGTGCCGCTGCTCGTCGTGGACGGCGCGGCCGCCCTGCTGGGCGCCCTGACCCTGCCCGGACCACAGCTGCGCCCGCTCCCCGTCACGCTGCTGCTCGCCGCGTCACTGCTGCTGGGGGCGCCCCGCGCACACCCCCCGGTGCCAGGCGTCCTGCCCGAGCTGCCGACCGTCTGCGGCCGGACCGCAGTGGCCTGGCTCGCGCTCGCGGCACTGGTGGCGGCATACCGGCCGGACCATGCGCTGTCCGCCCGCACCCTGCTGGCGGGCTTCGCCGTGCAGGCGGCGGCGGGCTGCGCGCTGCGCGCCGCCGAGTACGCGAGGTGGCGCGCCGTACTCTTGCGCCACCCGTGCACCGCTCTCGTCATCGGCCCGGCGGAGGCCGCGCAGCGCGTGGCCGCCGCCGTGCTGCGGCATCCGTCGTGCGGGATGCGGCCCGTGGGAATCGTGGCGGACCGCTCGGACGGTACGGAGGGCCTGCCGGTGCTGACGACCGGGGAGGAAGTCGAGCGGGCGGTCATCCAGAACGGGGTACGGGCGGTGCTGGCCGTCCATCCGTCCGTGCGGACCCGACAGGGACCACTGCTGCGCACGCTGGCCGAGGCGGGATGCGAGGTATGGGAGGTCGACGCGGGCGCTCCGTCGTACGCGAGACAGGAGCGGCTGGCCGGGTTCCCCTGCCGGCGTCTGGAGATGACCGCCGCGCGCCGCGGCAGCGTGGGCAAGCGGACGCTGGACATCCTCGTGTCCGGAACACTGTTGCTGCTGGCTGGCCCCCTGCTGCTGGCGTGCGCGGTGGCACTGCGGATCAGCGACGGGCCCGGCGTGGTGTTCCGGCAGCAGCGCATCGGCAAGGACGGGCGTCCGTTCACGCTGCTGAAGTTCCGCACGCACCGCCCGGTCGACGCGCACGAGGCGGCGACCCGGTGGAGCGTGGCGGACGAGAACGAGATGCGCGGGCTGTGCCTCATGCTGCGGCGCACCTCGCTCGACGAACTGCTCCAGTTGTGGAACGTTCTCCGGGGCGACATGAGCCTGGTCGGCCCGCGCCCCGAACGGCCTTACTTCGTCGCGCAGTTCAGGCAGACCTACCCCGGTTACGCGGACCGCCACCGCGTGCGCACCGGCATCACCGGGCTCGCCCAGGTCCACGGGCTGCGTGGCGACACCTCGATCGAGGACCGCTGCCGGTTCGACAACGCCTACATCGACAACTGGTCGCTGTGGCAGGACGTCTGCATCCTGCTGCGTACCGCGGCCACGCTCGTGCGTCCGACGGGGAGCTGAGAGCCGTGCGCCTCGCGCTGACGCCGCTCCCGCGCCGGGGCACCTCCCTGCCACCGGTCCTGCCCGTGATGGCCGTGATCGGCCTGCTGGCACTGCCGACCACCCCGGACGGCGCGGGTCCCGCCGACGCGATGTCCGGGCTGGCGGTGCTGTACTGCGCGATCCGTCTCGTACGGGACCGGCGGCGCCCCTTGTCGCGTACGGCCGCCGTGGTGCTGGGTCTGCCGGTCGTCGGGCTGGCCGTCGCCGCCATGGGGGCACTCTCACCCTGGGCCGGTGTCACCGGCATGGGCCGCTGTCTGCAGGTCTTCGTGCTCGTTCCGGCGGCGGTCCTGCTACTGATCCGCCACCGGGGTGACTTCCGCGTGCTCACCTGGTCGTTGGTGGGGCTCGCCCTGTGGCAGGGGGCCGTCGGAGTGCACCAGTACGTCACCCGGACCGGCGCCTCCTACCGGGGCGAGCACATCCGCGCCGTCGGCACCTTCGGGCCCCAGGAGGTCATGAGCATGGCGACAGTGGTCGCCGTCGGCCTGGTGTGCGCGGTCGGTCTGGCGCTCGGCCGGACCTCCCCGCGACAGCGGTGGGTCGCCGTCGGGTGCGCGCTCGTCCTGCTGGCGCCGCTCGCGCTGTCCTTCAGCCGGGGCGCGTGGATCGCCACGGCCGTGACCTGTGCGGCGCAGCTGGCGCTGGCCGGGCTGCGGCGCGCGCTGAGGACGGCCGCGGCCGTGGCCGCCGTGGGCGTGATCCTGGTGGGCGGCCTCGGCGTCGGCACGGCGATGCTGCAGGAGCGGATCGACAGCATCACGCGGGTCACCGACGCTCCCGACCAGTCCGTCGTCGACCGGTTCGCCCTGTGGGCGGCCGCGACCGGCATGTGGCGCGACCACCCGGTCACCGGCGTCGGACTGAAGGGCTTCCCCGAGTACCGGGACGGGTACGCTTCGCCGGCGCTGTCAGCGGCCAGCGACACGGAGGGCGCGGGGTCGGCGTACCGCAGACAGCCGCTCCTGTCGCCGCACAACATGTATCTGCTGGTGCTCAGCGAGCAGGGCCTGATCGGCCTGTCGGCACTCGCCGGGAGCTGGCTGGCGTTGCTGGTGGGCGGGCTGCGGCGCCTGTCGCGGACGCGGGCGTCACAGGGGCCCGGCCTGGACTGCGCGCTCGTCGCCTGCGGACTGCTGGTCTGGCAACTGACCGACTTCCTGTACGCCGACATCGGCGGCCCCTCCACCGTGCTGACCGGGGTGTGCTTCGGGCTGGCGGCCTGGTGGGCGCTGGCCGGACACGGCGAGAGGGCGGGCTCGGCGTCTGTTCCGGCGCCGCGGAGCGTCGAGGAGGCCGTGGCGCGATGACGATGACGCCGCCGCGGAGCCCACGGACTGAGCGCGCTTCCGCTTCCACATCCGCATCCGGGACCGAGCGTGCGGCCCTGCCCGCGGCGCGGGCCTCGGACAGCACCGACCTCACCGCGGTCTCCCGGAGCTTCCTCGCCAAGGCCACCCTGATCACGGCGTCGCTGTCGATCGCCGGGGCACTGCTCGGCCTGGTGCGCGACCAGGCGCTGGCCCGGATGTTCGGGGCGGGCAGCGAGACGGACGCCTTCCTGATCGCGTGGACCGTGCCGGAGTTCGCCTCCACGCTGCTCATCGAGGACGGGCTGGCCTTCGTGCTGATCCCGGCGTTCAGCATGGCCCTGGCCCGACGCGCCCAGGGCGCCCCCGGAGATCCGGTCCGCTCCCTGGTGATCGGTACTCTGCCCCGTCTGTCCCTCGGTTTCGTCGCCGTGTCCGCGCTGGTCGCCGCCGGGGCCCCGTACCTGGTCGGGGCCCTGGCGCCCGGCCTGCCCGATCCCCGTCTCGCCGTCGACTGCACCCGGCTGACGGCGATCTGCGTGCCGGCCTTCGGGCTCGCCGGGTACTGCAGCGCGGTCCTGCGGGCACATCGGCGCTTCCTGGCCGCCGCGACGATCTACGTCGCCTACAACACCGGCATCATCGCCACGATGTCCCTGCTCGGCAAAGACTGGGGCGTACGATCGGCCGCGGCCGGGGTCGCGGTCGGCGGCTGCCTCATGGTGGTGGTCCAACTTCCCTCGCTGTGGCGGCAGTTGAAGAGTCGTACGCCCGCGTCCGGCGATGCCGTGGTCGAGGCAGGCCCGATGCGCCTCTCCCTGCTGGGCGCCGTTCTCCTCTTCGCCCTGTGCCGCCAGTCCCAGGTCCTGATCGAACGGTTCCTCGCCTCCACCCTTCCCTCCGGGGCCATCTCACACCTCAACTACGCGCAGAAGGTGGCCCAGATCCCCATGACGCTGTCGCTGATGCTGTGCACGGTCACCTTCCCGGTGATCGCACGGGCGCTCGCGGACGGCGACACGGAACGGGCCCGGACCCGTGTGGAGCGGGACCTGGCCCTGGCTTCCTGGCTGGTGCTCCTCGGCGCTTCCGCGGTGATCGCCTGCGCCTCGCAGATCACCGAACTCCTCTTCCAGCGAGGCGCGTTCACGGCGCGGGACACGGCGGCGACGGCGGGCGTGCTGCGTGTGTACGCCCTCGGGCTGCTCGGCCAGACCCTGGTGGGCGTCCTGATCCGCTCCTACTTCTCGGCGGGGCGGCCCACCTGGTATCCGGTCGGCGCCATGGCGGCAGGCATCATCGCGACCTCATGGATCGGGGTGGTGACCGTGGGCCCGTGGGGCGTGCCCGGTATCGCCGCCGCAAACGCCGCCGGCATCACCGTCACGGCGGCACTGCTGCTCGCCGGCCTCGCCGGCAAGCCCGGGCGCCGCGGCCCGCGCGGGGTCCCGATCCGTGTCCGGCAGGTGCTGGCCGAGCTGAGCCCGCCGCTACCGGCCGCAGCGGTCGCGACGGTGACGGGGGCGTTGGCCGCGAGTGGGCCCCAGTCCCCGGTGGCGGGCCTCCTGACCGGGTGCGTGACCGTGACCGCGGTGTTCCTCCCGCTCAGCCGGGCCCTGGGCACCGAGGGCTGCGCATCCGCACTCCATTCCGTACGTACCGTCACACGGAGGCTGACGCATGGCCGTTCCCGTTGATTCCCCCGTCACCGGCACAGTCCTCGCGGCGCGCCCCCGACTGGCCCCCTGGGTGGCGATGTACCACTCCGTGGGCGACTGCTCGGACGACCCGTACCGCATCACGGTCAGCCCCGAGCGGCTGGAAGGGCAGCTGGCCTGGCTGAGCCGACGCGGGCTGCGCGGTGTGTCCCTGCGTGAACTGTTCGCCGCCCGCGCCCGGGGGCGGCGAAGGGGCCTGGTCGGCCTCACCTTCGACGACGGATACGCCGACTTCCTCACCCACGCCCTTCCGGCGCTGCTGCGCTGGAACTGCGGCGCCACCCTCTTCGTCCTGCCCGGACGCCTCGGCGGCGTCAACTCCTGGGATCCTCTCGGTCCGCGCAAGCCGCTGCTGAGCGCGGACGGCATCCGGCGCGCGGCCGCCGAGGGCATGGAGATCGGCTCGCACGGGCTGACCCACGTCGATCTCACCCGGGCCGACGACGCCACCCTGAAGGCCGAGGTCGCCGACAGCAGGGCGCTGCTGGCGGAGCTGACCGGCGCTCCGGTCGACGGCTTCTGCTATCCCTACGGCACGGTCGACCGGCGCGCCGTCGCCGCCGTACGGGAAGCCGGGTACACCTACGCCTGCGCCATCGCTCCCGGCCCGTTGACCGGCCCGCACGCCCTCCCGCGGCTGCACATCGGCGAGAACGACACTGCCTGGCGGCTCCACCTCAAGCACCGGCTGCACCGGCTGCGCCGGCGCCCCGTGGCGGGTGTGTGACATGAAGGCTCTGCACGTCATCACCGGTCTCGGCGTCGGCGGCGCCGAACAGCAACTGCGCCTGCTGCTGCGTCATTTCCCCGTGGCCTGCGAGGTGGCCGCCCTCACCAACCCCGGTGCTGTCGCCGACGGGCTGGTCGCCGACGGCGTCCGCGTGCACCACCTCGGCATGGGCGGCAACCGCGACCTGTCCGCGCTCCCTCGCCTGGTCCGCCTGATCCGAGCGGGCGGCTACGACCTGGTGCACACCCACCTCTATCGCGCCTGCGTCTACGGGCGGCTCGCCGCCCGCCTCGCGGGCGTCAGGGCTGTGATCGCCACCGAACACTCCCTCGGCGACTCCCAGATGGAAGGCAGAAAACTGACGGCGGGCGTCCGCGCCCTCTACCTCGCCAGCGAGCGCCTCGGCTCCGCCACGGTCGCCGTCTCTCCCGTGGTCGCCGACCGTCTCAGACGCTGGGGTGTGCCCGCCCCGCGCATCGAGGTCGTCCCCAACGGCATCGACGTCAGCCGTTTCCGCTTCGACCTGTCCCGGCGCCACCACACCCGCCGCCGGCTCGGCCTGCCGGAGCACGCCTACGTCGTCGGCGGGATCGGCCGGCTCACCCCGGGCAAGCGCTTCGACGTCCTGATCCGGGCGATCGCCCGGCTTCCCGACGACCACTGGCTGCTGCTGGTCGGCGCGGGCCCGGAGTCGAGCGTCCTGCGTCGCACGGCCCATGAGGCCGGCGTGGCCGAACGCGTCCTGTTCACCGGCGAACGCCCCAATGTCCCCGACGGCTCCCCCGGCCCCGACCTGCCCTCTCTCACCGCCGCCATGGACCTGCTCGTCTCACCGTCCCTGGAGGAGTCCTTCGGACTGGCGGTCGTGGAGGCCCTGGCTTCCGGGCTGCCCGTGCTCTACGCCTCGTGCCCGGCGATCGAGGACCTGCCCCCGCGGGCCGCCGCCGCGGCCCGGCGGGTGCGCGGCGGTCCGGAGGCGTACGTCCGCGCCGTCGCCGAGGTCCGCGCGGCCGGTGCACGGCCTCGTACGGTCCCGGCCGCCGCCCACCGCTACAGCATCACCCGCAGCGCCGCCCGGCTCATGGACGTGTACGCGGCGGCGGTGTCCAGTTCGTCGTCCCCCTCACCCCAGGGAGCCAGTTCGTCATGACCGAAAACCCCATCCCCTGTTCCCGGCCGTCCGGGCGTCAGTCCCGCGCCGCGGCCTGGCTGCCCTGGGTCCTGCTCGTGGCCGGCACGCTCGTCGGCGGCCTGGCCGGCGGCGCCTACGGCCTGCTGAGAGCCCCGGTGTACACGGCCACCAGCTACGTCGTCGCGGTACCCACCGAGGAGTCCGACCCGGCCTCCGCGCTCGGCTTCGCGCAGGCGTACGGCCGGGCCGCCACGCAACTCGCGGTGCTCGGGGACGCGCAGGTGTCGGCGGACGTGCCGGTACGGACGCTGCAGCGGAGCGTGCGGACGGCCACCTCGCCGGACGCCCCGATGGTCGCCGTCTCGGCCACCTCGCGACGCCCCGGTGCCGCCGCCCGCATGGCCAACGCCGTCGCCCACGCGCTGACCCTGCACGCGAACGACACCAAGTACAGCACCCACGTCCAACTCGTCCAGTTCTCGCAGGCGGTGCGGCCGACCGAGCCGTCGTCCGCGTCGCCGCAGTTGACGACCCTGGTCGGCACCAGCGCGGGCGGCCTGCTCGGCGGCCTGCTGCTGCTCGTCCGTCCGAGGCGCACCACGACCGGGGACGACGAACCCGTCCGACCCGCTTCGGTGCCGGTTCCGGCCCCAGCCGCCGACGTGCACGGACAACTGTGACAGCGGCGTACACCACGGAGATCGTCACCGACACGCACGCCTTCGCCGAGCTGGCCTCGCAGTGGGGGCGGCTGTACGAGCGGTGCGGCGCGGCGACCCCCTTCCAGAACCACGCCTGGCTGCACTCGTGGTGGCTGTCGTACGGCAGGCCCGGCCGGCTGCGGCTGGTGCTGGTGCACGCGGGCGCCGAACTCGTCGCCGCCGCGCCCCTGATGTTCCGGCGCGGTCCGGTGCCCACACTGGTACCCCTCGGCGGGGTGATCTCCGACTACGGGGACGTGCTCATCGAAGACGAGCGGGCGGACCGGGCGGCCGCCGCGCTCACCGAGGCGCTCTCGACCGCCGCCCGCACGGCGCTGATCGACTTCCGCGAGGTGCGGCCGGGCGGTGCGGTCGAACGCGTCTACGACCGTTGGAGCGGCCCGCACCGCCGGATGCAGGACTCGCTGTGCCTGGAACTGCCGGCCGCGCCCATGGACGCGCTGGTGTCCCGGCTACCGTCCCACGGAGCCCAGCGGGTGCGCGCCAAGCTGCGCAGGCTGCGGTCGCTCGGTGTGGAACGGCATGTCGTACGGCCGGACCAGGTGAACGCGGCGCTGCGGCGGCTGCTGGAGCTGCACCGGCTGCAGTGGCAGGGACGGAAAGTGACGCCGGAGCATCTGCGCACCCGTTTCTGCGAGCATCTGGTCCGCTCCGTGGGACCGATGGTGCGCTCCGGCGACGCGGTGATCACCGAGTTCCGGCTCGACGGCGACGTGGTGGCCGTGGACCTCACGCTGCTGTCGCGCCGGATCACAGGCGGATACCTGTACGGCGCCCATCCGCGTCTGCGGGAAAGCAAGGCGGACGTGGCGGTGATGCTCCTCGACGCGTGCACCCAGCACATGGGCATCAGCGGACTGGGCACTCTGAGCCTGCTGCGCGGCGACGAACCCTACAAGCACCGCTGGCGCCCCGAACCCGTCGCCAACCAGCGGCTACTGCTGGCCCGGCGACGCACGGCCCCGCTGATGTCGGCGGTGGTCGGCGACGTGGCCGCGCGTCGCCGGTGCAAGGAGTTACTGAGTCGCTTCCAGTAGTGGTCCACGGCCACCTGTCGGGACGCGAGCACACCTCCGGCCGAGCCAGGACTCGACCCAGTCGCCAAGACGCAGCGGCGAGCAGCCCGTCGAGCGCCACGGTGCGGGACGTGCGGTGGGCACGGGCAGCGTCGCGGGTTCGCCGGTGCGACCGGAGAGCACGGACCGGTACACCCGGGACGAACCCGGATTGGCCGGGCACTGCCAGACACCGTGCGGACAGTAGTCGGTCAGCGTGTTGTACAGCGGCTTGTGCGCATCGATCCAGGCGAGCATCCGCCGCATGTATTCGTCGTTGTCACCGTTACGGAACAGCCCCCATTCTGGATAGGAAATAGGCTTGTTGTGGGATTTTGCGAAATCCACGTGCGCTTGAAGTCCGTAGGGCTCATTCACCTGTTCGTCGAAGGAAGTTCCTCGCGGCTGGTCGTACGCGTCCATGCCGATGATGTCGACGGTGCCGTCCCCCGGATAGCACTGCGTCCAGGGAATGGCGTCCCGACCGCGGCTCGGCGTGAAGTCGAACCGGAATCTCTGGCCCGGCACCGAACGCATGGCGGTGACGATGTTGTTCCAGTACTTCTTCCAGGCCTCCGGGTCGGGCCCGCAGCGATGGGTGTACGTCGTGCCGTTCATCTCCCAGCCCAGCACCAGGATCGTGTCCGGCACGCTCAACGCGACCAGCTGCTCGGCGAGGGTGCGGAAGTGGTGATCGAAGTGTCCGGCAGCGCCCTGTCGCAGCAGCCACCGGACCTCGGCGTCCGAGACACCCGCCTCGTTGCGCTCCAGCATGGGCACGTTGAGGACGAACAGCCGGTCCTCCTTGGCCCTGCGCCAGCGCGCCCACACGTCGAGGAAGCCCGGAGCGCCCTCGATGTTGCTCCAGCGGTCGCCGGGCAGATAGCTGTGACCGACGCGCAGCTCGGCACCCCCCAGCCAGTTGCTGAGTCCCTTCATGCCCACCACGCCCTGGGTCCCGGAGTGGAGGAAAGCGCCGAAGGCGGGGCTCTCCTGGCCGGGCGCCGGGTTCGTCGGCCCGGTGTCGGAAGGGGTCGGCGGGGTCGGCTGCGGCAGCTCGGGGAGGGACGGGACCGGGGTGACCGCGGGCGCCTGCGGCGCCTGCGGGGACGACGACGCGACCGATGCGGTCACCCCGGGCCCTGTCGGCGCCGGGGCGGCCGTCGTCGGAGCGGAAGGACCGGCGGAGGGCGGTGTCCCCGCCGCGAAGCCGGCGCCGGACGCCAGCGTGGCCGAGAGGGCGACTGCCGCGGAGACGACCGTCAGCCGCCCGGTCCGGACCCGGCAATTCCGTAGAACCATGCCTGCTCCTCTCCCCGCTCTCACTCTGTCCTCTGCCCTCGTTCTATCCGTGCCGCTCTACTGACGCCCAGCCACATGCAGTCAGCCACATGAAATGGAATGACGCCATCGCGCTTACGGCTTTCGAGTACCTCGCTCCCCTGTGCGGGTGAGCCGATCCGAAGGAATGAAATCCGTGCCGCTGCTCGACACCCGCGTCCCCGCCGTTCTGCTGCGGATCGACCGGAATCCCTTTCACCACGGAACGCTGGGCGCCGTGCGCTCGCTCGGCAGAGCGGGAGTGGAGGTGCATGTGGTCGCCGATTCCATGGGAAGTCCCGTCACCAGATCGCGCTTCGTCAGCGAAACGCATCCTCCGCCGCCGCCCGGGGCATCCCCCAGCGAGATCGCCGTCGTGCTGCGCCGGGTGGCCACCCGGGTCGCGCGTCCCGCCGTCCTGGTCCCGATGGACGACGCGAGCGCGGTCGCCGTGAGCCGCATGCGCGAGGAACTCACCCCCTCGTATCTGCTGCCCGCCACGCCCGGCGCACTGCTCGAACGCGTCGCCGACAAGGCCGGACTGGCCCTCGTATGCGCTTCTGTGGACATCCCGCACCCAGTCACGCTGATCCCGGACAGCTCGACGCAGGCCGCCGACGCAGCCCGGCGGCTGGGTCTGCCGATGGTGGCGAAGTGGAGCCGGCCCTGGCAGGTGCCGACGGGCAGCGGGCTGCACAGCACGGTGCTGGTGAGGTCCGCGCAGCAGGCGCGGGAGCTGTATCTGCGTACCGCGGAGGCCGGCAGCCCGCTGCTGCTGCAGGCGTATCTGCCACCGGGCCCGGACCGCGACTGGTTCTTCCACGGATACGCCGACCGCTCCTGCGCCGTGCGCGCGGGCGGGCCAGGCCGCAAGCAGCGGGCGTGGCCGCGCGGAGCAGGCCTGACCGTGGTCGGACGCTGGACGGACAACCCGCAGGTGCGGGCGCTCGCCGAGCGGCTCACCGGTGCGCTGGGCTACCGCGGAATCTTCGACCTCGACTTCCGCCGCTGCGACACGACGGGCCGCTACCACCTGCTCGACTTCAACCCCCGCCCCGGCGCCCAGTTCCGTCTCTTCTCCGACACCGCCGGGCTGGACGTCGTACGCGCCCTGCACCTCGACCTGACCTACCGCCAACTGCCGGCGGCCCAGCCGCTGGTGGGACGGTCATTCGTGGTGGAGAACTACGCGCCGCTCGCCGCGCTGCGGCCGGCGCCCCGTGGGCGCGAACTTGCCTGGCACGCCCCGGACGACCCGGCTCCCGGCCGGGCGATGCGGGCCCTGTGGTGCCGCCATGTGTTCCGCCGGATGCGGGAGCGGCTGCGCGCGGCCGCGACGGCTCCCGCACCGACGCGCGTGGTCCGCCAGGCGGCCACGCCGATCGCGTTCGACGACGAGAAAGCGAGTAGCTGCTGATGTACGACCTGCTGGTGGTGGGCGCCGGACCGTACGGCCTGTCCATCGCGGCCCATGCCGCGGCAGCCGGGCTGAACCTGCGCGTCCTCGGGCGGCCCATGGCGTCCTGGCGTGACCACATGCCTCGCGGCATGTTCCTCAAGTCGGAGCCCTGGGCTTCCAACCTCGCTGATCCCGTCGGCCGTTGGCGGCTGGACGCCTACTGCGCGACCCAGGGCCTGACGGCGCGGCACGCCGAACCGATCCCGGTGGCGACCTTCGCCGCGTACGGCCTGTGGTTCGCGCACCACGCCGTACCCCAGGTGGACGAGCGCATGGTGAGCCGGGTGACGGCCCGCGCGGCCGGATTCGAGGCGGTCACGGAGGACGGGGAGGTACTGCGGGCCCGGACGGTGGCACTGGCGGTAGGCGTCATGCCCTTCGTGGAGGTGCCGTCCCCGCTGCGTGGCCTGCACCCCGCGTTCGTCTCCCACAGCAGTCACCACAATGACCTCGGCCGCTTCCGGGGCAGGGACGTCACGGTGATCGGCGGCGGCCAGGCGGCCCTGGAGACCGCTGCGCTCCTCGCCGAACAGGGCACGCGTGTACGGGTACTGGCCCGAGCCGACGGGCTGGGCTGGAACGATGTGCCACCGCCGTGGCAGCGCCCCTGGTGGCAGTCGGCCCGTGCCCCGCACAGCGGGCTCGGCTGCGGCTGGCGCAACTGGTTCTATGCCGAGCGCCCGGGGCTCTTCCGCCGTCTTCCCGAGCCGACCCGGGCCCGCATCACGGCCACCGCGCTGGGACCGGCGGGCGCCTGGTGGGTACGGGACCGGGTCGAGCAGGCGGTGGAAGTGCTGCTCGGCCAAGAGGTCGCAGCGGCCCGTGTGGTGCGGGGCGGCGTTCGGCTGGAGACGGTGAGCCGGGCCGCCAAGCGGTGCTCCCTGGAGACCGGACACGTGATCGCGGCCACGGGGTTCCGGCCGACCCTGGACCGGCTCGGCCTGCTCTCCGAAGAACTACGCGGGAGCCTGGCGACGGCTGCCGACGGCTCCCCCGCGGTCGGGCGGGACTTCGAGTCCTCACACCCGGGACTGTTCATGGGCGGACTGGTGACCGCCTCCACGTTCGGGCCGGCCATGCGCTTCGTCCACGGCGCCACGTTCACGGCCACGACGCTCGTACGAGGGGTGTGCCACCGACTGCGCACCACGCCGCCCGTCGGAACGATCCCCGCAGCGGTGGGCCGGGGGCGCCCGGAAGCGGTGCAGGCACACCCCTGACGGACGGGAGTGGCTCCGGGTGCCGGACACGGTCCGTGTCCGGCACCCGGACCGGGACGCTACCGACGGGACGCGGCCCGGCCTCGGCGGTACAGGATGGCGCCACCCGACATCAGCAACACGGCGGCACCCGCGGCCATGAACGCCTCCTCTCCGGCGCCGGTGTTCGGAAGGGAGGGTGGCTCCGCCGGAGGTGAGACAGGCGGGGTGACGGGCGGCGTGGTGGGGGGAGTTGCAGGCGGCGTCTCCGAGTCGTCGCCGTAACCGCCGTCTTCGCCGTAACCGGCCTCGTCGCCGTAGCCGGCTTCGTCGCCGCCGTAACCGCCGTCTTCGCCGTAACCGGCCTCGTCGCCGTAACCGCCGTCGTCGCCGTAACCGGCCTCGTCGCCGTAACCGGCCTCGTCGCCGCCGTAACCGGCCTCGTCGCCGCCGTAACTGCTGTCGTCGACCTTGCCGCTGTCATCTACCTTGCCGACGACATCCTTACTGCTGCCATCTACCTTGCCGACGACATCCTTACCGCTGTCATCTACCTTGCCGACGACATCCTTGCCGCTGTCATCTACCTTGCCGACGACATCCTTGCCGCTGTCATCTACCTTGCCGACGACATCCTTGCCGCTGTCATCTACCTTGCCGACGACATCCTTGCCGCTGTCATCTACCTTGCCGACGACATCCTTGCCGCTGTCATCTACCTTGCCGACGACATCCTTGCCGCTGTCATCTACCTTGCCGACGACATCCTTGCCGCTGTCATCTACCTTGCCGACGACATCCTTGCCGCTGTCATCTACCTTGCCGACGACATCCTTGCCGCTGTCATCTACCTTGCCGACGACATCCTTGCCGCTGTCATCTACCTTGCCGACGACATCCTTGCCGCTGTCATCTACCTTGCCGACGACATCCTTGCCGCTGTCATCTACCTTGCCGACGACATCCTTGCCGCTGTCATCTACCTTGCCGACGACATCCTTGCCGCTGTCATCTACCTTGCCGACGACATCCTTGCCGCTGTCATCTACCTTGCCGACGACATCCTTGCCGCTGTCATCTACCTTGCCGACGACATCCTTGCCGCTGTCATCTACCTTGCCGACGACATCCTTGCCGCTGTCATCTACCTTGCCGACGACATCCTTGCCGCTGTCATCTACCTTGCCGACGACATCCTTGCCGCTGTCATCTACCTTGCCGACGACATCCTTGCCGCTGTCATCTACCTTGCCGACGACATCCTTGCCGCTGTCATCTACCTTGCCGACGACATCCTTGCCGCTGTCATCTACCTTGCCGACGACATCCTTGCCGCTGTCATCTACCTTGCCGACGACATCCTTGCCGCTGTCATCTACCTTGCCGACGACATCCTTGCCGCTGTCATCTACCTTGCCGACGACATCCTTGCCGCTGTCATCTACCTTGCCGACGACATCCTTGCCGTAAGCGCCGTCGTCGCTGTCGCCGCCGTAACCGTCGCCGTCGGCGTGCCCTCTGAAGGAGTTGTGATCAGCGTGCTCGCGAGGGGCGCTGTCGTCGGACTGGGCACCGACCGATCCCCCCACGGTCCCTTCCGAGTGCGCATCCGCGAACGCCGGGATGCCGCACAGGGACAGGATGCCGGTCGCGGCTGCGGCCACGACCATTCCCTTACTCAGGTTCTGTCGCAATCTCGTCGTCTTCCTATTCGAAGAAGTGGGAAAATCCGACCTGGAACCGAGGGACTGGTCGAAGGTCAGCCGGCCACAGCCAGTCGGCTGGTGCTCACACGCCTAACCATTCGCCAGACTGGCAGGTTCTGTGCGGAAACTTGTACGTGTTGTACGCCGGAATCCGTGGGATTATCTGGCACAGAAGCCGGACCCCAGGGCGGTCGGGAGTGGGTTCGGTTCCCTGCAGCGGGAAGCGAACCGGAAAGACTTTCTCGTCAGCTCCTCCCTCTCTTCCTGCGGCTGCGCCGGGGAGCGGCTTCACGCCTGCCGTGGTTTCGTCGCCACTGGATTTTCTGACTGGTCAGATGATGGGACCCGGTGAAATGCCAGTGCCGGCATCCGGGGCACCTGTAGATCCGGTCCGGAATCTTCTCGATCAGTGGCTGCCTGATGAGCCAGGCACGAGCTTCACTCTCGGTCCGGAATGACGCCTTCCCCGTTTCCGGGCAACGCGGCAGGATGACCGTGTCACTCATGTCCCCTCCGAAGTGCGCTCCACGATGCGGTCGCCTACGGCGTAGTGATTTCTTGCTGAAGGACCGCCTCGGGAAACGGAAAGCGCCTCTCCCCTGGGCGAATGAGGACGTCACCTCATCCGCCCGTCAGGGAAAGACGCTTTCAGGTCAGGTCACGGCCCCCAAGGGGATCAAGAAAGGATGCCCCGAACCGCTGAACTGGACTCGAGCGATCAGCCCGCCACCGGCACGGCGACCTCGTCGCCGTCCAGCAGGTCGATGACCAGGTCAAGGGTGTTCGTCGAGTCGACAGCGGCCGTGGCCGTCGCGGTGTTCTCGTTCTCGTTCTCGTTCTCGTTCACGTTGACGTTGGTGTTCTCGTTCGTGATGGTGATGGGCTGGTCGCCGCCACCAACGGGGGTGCTGTCGCAGGCGCTGGCAGCCGAGGCGGAACCCGCGAGGAGGGCAACCGCCGCGAGGGTCGAGGCGGCGCCCAGCTTCATGCTCTTGCGCATTCGAAATCTCCGTTCTGTTTCTTCCTCTCTGGAAGAACGGAACCGATATTGCCCCGGCGTGGAAGGCCGCACAACTTGAAAGGGCCCAGGCCCCGGAAGTTCATCCACATGGCCCTGTACGGCAGATGGCATGGACTAGGAACACCCAGGCCACACCAGGTCGGCCACCCAATGGAGCAATGACATACAAGACGAGAAACCGACTTGAATGACTGCCATTTCGAACTCCAGCCCGACGTGCGCGGTCGGCAGTCAGCACTTCGACAGCGGTTCTCCCTTTCCACTGACACAGGCACTGCTTTTGACCGAGGGGACTTATGGCATGTCGTTCGGCGGTGGCGCCGCGGGTCGATACCGCGGCAGCCGCCAGACGGGCGCCGCCGAGGGCCCTGTCAGTAGGTACGGAGTGCGGGCCGGCGTTGGTCTGGGCGGCTTTGCAGACCACGACAGCGGACGATCCGCCGCCGTGCTGGGTGCCGGTGAGGTCGACCCAGTCGAAGACACCTGATGTCCACGTCCAGGACCCAGCGGTAGCCGCGGGCCGTAAAAATGAATCTCGGCGATCGCGTCGTGTGCCCGTCGCAGGGGCCGGAAGTCGTAGAGGACCGGCTTGGAGACAGCCTGGGACATCGGCTCCAGCACCAGCTTGAGGATTGCCCGGACCGCCCGGTCAGCGACGGCCGGGATGCCGAGCTCGCGCACCTTCCCACTGCCGTGCGGAGCGAAGATCCTTCAGGACGCACCGCCTCCAGCCCATATCCGCCAGGTTCGAGCTGGTGAGGAGTGATGAGGTGTCAGATCCCGGGTCGGGCGACGAAACCCACAGGGCCCCGCATGCGCGCAAGGACGCACGGAAGCCGACACTCCCGCACGGAAGTACGGACATGCGCCGCCATGGCCGCCGGACCGGGGGGTGATGTGCGTCTGTAGCCGAGCGGGAGGTCACCTGAGTGGAGCAGCAGCATGTTGCGAGCTACTTGCGACATGTGGTCACATCTTCCCGAAAAAGGCGCGTAAGGGGTTTTAGGCGCCGTAATCGAGGGCAACGGCCGCCTGTGGCGGCCTGCTTCCAGTGACACTTTGAGAGGAATCCATGCCTCACCGCATGCTCCGTTCGGCGGCCACCGTGCTGCTGGCTTCCGCGCCGCTCTTCACCGCCGTGCCCGCGCAGGCAGCCGCGCAGCAGGACTTCCCCTGTGACGTGGACGTCAAGAAGGTCGACGACGAACTGACCAGTAAGGTCACCTTCACCATCGCATGTGACGAGGCACGGACCGTCGTTGCGAAGATCGCAGTCGGCGGCGCCATCGTGAACCAGCGCCATACCATTCAGGCCGGTACCGCACAGTCCTTCTCCATCACCGTGAACAAGGTCCCGCAAATCTGCGCCACGCTGGAGACCGACGGTGAGACAACCACGGTCTGCAGCGCCTGACGGGGATCCGTTAGCCTGACCGTTTCGATTCCGGCGGTGTCCGGATCACGACGGAATAGCGAAAGTGCCTTCTGAGCTGGGGCGATGCAGGGCCTGTTCCAAGGTCTCCGTAGTCCGAGCGGGAAGGCACTTTTTGCGCGCGCACTACCGGGTCTCGCCCCGGGCTCGTCGTCTCGTCCGACGGTCGCGGGGTGCTCAACTGCCGGACCCCGCCCGTCGGCCGATCAGCCGATGCCACCGGCCTCAGCCTTCGCCGACACACGGCCTCGGCGACGTCCGAGCGGCACCGGACGCGCCCCGGACGGACCACAATCGATCTGGTGATGCCCGCCGACGGCGGCGAGGCCACCGTGGACCTGTCCCTGCCACGCGACCGGTCCGAGGTGTTCGGGCCATCGGCCCCCACCCCGACTGCCTGGCGTCTGCCGGCCGGCACCGAGCCGCCTCATGGCACTGCGGCCGGCCCGCGCCGCCACACGCAACCTCCTCGTCGGGGATGTCGAGGCCCTCCGTGGTCAGTTCGGGTATGCCCCTCTCGTCCAACCTGCGATGGCCCCAAGCTCAACCCCGCGGCTGTGGCGATGACATCGCGGGCGACGCCGACGCGGCCCGCCAGGCCGGGCCGTGCGGACGTACGGCGGGTGCGCTGGCCGGGCCGAGACGAAGCCGAGAGGAAGCTGTGCGGATGAGCCCACGGCTACCTGAGGTCGCGGGCCCGGTGGATCGCTTCGGCGAGTTGGCGTATCGCCTTGGTGTCGGTGATGACGGCCAGCTTGTCGGCCCGTTCGGCGAGTTCCAGCAGGGACGGGGCGGCCGGGAGCGGGCTCCAGCGGGTGTCGGTACGGCTGTGGGTATCGCCGTAACCGGAGCGTAGAGCGTCTGCGAAGTACGCGGCCGTGGCGGCGACTTGGAGGCCACTGTTCGCGCTCCACAGGGATTGGCCGAGGGAGGCGGTCTCCACTTGGCCCGACTCCTCGTGCGGGGTGCGCGTCTCGGGGTCCTGCCAGCGGACGGTGGCGGTGGCGACATGGCCGTCGGCACCGGACTTGGTGCGGACGGCGTAGAGGGCGGTGACCGTGTGGCCGGGGCCCACCTCGCCGCCGTCGACACGGTCGTCGCGGAAGTCGTCGTCGGCGACGCGGCGGTTGTCGTAGCCGACCAGGCGGAACTCGGCGACCGTCTCCGGGTCGAAGGCGACCTGGGCCTTGGCGTCGCGGGCCGTGAGGTCGATGTTCTTCGGGAGCTGCTCGCAGAAGACCGTACGGGCTTCCTCGGCGTCGGAGACGTACGTCGTGTTGCCGTCGCCCTTGTCGGCGAGGCGTTCCATCAGGGCGTCGCCGTAGTCGCTGCCGACGCCGACGCCGAACAGGGTGATGCCGTGTTCGCGGCGGGCGCCGTCGATGCGTTCGAGGATGGAGTCGGGGTCGGTGTCGCCGTCGTTGGCGAGGGCGTCGGAGACGAGGACGACCCGGTTGGTGGCGCCCTCGCGCAGGCCCTTGACGGCCGTGGCGTAGCCGGTCTCGACGCCGGCGCCCAGGTTGGTGGAGAAGGTCGGCTCCAGGTTGTCGATCGCCTCGTGGATCTCGCCGCGGTTGCCGTCGAGGCGGGTCATCGGCAGGACGGTCTCGGCCTTGTCGCTGAAGGTGACGATGGCGACCGAGTCGTCGTCGCGCAGCCGGTCCGTCATCACGCCCAGGGACTTCTGGGCGAGGTCGAGGCGGCCCGGTTCGGCCATGGAGCCGGAGATGTCGATGACGAAGGTGAGGGCGGCGGGCGGGCGTTCGCCGCTCCGCTCGGCCGCGCCCCGGGTGGCGAGGCCCACGCGGACCAGGGACCAGTCGTCCTGGTCGGTGCGGGCGCCGTCGACGGTCACCGTGAAGCCGTTGCCGTCGGGGCGTTCGTAGTCCTGGCGGAAGCTGTTGACGAACTCCTCGGGGCGGATCGTCGAGGGGTCGGGCCGCTGCCCGTCGGCGAGGGTGCGGCGGGCGTAGCCGTAGGAGGCGGTGTCGACGTCGAGGGCGAAGGTGGAGAGGTAGTCGGGCGAGGGGGCGACCTCGCGGGACTCGTCGTCGGGGCGGTCACCGTCCTGTTCGCCGGTGCCCCGGTTGTGGTCGGGTGCGGGAAAGCCGGTCGCGCCGTCCGCGCTGCTGCGGTCGCCGCTGTCGCCCGCGCCGCAGCCGGTGAGCAGCAGGCCGCCCGCCGCGGTGAACGCGAGCAGGGCGGCGCGCAGCCGCCGTATCCGATATCGCTCCATCTTCCGTGCCCCCTTGGTCCGTTGACGCCTTGTCTGTGACTGTGACGGCGCAGGGGGACGGAACGTGCGCTACGGAGCGTTGCGGATGGATCTCGAAGAGGGCACGGAAGGCGGCCGTCGAGACCGGTAGGTGATCCTCCGGTGACCTACGACACCACGTCCTTGCGGGCGAAACCCCGGAAGGCCAGCGCGAACAGCACCACGGCGTACGTTATGGAAACCGCCGTCCCCTGGATCATGCCGGACCACTCGGGAGTGGGCTGGATGGCATCGGCCCAGGCGAACTGCCAGTGCGCGGGCAGGAAGTGACGCCAGTCGCCGAGGGCCGTCACGGCGTCGAGGACGTTGCCGACGATGGTGAGGCCGACCGCGCCGCCGACCGCGCCGAGCGGGGCGTCCGTCTTGGTCGAGAGCCAGAACGCGAGTCCGGCGGTGACCAGTTGCGACACGAAGACGAACGCCACGACCACCACGAGCCGCTGGGCGGCCGTGCCCGGCGCGAGCGAGCCGCCGGTGGGGATCTCCAGGGCCCCCCAGCCGTAGGCGGCCGAGCCGACGGCCAGGGCCGTCACCGGCAGCAGGATCATCGCGGCCAGGCTGAGGCCGAGCCCGACGACGAGCTTCGACCACAGCAGCCGGGCCCGCGGCACGGGAGCGGCGAGGAGATAGCGCAGGGAGGACCAGCTGGCCTCCGAGGCGACCGTGTCCCCGCAGAACAGGGCGACCGGGACGACCAGCAGGAAGCCCGCGGACACGAACAGGTTGACGGCGGCGAAGTTGGCGCCGGACGCCGTCGCCGTGTCCATCAGCGTGATCCGGTTGCCGCCGCCGTCCGGCTCGCCGCCGATGGCGAAGGCGATGAGCAGGACGAACGGCAGGGCGGCGAGGATCCCGCCCATGACCAGCGTGCGGCGCCGCTTCAGCTGGCGGACCAGCTCCACCCTGAGGGGGAGCGTGCGGTCCGCGCGGTAGCCGGAGGCGACCTCCGGGCGCTCGACGAGCGTGCTCATGCGGAGCCTCCGATCAGGGTGAGGAAGGCGTCTTCGAGCCGGCGGTGCGGGCCCACGGACTCGACGGGCACTTCGAGCCGGACGAGTTCGACGACCAGGCGCTGCGCGCTGCCGTCGGCGCCGAGGCGGACCAGGAGTCCGTCGTCGGTGCGTACGGCCGAGGTCACGCCCGGCAGCGCGGCGATCTTCTCGACGACCGGCTCGTCGACGGCGGTCCTGGTGCCGACGAGCAGGGTGCCACCGGAGCCGATGATCTCCGCGACCGGGCCGGCCTGCACGAGCCTGCCCCGGTCCATGACGACGATGTGCGTGCAGGACTGCTCGACCTCCGCCAGCAGGTGGCTGGAGACGATCACCGTACGGCCGGCGGCCGCGTAGCGGATCATCACCTCGCGCATCTCGCGGATCTGCGGCGGGTCGAGGCCGTTCGTCGGCTCGTCCAGTATCAGCAGGTCGGGCATGCCGAGCATGGCCTGGGCGATGGCGAGGCGCTGGCGCATGCCCTGCGAGTACGTGCGCACCGCGCGGGCCAGCGCGTCGCCGAGGCCCGCGATCTCCAGGGCCTCGTCCAGGTGGGCGTCCTCGGCCGGGCGGCCGGTCGCCGCCCAGTACAGCTCCAGGTTCTCCCGGCCGGACAGGTGCGGCAGGAAGCCCGCGCCCTCGACGAACGCGCCGACCCGGGACAGCACCGGGGCGCCCGGGCGGATCGCCCGGCCGAAGACGCGGATCTCCCCGTCGTCCGGCTTGATCAGGCCCATCAGCATGCGCAGGGTGGTCGTCTTGCCCGCGCCGTTCGGGCCCAGGAGGCCGAGGACCTGGCCCTTCTCCACGCGGAAGGACAGCTCCCTGACCGCGTACCGGTCCGCGGACTTGGCGTACCGCTTGCTCAGATCCGTTATCTGCAGGGGAACTTCGGCGAGGTCCGGGTCGGGGGGCGACGTGGAGGTACGGCGGCGGCCGGTCAGCAGCAGGACCAGGGCGACCACCGCGCCCGCGAGCGGCAGCCACCACACCCACGCGGGCAGCGGGGCGGCCGCGGTCGTCACGCCGGGGGCCGTGGGCAGCTCGAGGTCGCTCTTCAGGGAGACGGTGTACGTCGCCGGGGCGGCCGGGGAGGCGTACCCGAGGTCGGTGGAGGCGAGGACCAGACGCAGCCGGTGGCCCTTCTCGACGTCGTGGTCGACGGCGGGCAGCGTGATCGTCACGTCCTTGCCTGCCTTGGCGCCCTCGACCCTCACGGGGGTGACCAGCTGGGAGGGCAGCACCTGCTGGGTGCCGCCCGGGCCGACGTCGTACACCTTGGCGAAGAGGACGGCGTCGTCGCTGGTCGACCGGACGTGGACGGTGGCCGTCGGCGATCCGGTGATCCGGACGTCGTCGGCGACCGGCTTCGACTCGAAGCGGGCGAACTGGCCGGGGAAGTCCAGCGAGACGCCGACGCCGAGCGAGGAGAGCTGGGCGAGTCCGCCACCGCCGAGGCCGGGAAGGGCCGAGACGGCGGGCGGGTTGGCGCCCGCCGGGTTGGCGAAGCTCTGCTCGCGGCCGGTCAGGGCGAAGGCCTTGCGTCCGCTCTCCAGGCCGGGGTACGTGTCGTCGCTCGCGCCTCGCCGCAGCGCCTGGCCGTCGGTGGAGTCGACGCCTCCGGTGCGGGTGATGCGGAAGGCGGGGCCGGTGTCGGTGGCCTTGTCGTCCTTCAGGTACCGGTCGAACCAGGAGGTGACCCGGGCCTGGACGCGGCTGGTCTCCATGTCGCCGCCGTCGTGGCCGCCCGCGATCCAGTCGACGTCGACCGGGGCTCCGTTGGCGCGGATCGCCTTCGCGGCCGCGTCGGCCTGGCCGAGCGGGAAGAGGGAGTCGGTCTGGCCCTGCATCAGCAGGGTGGGCACCTTGATGCGGTCTCCGACGGCGGCCGGCGAGCGCTCTTCCAGGAGCTTCACGGCCTGCGCGTCCGGGGTGCCGGCCTCGGCGACCCGTTCGTACATCTGGCACAGCTGCGTCTCGAACTTCTCGCAGCCGCCGCCGGAGTTGACGAAGATGCCCGCCCAGAGCTTCTTGAACACGCCGTTCGGGAAGAGGGCGTCGGCGAGGTTCCAGTAGGTGATCGCCGGGGCGATGGCGTCCACCCGGTCGTCGTACCCGGCGGTCTCCAGCGCGATCGCGCCGCCGTACGACGCGCCCGCCATGCCGACGCGCGGGTCGCCGGCCTTGTCGAGCTGGACCTGCGGCTGCTCGGCGAGCCAGTCGATGAGCTTGCGTACGTCGGCGACCTCGCCCTGCGGGTCGTTGAGGCCGATCTTGCCGGTGGACTTGCCGAAGCTGCGCGCCGACCAGGTCAGGACCGCGTACCCGTCCCGGGCGAGGTTCTGGGCCTGCTGCCGGACGTCGGCCTTGCTGCCGCCGAAGCCGTGCGCGAGGAGGACGGCGGGGCGGCGTCCCGCGTCGGGAGACGTGAAGTACGAGGTGTCGATGCGCACCCCGCCCCCCATGTCCATGACCCGGTCGGTGCGGTGTACCGGCGGCGCGTCGTCGTCGGCGGCGGCCGTCCATGTCCCGGCGCCGGCGAGCGCTACGACGGCGGCCGCGGCGGCGCCGAGCCGTCGCGGCCCCCTGAGTAGGCCTCGCAGCCGGGGCAGTCGAAGATCCATGCGTCAACGGTACGGGGTGAAGTAGGCGGTGAGTTGTCGACTGGGGGGTGAACCATGCCCCATCCCCTGGGGGTACGGGGGCGGTTTCGTGTACCGCGGGCGTGGTACGGCTGGTTGGTTCTGTCTCCGGCCGGGTGCGGGTTCGTTGGGGCTGGTCGCGCAGTTCCCCGCGCCCCTTGATGGCCGCGCAGCGGCCGAAAAAACGGGGCCGTCCGTATGACGGACGGCCCCTGAACGGTTCGGTGTCAGTGGTTGCGCGGGAAGCCCAGGTCGACGCCCGCCGGGGCGTCCGCCGGGTCGGGCCAGCGGGTGGTGACGACCTTGCCGCGGGTGTAGAAGTGCGTGCCGTCGTTGCCGTAGATGTGGTGGTCGCCGAACAGGCTGTCCTTCCAGCCGCCGAAGGAGTGGTAGCCGACGGGGACCGGGATCGGGACGTTCACGCCGACCATGCCGGCCTCGATCTCCATCTGGAAGCGGCGGGCCGCGCCGCCGTCCCGGGTGAAGATCGCGGTGCCGTTGCCGAACGGCGAGCTGTTGATGAGGGCCACGCCCTCGTCGTAGGTGTCGACGCGCAGCACGCACAGCACCGGGCCGAAGATCTCGTCCTGGTAGGCCTTCGCGGTGGTCGGCACCTTGTCGAGGAGGGAGATGCCGATCCAGTGGCCGTCCTCGAAACCGTCGACCGTGTAGCCGGTGCCGTCCAGGACGACCTCGGCGCCCTCGGCCGCCGCGCCCTCCACGTAGGAGGCCACCTTGTCGCGGTGGACGGCGGTGATCAGCGGGCCCATCTCGGAGGTGGGGTCGTTGCCGGGGCCGATCTTGATCTTCTCGGCGCGCTCGCGGATCTTGTCGACCAGCTCGTCGCCGATCGCGCCGACCGCGACCACGGCCGAGATGGCCATGCAGCGCTCGCCGGCCGAGCCGTAGGCCGCGCTCACCGCCGCGTCCGCCGCCGCGTCCAGGTCGGCGTCCGGCAGGACCAGCATGTGGTTCTTGGCGCCGCCCAGGGCCTGGACGCGCTTGTGGTTCGCCGAGGCGGTGGTGTGGATGTGGCGGGCGATCGGGGTCGAGCCGACGAAGGAGACGGCCTTGACGTCCGGGTGCTCCAGGAGGCGGTCGACGGCCACCTTGTCGCCGTTGACGACGTTGAAGACGCCGTCCGGCAGACCGGCCTCGGCCAGCAGCTCGGCGATCTTCAGGGACGCCGACGGGTCCTTCTCGGACGGCTTCAGGACGAAGGTGTTGCCGGTCGCGATGGCGATCGGGAACATCCACATCGGCACCATCGCCGGGAAGTTGAACGGCGTGATGCCCGCGACGACACCGAGCGGCTGCCGGATGGACGAGACGTCCACGCGGCTGGCCACCTCGGTGGACAGTTCGCCCTTGAGCTGCACGGTGATCCCGCACGCCAGGTCCACGATCTCCAGGCCGCGGGCGACCTCGCCGAGCGCGTCGCTGTGCACCTTGCCGTGCTCGGCGGTGATCAGCTCGGCGATCGCGTCGCGGTTGGCGTCGAGCAGCGACCGGAACTTGAACAGGATCGTGGTCCGCTTGGCGAGCGACGAGGTGCCCCAGGTCGCGTAGGCGTCCTTGGCGGCGGCGACGGCGGCGTCCACCTCCTCGACGGAGGCGAACGCGACCTTCGTGGTGACCGCGCCGGTCGCGGGGTCGGTGACCGGCCCGTACGTACCCGACGCGCCTTCGACGGTCTTGCCGCCGATCCAGTGGTTGACGATCTTCGTCATGACCGAGTACTCCTTCACAGATGGCGGCGTCGGGTGGAGACGTGCCGTTCGTACAGCTCACGTGCCTTCACCGCGGACGGTCGAGTCGCGGTTTCGGCCACAGGTACATCCCACCAGGCCTGCGCCGGAGGCGGGCCCGACACTGTGTCTGCCGTTTCCGTCTCGACGTAGACACATGTGGGAGTGTCGGCCGCACGGGCCTCGGCGAGCGCGGCCCGCAGATCCCGTACGGTCTTCGCGCGCAGCACGCGCATGCCAAGGCTCGCCACGTTCGCGGCGAGGTCCACGGGGAGCGGCGCCCCCGTGTAGGTACCGTCCTCGGACTGGTAGCGGTAGGCGGTGCCGAACCGCTCGCCACCCACCGACTCGGACAGTCCGCCGATGGACGCGTAGCCGTGGTTCTGGACGAGGAGCATCTTGATGGCTATCCCCTCCTGTACGGCCGTCACGATCTCCGTCGGCATCATCAGATAGGTTCCGTCACCGACCAGCGCCCACACGGGCCGGTCGGGTGCCGCCATCTTGACGCCGATCGCGGCCGGGATCTCGTAGCCCATGCAGGAGTAGCCGTACTCCAGGTGGTACTGGTCCCGCGAGCGCGCCCGCCACAGCTTGTGCAGGTCGCCGGGGAGCGAACCGGCCGCGTTGATGATCACGTCCGACTCGTCCACGAGGGCGTCCAGCGCGCCGAGCACCTGGGACTGCGTCGGCCGTACGTCCGGCTCCTCGGCCTCGTAGCAGGCGTCCACGCGCTGCTCCCAGCGCTCCTTGTCCAGGGTGTACTCGCTGACGTACGTGTCCGTGACCCGGTGCGCGTGCATGCCCAGGGCCTGGGTCAGCTCCTGGAGGCCGCTGCGGGCGTCCGCGACGAGCGGCATGCCGGCGAGCTTGTGACCGTCGTAGGGGGCGATGTTCAGGTTGAGGAAGCGGACCCCGGGCTTTTCGAACAGGGTGCCGGAGGCGGTGGTGAAGTCGGTGTAGCGGGTGCCGACGCCGATGACCAGGTCGGCCAGGCGGGCGAGTTCGTCGGCCGTCGCGGTGCCGGTGTGGCCGACGCCGCCGACGTCCTGGGGGTGGTCGTGGCGCAGGGAGCCCTTGCCGGCCTGGGTGGAGGCGACCGGGATGCCGGTGGCGGCCGCGAACTCGGCGAGGGCTTCCTCGGCGCGGCTGTGGTGGACGCCGCCGCCCGCGATCAGCAGGGGGCGCTCGGCCGCCCGGATCGCGTTGACCGCCTCGGCCAGCTCGGTCGTGTCGGCGCCCGGACGTCGTACGACCCAGGTGCGCTCGGCGAAGAACTCGTCGGGCCAGTCGTAGGCCTCGGCCTGGACGTCCTGCGGGAGGGCGAGGGTGACCGCGCCCGTCTCCACCGGGTCGGTGAGCACCCGCATGGCCTGGAGGGCGGCCGGGATCAGGGCCTCCGGACGCGTGACGCGGTCGAAGTACCTCGACACCGGGCGCAGGCAGTCGTTGACCGACACATCGCCCGCGTACGGCAGTTCCAGCTGCTGGAGGACCGGGTCGGCGACCCGGGTGGCGAAGGTGTCGCCGGGGAGCAGCAGGACCGGGATGTGGTTGATCGTGGCGAGGGCGGCACCGGTGACGAGGTTCGTCGCGCCCGGGCCGATGGAGGTCGTGACCGCGTGGGTGGACAGGCGGTTGGACTGCCTCGCGTAGCCGACCGCCGCGTGCACCATGGACTGCTCGTTGCGGCCCTGGTGGTACGGCATCTCGTCGGCGTACTCGACGAGCGCCTGGCCGAGCCCTGCGACATTCCCGTGGCCGAAGATGCCCCAGGTCGCGCCGATCAGCCGCTGCCGTACACCGTCGCGCTCCGTGTACTGGGCGGCGAGGAAGCGCACCAGCGCCTGTGCGACCGTCAGCCTCGTCGTCGAGGTCATCGGTAACCCCCTGTGCTCTCTACGTGGTCCGGGTGGAAGCAGATCCGCCACTCCCGGGTCTCGCCCGGGCCCGCCATGACGTTCAGGTAGTACATGTCGTGGCCGGGCTGGGCGATCGACGGGCCGTGCCATCCGTCGGGGACGAGGACGGCGTCGCCGGAGCGGACCTCCGCGAGGACGTCCGCTCCGCCCTCGCGTGAAGGGGATACGCGCTGATAGCCGAAACCGTTCGGGCCGTCGATCTCGAAGTAGTAGATCTCCTCCAGCTCCGCCTCCTCGCCCGGCCGGTGCTCGTCGTGCTTGTGCGGCGGGTACGAGGACCAGTTGCCGCCGGGCGTGACGACCTCGACGGCGATCAGCTTGTCGCAGTCGAAGGCGTCCGCCGAGGCGAAGTTGCGGACGTGGCGCGTGCAGTTGCCGCTGCCGCGCACCTCCTGCGGGACCTCCGGCGCGGGGCCGTAGCGGGCGGGGAGTCGTCGCTCGCACTTCGCTCCTGCCAAAGCAAAGCGGCCGCCCGCGCCGGAGGCGATCTGTGCCCGGGCGTCACGGGGCACGTACGCGAAGTCGGTGACTCCGGCGAACACGCTTTCCCGGCCCAGGAGTTGGAACTCACTGCCCTCTGTTTGCACCGTACATCCGCCGTTCAGCGGGACGACGATCCACTCGCTGTCCCCGGCGTCGAAGGTGTGCGTGCCGCCGGGCTCCAGCTCGACGATCCGCAGGCTGCTGTAGGTCCAGCCGGCCCGCTTCGGGTCGATGTCGACGGCGTACTGGGCGCCCGTCGTGGCGCCCTTGGCGAGGTAGAGGTCGTTGCTCGTCATGCGGCCCTCACAGCAGTCCTACGGCGGTGTCCACGGCGGCGGCCACGTCGCCGTCCGCCGGGTACAGCAGCGAACGGCCGACCACCAGACCGCGCACGGTGGGCAGTTGCAGGGCGCCCCGCCACTTCTCGTACGCCCCGTCCTGGTCGTCGCCGACCTCGCCGCCGAGCAGCACGGCGGGCAGTGTGGAGGCCGCCATGACCTCGGCCATGTCGTCGGGGTTCTCGGTGACCGGCACCTTCAGCCAGGTGTAGGCCGAACTGCCGCCGAGCCCGGAGGCGATGGCGATCGACTTGGTGACGGCTTCGGCGGACAGGTCGTTGCGGAGCCTGCCCTCCGCCGAGCGTTCGCTGATGAACGGCTCGACGAAGACGGGGAGCCGGCGCGCGGCCATGTCGTCGATGGCGCGGGCCGTGGACTCCAGGGTGGTGAGGGAGCCCGGGTCCTCGTAGTCGATGCGGAGCAGCAGCTTGCCGGCGTCGAAGCCGAAGCGCTCGATGTCCTCGGGGCGGTGGCCGGTGAAGCGGTCGTCGAGTTCGAAGCTGGCGCCCTGGAGGCCGCCGCGGTTCATCGAGCCCATGACGACCTTGCCGTCGAGGGCGCCGAGCAGCAGCAGATCGTCGAGGATGTCGGCGGTGGCGAGGACGCCGTCCACGCCGGGGCGGCTCAGCGCCAGGCACAGGCGTTCGAGCAGGTCGACGCGGTTGGCCATGGCGAACTTGCGGTCGCCGACCCCGAGGGCGCCACGCGCCGGGTGGTCGGCGGCGACGATCATCAGCCGGCCGGACTCGTTGAGCAGCGGACGGCGGGGGCGGCGGGCGGCCGCCTCCGCGACCGCGTCGGGGTGGTGGGTGCGCAGACGGACGAGTTCGGTGACGTCGACGGAGGGCACGGGGCCGTTGTCGGCGCGGGCGACGGCGGTCACAGGACGGCTCCCGCCGCGAGGGCCGCCGTCACTTCGTCCGGCGTGGGCATCGCGGACGAGCACTCCAGGCGGGAGGCGACGATGGCACCGGCCGCGTTGGCGTGCCGCATGATCTTCTCCAGGTCCCAGCCTTCCAGCAGGCCGTGGCAGAGGGAGCCGCCGAAGGCGTCGCCGGCGCCGAGGCCGTTGAGGACGGTCACCGGGAGGGGCGGGACCTCGGCGGACTCGCCCTTGCTGTTGACGGCGAGGACGCCCTTGGGGCCCTGCTTGACGACGGCGAGTTCGACACCGGCGTCCAGGAGTGCCCGGGCGGCGGCGTGCGGCTCGCGCACTCCGGTCGCCACCTCCACCTCGTCCAGGTTGCCGACGGCGACGGTGGTGTGGCGCAGGGCCTCTTCGTAGAAGGGGCGGGCCGTGTCCGGGTCCGTCCAGAACATGGGCCGCCAGTCCAGGTCGAAGACCGTGGTGCCGGCCTTGGCCCGGTGGGCGAGGGCCGCCAGGGTCGCCGTACGGCTGGGCTCCTCGCTCAGGCCGGTGCCGGTGACCCAGAAGATGCGGGCCTCGCGGATGGCGTCGAGGTCCAGCTCGTGGGCGTCGATCTCCAGGTCGGGCGCCTTGGGCCGGCGGTAGAAGTACAGCGGGAAGTCGTCCGGCGGGAAGACCTCGCAGAAGGTGACCGGGGTCGGCAGGCCGGGGACCGGGGTGACCCAGCGGTCGTCGACGCCGAAGTCCCGCAGCGCCTCGTGCAGGTAGGTGCCGAACGGGTCGTCGCCGGTCCGCGTGATCACCGCCGTGTCCCGTCCCAGGCGGGCCGCGGCGACCGCGACGTTCGCGGCCGAGCCGCCGAGGAACTTGCCGAAGGACGACACCTGCGGCAGTGGGACGCCCGTCTGCAACGGATAGAGGTCCACTCCTATCCGCCCCATGGTGATCAGGTCGTACGCCATCGACTTCCCTTCGTGTCGGCTCTCCACGGCTTTCTAGCCCCGCATGGTGAGCCCTGTCAATGTTTTGTCCAGACATTCGGACCAGGGCTTGACACCCTCGCTCGGGATCCGCACGCTGGCGGCCATGACGTCGTTGTCACCTCAGACCTCACTGTCCCGCATCCGGATCGGATCGGCCCCCGACTCCTGGGGCGTCTGGTTTCCGGACGATCCCCAGCAGGTGCCCTGGCGGCGCTTCCTCGACGAGGTCGCGCAGTCCGGCTACGAGTGGATCGAGCTGGGCCCCTACGGCTATCTGCCGACCGATCCCGCCGTCCTCACCGAGGAGACCTCCCGGCGTGGCCTGAAAGTATCGGCCGGCACGGTCTTCACCGGCCTGCACCACGGCGAGGCCGTGTGGGAGAAGACCTGGGACCACGTCGCGGACAACGCGGTCCTGGCCCAGGCGATGGGGGCATCCCACCTGGTGGTCATCCCGTCCTTCTGGCGGGACGACAAGACCGGTGAGGTGCTGGAATCGGACACCCTCACGCCCGAGCAGTGGCGCAATCTCACCTCCCTGACCGAGCGGCTCGGCAAGGAGGTGCGGGAGCGGTACGGCCTGCAGATCGTCGTCCACCCGCACGCCGACACCCACATCGACAGCGAGGAGAACGTGGTCCGCTTCCTCGACGGCACCGACTCGTCGCTGGTGTCACTGTGCCTGGACACCGGGCACTACGCGTACTGCGGCGGCGACAGCGTCAAGCTCATCGAGACCTACGGCGAGCGGATCGGGTACCTGCACCTCAAGCAGGTCGACCCGGAGATCCTGGCCGACGTGCGGGCCAACGAGGTGCCGTTCGGGCCGGCGGTCGCGCGCGGTGTGATGTGCGAGCCGCCCACCGGGGTGCCCGCGCTGGGGCCCGTCCTGGAGGCCGCGCAGAAACTGGACGTCGACCTGTTCGCGATCGTCGAGCAGGACATGTACCCGTGCGAGCCGGACAAGCCGCTGCCGATCGCACAGCGGACGCGGGCGTTCCTGAGGTCCTGCGGGGCGTAGCCGTCACGACACCGGCGGGGCACGCCGACGGCACGCCGGGCGTCCGCCCGGCCGATCCGGGGGGACACGGTCGCCCGGAAGTCAACGCGCCCCGCCGACGAGCCCGCATACGCCTTTGCGTCACCTCTGTCACAAATACCCCTCTTGTGTCACACATGTCGCAAGGAGGCGGGTGTTGCGTCACACCTGTCGCACAGGCCCTGTCCCGCCCTCACGCGGCCTCGTTCACCGGGTCACAGGCTTTGTGATCGCCAGCGCAGTGCCCGGCTCCCCCGGACGGCCGCCCCCGGCCGCCGCCGCGGTACGCGCACGGAGGGGCAACCCATGACCGACCGAAGGCTCTGGTCCTACAAGGACATCGCGGCGCACATCCGGGTGCAGCCGGACACCGTGCGCTCGTACCGAAAGCACGGGCTGCTGCCACCGCCCGACCACGTCGAGGGCGGCAAGCCCTTCTGGTACGCGGACACCGTCCGGGCGTGGGTGGCGTCCCGCCCGGGCAACCGGGGGCGAAGAGAGTTCTGACGCCCCGGAAAAGGATCCCCAAAAAAGGAACCTGTGCCCCACCCGCGCGTGGGGCACAGTCGTCCCATGGACTTCTCCGTCAAACCCACCCTGACCGGCGAAAAGACCGTGCTGCGACCGTTCACCGCGGCCGACGCCGAGCGCATCTGGGCGATCGTCCAGGACCCCGAGGTCGTCCGCTTCACCTTCGAGCCGTCGACCGAGCTCACCTTGGAGGGACTGCGCTCCTGGTACGGCTCCCGGGCCGGCCGGTCGGACCGCCTCGACCTCGCCGTCACCGACCGCGCCACCGGCGAACTCGTCGGCGAGGTCGTCCTGTACGAGTGGGACCGGCACGCCCGCAGCTGTACCTTCCGTACGCTCATCGGCCCCCGCGGCCGAGGCCGAGGGCTCGGCACCGAGGCCACCCGGCTCATCGTCGGCCACGGCTTCGAGCGGCTGGGGCTGCACCGGATCCAGTTGGAGGTCTACGGCGACAACCACCGAGCCCGGCGCGTATACGAGAAGGTCGGCTTCGTGGTCGAGGGTGTCCGGCGGGAGGCGGCGCTGCGCGAGGGTGCGTGGACGGACGAGGTGCTGATGTCCCTCCTCGACCACGAGTGGGCCGCCCTCAGTTCCACGGCTCGATGACGGTCACCCCCGCCCCCGGTGCCGTGCCCATAGCGGCCAGCGCGGACGGGGTCGCGTCGAGGGTGATCGTGGACGTGACCAGCAGGTCGGGCCGCAGCACTCCCGCCCGGACCAGTTCCATCATCGGCGGGTAGGTGTGGGCGGCCATGCCGTGGCTGCCGAGGAGTTCCAGTTCCAGGCCGATCGCACGGGCCATCGGCACCGGGGTCGTGCCGGTCGGGGAGGGCAGCAGGCCGACCTGGACGTGACGGCCGCGGCGGCGCAGGCCGTTCACCGAGGCCGCGCAGGTGACGGGCGAGCCGAGGGCGTCGAGGGAGAGATGCGCGCCCCCGCCGGTCAGCTCGCGGACCGCGGCCGCGGTGTCCTCGGTGCGGGACGCGTCCACGCACTGTGCCGCACCGAACTTCCTGGCCAGGTCCAGGGCTTGAGGCGACACGTCGACGGCCACGACCCGCGCCCCCGAGGCCGCCGCGATCATCACCGCCGACAGGCCGACGCCCCCGCAGCCGTACACCGCGACCCACTCCCCCGCCGCCAGCCGGCCCTGCTGCACCACCGCCCGGAACGCCGTGGCGAACCGGCAGCCGAGCGAGGCGGCGGTGGCGAAGGACATCTCGTCCGGGACCGTGACGAGATTCACCTCCGCGTGGTCCAGTGCCACGTACTGGGCGAAGGAACCCCAGTGTGTGAAGCCCGGCTGCGTCTGCCGCTCGCACACCTGCTGGTCGCCCGCCGCGCAGGACGGGCAGGTGCCGCAGGCGCAGATGAAGGGGACGGTCACGCGATCACCCGGTCGCCATCCGGTCACCCGGGCGCCCACCGCCTCGACGACACCGGCGAGTTCGTGCCCCGGCACGTGGGGCAGCGCGATGTCCGGGTCGTGGCCCTGCCAGCCGTGCCAGTCACTGCGGCACAGTCCCGTCGCCTCGACCCGCACCACGACCCCGTGCTCCGCCGGCTCCGGGTCGGCCACCTCCCGCACCTCGGCCGGCTCCCCGTACCGCTCGAACACCACTGCCCGCATACGCCCGCCCCGCCTTGTCCGATCACCTCTGACGGCGGAACGCTATCCGCGCGCCTCCACCTTGTCCCGGTCCCGCGTCACGGCGGCCCGCTCGGGACCGGCGTCGCCCTCGCTGAGCCCGAACCGCTGGTGGAACCGCCGCAGCGGCCCCGGCGCCCACCACGTCGCCCGGCCCGTGAGGCGCATGACCGCCGGGACCAGGAGGCTGCGGACGATCATCGCGTCCATCAGGACCGCCAGGGCGATGCCCAGGCCGAGCATCTTGGTGTTGGTCACCCTGGACGTACCGATCGCGACCATCACCACCGCGAGGATGACCGCGGCCGCGGTGATCAGCCCGCCCGTGCGCTGGAGCCCGTGCCGCACAGCCTGGTCGTGGTCACCGGTCTCGTCGTACTCCTCCTTGATGCGGGAGAGCAGGAAGACGCCGTAGTCCATCGACAGTCCGAAGGCCACGCAGAACATCAGGACCGGAAGGGTGGTCTCTATGGATCCGGGGCTGGTGAAGCCGAGCAGGCCCGACAGATGGCCGTCCTGGAAGATCCAGACCACCGCGCCGAACATCGCCGTCAGGCTGAGCGCGTTGAGCACGACCGCCTGGATCGGTATCAGCACGCTGCCTGTCAGCAGGAACACCAGGAGCAGGGTGACGATCACGATGAAGGCGCCCGCGAGGGGCAGTTGCTCGGCTATCGCGTCCTTGGAGTCGACCAGCACTGCCCCCGCGCCCGTCACCTTGGTGTCGAAGGGGGCGTTCGTGGCGCGCAGTTCGCCGACCAGGCGTTGGGCCGGGTCGTCGACCGCCTCTCCCTTCGGCAGCACCGAGAAGTACGCCGAGTCGCCCTTGACGAGCGGGCCGTCGACCCGCTGCACCTCGGGCAGGTCCGCTATCCGCTCCTTGTACGCGGCGTACTGCGCCTGGGTCGCCGGCCCGTCGGCGAGCACTTCGAGTCCGCCGCCGGGGCTGCCGGGGAAGCCGTCCCGGATGTGCTGCTGCACGACGTGGGACTCGGCGGAGGAGGGCAGTTGACGGTCGTCGGCGGTGCCGAACTTCACGCCCAGGAAGGGCAGGCCGAGGAGGACGAGCACGGCCGTGGTGCCGAGGGCGAAGAAGGGGGCGCGGCGCATGACGAGGCTCGCGGTGCGCGCCCAGGCGCCACTCCCCGCCGCGGCCGCCCGCGGTGGCCCACCACGCCGGAACACGCGACGCAGGTCGAGGGCGTTGACCCGGTGGCCCAGCAGGACCAGGGCCGCCGGGAGCAGAACCAGCGCGGCCGCCGCGGCCAACAGGACGACCGCTATGCCGGCGTACGCGAAGGACCGCAGGAAGTACTGCGGGAAGAGCAGCATCGCCGCCAGTGAGACCGCGACCGTGAGCGCGGAGAAGAGCACGGTGCGGCCGGCTGTCCGCAGGGTCGTGGCGACCGCTGTCAACGGTTCGGCGCCGGTGGCCAGTTCCTCGCGGAAGCGCCGGACGATGAACAGGGCGTAGTCGACGGCGAGGCCGAGTCCCAGGGCCGTGGTGAGATTCAGTGCGAAGACGGAGACGTCGGTGACCTCGGTGAGGCCGCGCAGTACCGCGTTGGTGCCGAGTATCGCGACGATGCCGATGCCGAGCGGCAGCAGGGCGGCGACCGCGCTGCCGAAGACCATCACCAGCAGCACCAGTGTCACCGGCAGGGCGATGATCTCGGCGCGGGTCAGGTCCTCCTGGATGATCGTCTGCATCTCGTGCCGGACGGCGACCGGGCCTCCCACCCTCACGTCCACCGGGCCGTGCGCGCCTCGGTAGGAGGAGGCGATGCGGTCCAGGGTCTCGCCCATCTGCTTCTCGTCGCCGGTGATCCGGGCGGCGATCAGCGCCTCGTGGCCGTCCTTCGCGCGCAGGGCGGGGGCGCCCGACCGCCAGTAGGAGCTGACGCCCACGACGCCCCGCTCACCTGCCAGCCGCCCCGCGAGGCGCTCGGCTTCCGCCGCGACCGCCGGGGCGTCGACCGAGGCGCCGCCCGAGTCCACCAGAAGCAGGAAGTTGGGCTGGGAGTCGGGGAACTCGCGCTCCAGCGCCTTGGTCGCGTACGTCGACTCGGCGCCCGGATCCTCCCAGCCGCCGGCGCCCAGCCGGTCGGCGACCCCGCCGCCGGCCAGCACGGCGAGCACAGTGACCACCAGGGCCGCGAGCAGCGACAACCGGGGCCGGGCGGTCACGAATCGGGTCCAGCCGCCGACGTGGGGCGGGTCGTTGACTTCGGTCATCGTGCGGTGTCCCCTTCACCGTGGAACGCATAAAATGGCAAACACGAGAGATCGCTCGCGTTTCACCAGAATGCGAGCGACCGCTCGTGTTTGTCAACCGCGTTCGGAGACTTGGGGAAAACGCGTGCCCGACAGCCAGGAGCAGCAGGAGAAGCAGGACAACGAGCAGCCGCCGCGCCGCCGCCAGGCCCGCGGTGAGCGCCGTATCGCCCAACTCCTCGAAGCCGCCGCCAACGTCTTCTGCACCACCGGCTACACGGCCGCGAGCACCAACGCCATCGCTCGTGAGGCGGGCGTCTCGCCGGGCACGCTCTACCAGTTCTTCCCGAACAAGGAAGCGATCGCGATCGAGCTGGGCGACCGGCTCATGCACGAGATGCGGGAGACGTACGGCGAGGCGCTCGCCCCGATCGACCCGGTGACCCCGCTGGAGGAGGCCGTCGGAGCCGCCGTCGAGCGGTTCATCGACTTCAACTGCGAGCACCCGGTGTTCTTCGCGCTGATGCACGGCCCCGACATCCCCGGCCGGATCACCGAGGCGCACGACGCACTGCACGCCACCCTGCTCTCCCGCATCGAGGGCCTGCTCTCCTCGTTCCTGCCCGACGCGGCTCCGGCCGACCTCACCCGTACCGCGCACATGTGCCTGGGGCTGTACAAGGCGGGCCTGGAGCTCGTCCTCGCCCACGAGGGCGCCGAGCGGGCGGCCTACATCCAGGAACTGAAGAACGCCCTGGTCCGCTACCTCGACCCGCTGGTCGGGGAGAGACTCGGCCACCCCGGCCCCTAGCCGGCACGCAGCGAACCGGTGTTGGAGAAATACCCCCTAGGGGTATAGCGTATGCGGGTGAGTTCCACCCGCCCCGACGAGGAGAACGAGATGACCGCCCAGACCGACACCCCCGGCTCCGTCACCACCGTCTACAAGGTGAGCGGCATGAGCTGCGGACACTGCGAGGGATCCGTCTCCGGCGAGATCTCCGAGATCCCCGGCGTCAGCTCGGTGAAGGCCGTCGCCGCGACCGGTGAGGTCACCGTCGTGTCCGCGGCCCCCCTCGACGAGGAGGCCGTGCGCGCCGCCGTCGACGAGGCCGGCTTCGAACTCGCCGGCAAGGCCTGAGCACCGACCCCACCACTGCCCGAGCGCCGGCCCTCACCGGCCCCCACCCCGGACCATGCCGACCGACCGACCGGCCGGCCGACACCGGTTCCGTACGGTCCGGCCCGCGGTCCGGTCCGGTCCGCGGTCCGGTCCGCTGTCCGGTCCGGTCCGCGGTCCGGAGCGGGCCCCGCATCAGGGGCGAAGCGATCGTGGGCGTTCGTGGTGACGAACAGGTTCCGGCCGCGGACATTCCGTCAGCGGACCGGCGAAGTGCGCCGTTGTTACTCCTGGGTTGGTCCAAGTCGAGGCCAAAGCCCCCCTGGAGTCCTGCGCCCGCCTCACATAAGCTCTTCACAAGGCTCGCGCATCATCCTTACGCTTGGGTCTCGTTCGCTGTATCCGGCTCTTGCGCATCTAACGGACATATGCAAGAGACCCAGATCACAGTGATGCGAACGTAACCATCGAAGGGGTTCAAAGGTCTAAGTTGACGATGTCAGGAAGCGTCTTGGGGGGCGCCTACTGGCATCTGAGGATGTCTTGGGGGACTTCCTCAGAGATGCGTTGCCGGGGCACGCACACCGGGGAGCTTTGAGCGGCCCTCCCAGCGTGCGCTGTCCCGGCAGACCGCACACAGCAGTAGTACGACGAGTTCTGCTCGTTTTGCTCAACAGCGAATTTCAGGCGCTGGTTTTCTCACAGACGCCCGGCCGGATCCCGTGGGGGGAATCCGCACCGGGACATGGGAAGGCGCCCTGGACGCCGGCCCGTGGGGGGACCGTCGACAGGGCGCCTTCCGCTTTCTTGCGCTTGCGGCCGCCGGCTAGGCGGCCGCGGTGATCATCGCGCCTCGACCGGAACGAAGTCGCGCTCGACGACACCCGTGTAGATCTGGCGCGGGCGGCCGATGCGGGAACCCGGCTCCTTGATCATCTCGTGCCACTGGGCGATCCAGCCCGGCAGGCGGCCGAGGGCGAACAGGACCGTGAACATCTCGGTCGGGAAGCCCATGGCGCGGTAGATCAGGCCGGTGTAGAAGTCCACGTTCGGGTAGAGGCTGCGCGAGACGAAGTAGTCGTCGGAGAGCGCGTGCTCCTCCAGCTTCAGCGCGATGTCCAGCAGCTCGTCGGACTTGCCGAGGGCGGACAGCACGTCGTGCGCGGCGGCCTTGATGATCTTGGCGCGCGGGTCGAAGTTCTTGTAGACCCGGTGGCCGAAGCCCATCAGACGGACGCCGTCCTCCTTGTTCTTCACCTTGCGGATGAAGGAGTCGACATCGCCGCCGGTGGCCTGGATGCCCTCCAGCATCTCCAACACCGACTGGTTGGCGCCGCCGTGCAGTGGGCCCCACAGGGCGGAGATGCCGGCGGAGATCGAGGCGAACATGTTCGCCTGCGAGGAGCCGACCAGGCGGACGGTGGAGGTCGAACAGTTCTGCTCGTGGTCCGCGTGCAGGATGAGCAGCTTGTCCAGGGCGGAGACGACGACCGGGTCGAGTTCGTAGTCCTGCGCCGGGACCGAGAAGGTCATGCGGAGGAAGTTCTCGACGTAACCGAGGTCGTTGCGCGGGTAGACGAACGGGTGACCGATCGACTTCTTGTACGCGTACGCCGCGATCGTCGGAAGCTTGGCGAGCAGGCGGATCGTCGAGAGGTTGCGCTGCTTCTCGTCGAACGGGTTGTGGCTGTCCTGGTAGAACGTGGACAGCGCGGAGACCACCGACGACAGCATGGCCATCGGGTGGGCGTCCCGCGGGAAGCCGCGGTAGAAGTTCTTGACGTCCTCGTGCAGCAGGGTGTGCTGCGTGATGTCGGTCTTGAACGAGGTGAGCTCGTCGACGGTCGGCAGCTCGCCGTTGATCAGCAGGTAGGCAACCTCCAGGAAGGTGGAGCGCTCGGCCAGCTGTTCGATCGGGTAGCCGCGGTACCGGAGGATGCCGGACTCGCCGTCGAGATAGGTGACGGCGGATTTATAGGCGGCCGTGTTGCCGTAGCCGCTGTCCAGAGTCACCAGACCGGTCTGGGCGCGGAGCTTCCCGATGTCGAAGCCCTTGTCGCCGACGGTGCTGTCGATCACCGGGTAGGTGTACTCGCCGTCGCCGTACCGCAGTACTACAGCGTTGTTGGTGTGCTCGCTCACGTCATCCCTCACCGACGTTGTGCCTCTTCTTCGAGGTTGCCCTGACTGTCTCTACCATCCCCCATTTGGCGCAGGAGAGTGCACTCGGGGTCGACCATTGGGCTTATCGGCGGCACTGAGTGCCGCCAACTCGCTCATCCTGCCTCTCCTCAACCCGCTTCCGGAAGAGCTCTGTGACCCACATGACTCATTTGATCGATCATTTTTTGCGGTCACCGGGCCGAGAGCCGGAAATCGAGCGCCGTGCAGCGGCGTCCCGCGGACACCGTGCGCACCGCCTGGCCGATCGCCTTGCGCGAACCGACCAGGACGACCAGCTTCTTGGCGCGGGTCACCGCCGTGTACAGGAGGTTCCGCTGGAGCATCATCCAGGCGCTGGTGGTCACCGGGATCACCACGGCCGGATACTCGCTCCCCTGTGACCGGTGAATGGTCACCGCGTACGCGTGGGCCAGTTCGTCCAGCTCGTCGAATTCGTACGGAACCTCCTCGTCCTCGTCCGTCAGCACCGTCAGGCGCTGGTCGACCGGGTCGAGCGAGGTGACCACGCCCACGGTGCCGTTGAAGACACCGTTGGTGCCCTTCTCGTAATTGTTGCGAATCTGGGTGACCTTGTCGCCGACCCGGAAGACCCTGCCGCCGAACCTCTTCTCGGGCAGCTCGGGACGCCCCGGGGTGATGGCCTGCTGGAGCAGGCCGTTCAGGTTGCCCGCGCCCGCGGGTCCGCGGTGCATGGGGGCGAGCACCTGGACGTCCCGGCGCGGGTCCAGCCCGAACTTGGCCGGAATCCGCCGTGCCGCCACGTCCACGGTGAGCCGGCCGACCTCCTCCGTGTCGTCCTCGACGAAGAGGAAGAAGTCCTTCATGCCGTCCGTGACCGGGTGCTGCCCGGAGTTGATCCGGTGGGCGTTGGTCACCACGCCGGACTGCTGGGCCTGCCGGAACACGCGCGTGAGGCGCACCGCCGGGATCGGACCGCCCTCGGCGAGCAGGTCACGGAGCACCTCGCCGGCGCCGACGCTGGGCAGCTGGTCCACGTCCCCCACGAACAGGAGGTGGGCGCCCGGAGGCACCGCCTTCACCAGCTTGTTGGCGAGCAGCAGGTCCAGCATGGACGCCTCGTCGACCACCACCAGGTCGGCGTCCAGCGGGCGGTCCTTGTCGTAGGCCGCGTCACCGCCGGGCTTCAACTCCAGCAGGCGGTGGACGGTGGAGGCGTCGGAGCCGGTGAGCTCGGCGAGGCGTTTGGCGGCGCGGCCGGTGGGGGCGGCGAGGACGACCTTCGCCTTCTTGGCACGGGCCAGCTCCACGATCGAGCGCACCGTGAAGGACTTGCCGCAGCCGGGGCCGCCGGTGAGAACGGCGACCTTCTGGCTGAGCGCGAGCCGGACGGCGGCCTCCTGCTCGGGCGCGAGATCGGTGCCGGTGCGCGAGGCGAGCCAGCGCAGCGCCTTGTCCCAGGCCACGTCCTTGAAGCCGGGCATCCGGTCCTGGTCGGTGCGCAGGAGGCGCAACAGCTGGGCGGAGAGGGACAGTTCGGCCCGGTGGAAGGGGACGAGGTAGACGGCGGTGACGGGGGCGCCGTCCGGGCCGGGCACCTTCTCGCGGACGACACCGGGTTCCTCCCCCTCCTCCGGGGGCGCCGCGAGCTCGGCGAGGCACTCGATGACAAGGCCGGTGTCGACCTGGAGGAGCTTGACCGCGTCGGTGATCAGCTGGTCTTCGGGGAGGTAGCAGTGGCCCTGGTCGGTGGACTGGGAAAGGGCGTACTGCAGGCCCGCTTTGACGCGCTCCGGGCTGTCGTGCGGGATACCGACGGACTGGGCGATCCGGTCGGCGGTGAGGAAGCCGATGCCCCAGACGTCCGAGGCCAGCCGGTAGGGCTGGTTCTTCACCACGGAGATGGAGGCGTCGCCGTACTTCTTGTAGATGCGCACCGCGATGGACGTGGACACCTCGACGGTCTGGAGGAAGAGCATGACCTCCTTGATCGCCTTCTGCTCCTCCCAGGCGTCGGCGATCTTCTTCGTCCGCTTGGGGCCGAGGCCGGGGACCTCGATCAGGCGCTTGGGCGCCTCCTCGATGATCTGAAGGGTCTCCAGCCCGAAGTGCTGGGTGATGCGGTCGGCGAAGACCGGGCCGATGCCCTTGACCAGGCCCGAGCCGAGGTAGCGGCGGATGCCCTGCACGGTGGCCGGCAGCAGGGTCGTGTAGTTCTCGACGGTGAACTGCTTGCCGTACTGCGGATGGGAGCCCCAACGGCCCTCCATCCGCAGGGACTCGCCGACCTGGGCGCCGAGCAGCGCGCCGACGACGGTGAGGAGGTCGCCGCCGCCCCGGCCGGTGTCGACTCGGGCGACCGTGTAGCCGTTCTCCTCGTTGGCGTACGTGATGCGCTCCAGCACGCCTTCGAGCACGGCGAGTCGCCGCTCCCCGCTCCCCGATTCCTGAGCCATGATCCGACGGTACCGTCCGGCACCGACAACTCACCCGGCGTGTGAGACCACGTGGTCGAGGACCTTCTGGAAGTCCTCGGTCGGGGAGAACTCGACGAACTCGCAGTCCTCCAGGGCCACCGGGACGTGGCCGGGCCCCCAGTAGTACGCCTGGCCCGCCTCGTAGATCTCCTCGCCCGCGGGTGTCAGCATCCGCAGCCGGCCCTTCAACAGATAGCCCCAGTGCGGGCACTGGCACGCGTCGCCGTCGAGGCCCTTCAGGGCGGGGCCCATGTCCGTGCCCTGCGGCAGACGGAAGAACCCGACGGACATGCCGCCGCCCATCGGCTTGGTACGTACGTCCAGGCCGTCGCCTTCGAGTGCGACGGGTACGTCGTCGCGAGTCGCCGCTGTCATGGGTCCTCCGCTCCGGCCCGCCCGGGCCTTGGGAAACGCCCCCACGTCTCCAGCCTGAACCGCGCCGCGGGCCCCCGCGACATCACGATCCGGTGTCGGGGTCTTGCCTCCTCGCGTGTAATCGATTCCAATCCTCTCAGCACAGGGATGTAATCGATTCCATACGTGGATCCGTACGTCGATTCGGGTACGTCCCCCGATTTCCACAAGGAGGTGGAGCCGCGATGGCGAGCATCAAGGACGTCGCTGCCGAGGCGGGAGTCTCCGTGGCCACGGTCTCGCGCGTCCTGAACGACCATCCGTCGGTCAGCGCGGACGCACGCACGCGCGTGCTGGCCGCCGTCGAGGTGCTGGGCTACCGCCGGAACGCCGTCGCCCGATCGCTGCGCACCGACCAGACCCACACCCTCGGCCTGGTCATCAGCGACGTGATGAACCCCTACTTCACCGAGCTGGCCCGTTCCGTGGAGGAGGAGGCCCGCGCGCTGGGCTACAGCGTCATCATCGGCAACGCCGACGAGCGGCCCGACCTCCAGGACCACCACGTACGCAACCTGCTGGACCGTCGTATCGACGGACTCCTCGTCTCCCCGACCGACGGCGGGTCGCCGCTGATGCTCGACGCCGCGCGCGCGGGGACGCCGATGGTCTTCGTGGACCGGTGGATCCCGGGCGTGGAGGTGCCCGTGGTCCGGGCGGACGGGCTGGAGGCCGTGCGCGACCTCGTCGCCCATCTGCACGGCCTCGGTCACCGACGGCTCGCGATCATCGCGGGGCCGGCGGCGACCACGACCGGCCAGGAGCGTGTGACGGCCTTCAGAGCGGCGCTGCACGCGTACGGTCTCGGACTCCCCGACGTCTACATCGGCCAGGGCGACTTCCAGGCCGCCAGCGGCCGGCGGGTCACCGAGGGCTTCCTCGACCTGCCCGAGCCGCCCGAGGTCGTCTTCGCCACCGACAACCTGATGGCCCTGGGCGCCCTCGACGCGATCCGCGCGCGCGGGCTGCGCGTCCCTGAGGACATCGCGCTGGCCGCGTTCGACGACATCCCCTGGTTCGTACACACCGATCCGCCGATCACCGCGATCGCCCAGCCCACGGGCGAGCTGGGACGCGCCGCCGTGCGCGCGCTGGTCGACCGCATCGAGGGGCGGTCCCCCGAGTCCGTCACCCTCCCCGCCCGTCTCGTCGTACGCCGCTCGTGCGGCGAGCCGGCCGAGCCGTCGGCTTCCCCCGAGCCGCCCCCCGCGCAGTCCCCCGCTGTGCGGTCCCCCGTAAGAAGGAGCCAGTCGTGAGCAACCAGGACGAGTTGCTGCGCATCGAGGGCATACGGAAGGTTTTCCCCGGCGTGATCGCGCTCGACGGCGTCGACTTCGATCTGCGCCGGGGCGAGGTGCACGTACTCCTCGGTGAGAACGGCGCGGGCAAGAGCACCCTCATCAAGATGCTCTCCGGCGCCTACACGCCCGATGGCGGACGGATCCTGGCCGGTGGCAGGGAAGTGCGCATCCATGGTGCGCAGGACTCCGAGCGCCTCGGGATCGCCACCATCTACCAGGAGTTCAACCTCGTTCCCGATCTGACGGTCGCCGAGAACATCTTCCTGGGGCGGCAGCCGCGCCGCCTGGGCATGATCGACCGGAAGAGGATGGAGGCCGACGCGGCCGTCCTCCTGGAGCGGGTCGGCGTGAACGTGTCCCCCCGCGCACGTGTGCGTGAACTCGGCATCGCGCGCCTCCAGATGGTCGAGATCGCGAAGGCGCTGAGCCTGGACGCGCGCGTGCTGATCATGGACGAGCCGACCGCCGTCCTCACCTCCGAGGAGGTCGACAAGCTCTTCTCCATCGTGCGCAGGCTGCGCGAGGACGGGGTCGGCATCGTCTTCATCACGCACCACCTGGAGGAGATCGCCGCCCTGGGAGACCGGGTGACGGTCATCCGCGACGGCAGGAGCGTCGGGGAGGTCCCCGCCGACACGCCCGAGGACGAGCTCGTACGCCTGATGGTGGGGCGGTCGATCGAGCAGCAGTACCCACGCGAGCGGGCCGCCGTCGAGGCGGGGGCCGGAACCGCGCTGCTCACCGTCGAGGGCCTCACCCGGGACGGTGTCTTCCGCGACGTCACCTTCGAGGTGCACGCCGGCGAGGTCGTCGGTGTCGCGGGGCTGGTCGGAGCGGGCCGTACGGAGGTCGTACGGGCCGTGTTCGGGGCGGACCCGTACGACAAGGGGGCCGTGAAGGTCTCCGGTGCCCCGGTCCCCAAGGACGACGTCAACGCGGCGATGACCTCGGGTATCGGACTGATCCCCGAGGACCGCAAGGGCCAGGGGCTGGTGCTGGACGCGTCTGTGGAGGAGAACCTCGGGCTGGTGACCATGCGGTCGGCGACCCGCGCCGGGCTCGTCGACCTCAAGGGCCAGCGCGAGTCTGCCGCGCGGATCGCCGAGCAGCTCGGCGTGCGGATGGCCGGACTCGGCCAGCACGTCAGGACGCTCTCCGGCGGCAACCAGCAGAAGGTCGTCATCGGCAAGTGGCTGCTCGCCGAGACCAAGGTGCTGATCCTCGACGAGCCGACACGCGGGATCGACGTCGGCGCCAAGGTCGAGATCTACCAGCTGATCAACGAACTGACGGCCGCCGGTGCCGCCGTCCTGATGATCTCCAGCGATCTGCCCGAGGTGCTCGGCATGAGCGACCGGGTGCTGGTGATGGCCCAGGGCCGGATCGCGGGCGAACTGTCCGCGGACGAGGCCACGCAGGACGCGGTGATGGCACTCGCCGTAAGCAACCCCACCACCACAGAACCGGAGGCCGGCCGTGGCCGCTGACACGCTCACCAGCACAACGGGCGCCGGTGGCGCCGCGGCGGTCCGCCGCCTGCTCCTCGACAACGGCGCGCTGACCGCGCTGATCGTCCTCGTCGTCGCCATGTCGGCGCTGTCGGGCGACTTCCTGACCACGGACAACCTGCTCAACGTCGGTGTCCAGGCGGCCGTGACCGCCATCCTCGCCTTCGGCGTGACCTTCGTGATCGTCTCGGCGGGCATCGACCTGTCGGTCGGCTCGGTGGCCGCCCTGTCGGCCACCGTCCTTGCCTGGAGCGCCACTTCGCACGGCGTCCCGGTTGCCATGGCGGTCGTCCTGGCGGTCGCCACCGGCATCGCGGCCGGCCTGGTCAACGGCTTCCTCATCGCCTACGGCAAACTGCCGCCGTTCATCGCGACGCTCGCCATGCTGTCGGTGGCCCGCGGACTGTCGCTGGTGATCTCCGAGGGCTCCCCGATCGCCTTCCCCGACTCCGTCTCGCACCTCGGGGACACCCTCGGCGGCTGGCTGCCGGTCCCGGTGCTCGTGATGATCGTGATGGGGCTGATCGCCGCCTTCGTGCTCGGCCGGACGTACATCGGCCGCTCCATGTACGCGATCGGCGGCAACGAGGAGGCCGCCCGGCTGTCCGGCCTGCGCGTGAAGAGGCAGAAGCTCGCCATCTACGCCCTGTCCGGCGTCTTCGCCGCCGCCGCGGGCGTCGTGCTCGCCTCCCGGCTGTCCTCCGCGCAGCCGCAGGCCGCCGACGGCTACGAACTGGACGCGATCGCCGCGGTCGTCATCGGCGGCGCCTCACTCGCGGGCGGCACCGGCAAGGCGTCCGGCACGCTGATCGGCGCGCTGATCCTGGCCGTGCTGCGCAACGGGCTCAACCTCCTGTCCGTGTCCGCCTTCTGGCAGCAGGTCGTCATCGGTGTCGTGATCGCGCTGGCCGTGCTGCTCGACACCCTGCGCCGCAAGGCCGGCTCGACCCCGCTGGCCGCGAGCGTGTCCGGCGGGGGCAGGGGCAAGCAGGCGACGACGTACGCGCTGGCCGCGGTGGTCACCGTGGCGATCGTCGGCGCGACCTCGTTCCTGCACGGCGGCAGCGCGTCGTCCTCGACCCCGAAGATGGGCCTGTCGCTGTCCACCCTCAACAACCCCTTCTTCGTGCAGATCCGGGCGGGCGCCCAGGCCGAGGCGAAGAAGCAGGGCGTGGACCTGACCGTCACGGACGCGCAGAACGATGCCTCCCAGCAGGCCAACCAGTTGCAGAACTTCACCAGTTCCGGCTTCGACGCGATCATCGTCAACCCGGTGGACTCGGACGCGGCGGGCCCGTCGGTACGGTCCGCCGACAAGGCGAAGATCCCGGTCGTCGCCGTCGACCGGGGCGTCAACAAGGCCACCACCGACGCCCTGGTCGCCTCCGACAACGTCGCGGGCGGCGAACTCGCCGCGAAGACGGTCGCCGAGAAGCTGGGCGGCAAGGGCAAGATCGTGATCCTGCAGGGCCAGGCGGGCACCTCCGCCGCCCGGGAGCGCGCCGAGGGCTTCGCCAAGGGCCTCAAGGCCTACCCGGGCATCCAGGTGGTGGCCCAGCAGCCCGCGGACTTCGACCGCACCAAGGGCCTCGACGTGATGTCGAACCTGCTCCAGGCGCACCCGGACGTCCAGGGCGTCATCGCCGCGAACGACGAGATGGCCCTCGGCGCGATCAAGGCGCTGGGCTCCAAGGCGGGCACGTCCGTCCAGGTCGTCGGCTTCGACGGCACCCCGGACGGCCTCAAGGCGGTCGCGGCGGGCACGCTGTACGCGTCCGTGGCGCAGCAGCCGACCCAGCTGGGCCGGATCGCCGTGGACAACGCGCTGAAGGCGCTGAAAGGCGAGAAGGTCGAGGAGACGGTGAAGGTGCCGGTGAAGGTGGTCACGAAGGAGAACGTGGCCGGCTTCAGCGGCTGACAGTGGCCGGCTTCGGCGGCTGACATCGGCGAGCGGGCGGGCGGCACCGGGCCGCCCGCCCCGAGTCACTCACTAGGGGAGTCCATTCATGTACGACCACGACCTACTGGTCGTAGGGTCGGCCAACGCCGACCTGGTGATCGACGTCGAACGACGGCCCGGCGCCGGAGAGACCGTCCTCGGTTCCGACCTGGCCGTCCACCCGGGCGGCAAGGGCGCCAACCAGGCGGTCGCCGCCGCCCGCCTCGGCGCCCGTACGGCCCTCCTGGCCCGGGTCGGCGACGACGCGCACGGCCGGCTGCTGCTCGACTCGCAGCGGGCGGCCGGCGTCGACACGGCGGGCGTCCTGGTGGGCGGCGCGCCGACCGGGGTCGCACTGATCACGGTGGACCCGTCGGGCGACAACAGCATCGTGGTCTCGCCGGGCGCGAACGGCCGGCTGACGCCGGCGGACGTGCGGGCCGCCGCCGGTGCCATCCACGCCTCGCGCGTGGTGTCGACGCAGCTGGAGATCCCGCTGGAGACGGTCGTGGAGGTCGTACGGAACCTGGCGCCGGACTGCCGCTTCGTCCTCAACCCGTCACCACCGCGCTCCCTCCCACCGGAGATCCTGGCGGCCTGCGACCCGCTGATCGTCAACGAGCACGAGGCGAAGGTGATCCTCGGGGACGCCCGCGTCGGCGAGCGGCCCGAGGACTGGGCGCGGAGCCTGCTCGCGAAGGGCCCCCGGTCGGTCGTGGTGACCCTCGGCGCCGAGGGCTCGCTGGTGGCGTCCTCGCAGGGCGTGACCCGTGTCCCGTCCGTGAAGGTGACCGCCGTGGACACGACGGGAGCCGGTGACGCGTTCACCGCGGCGCTGGCCTGGCGGCTCGGCGCCGACGCGTCGCTCGAGGAGGCGGCGGCGTACGCGTCGCGGGTCGGGGCGGCGGCGGTGACCCGGCGGGGCGCGCAGGAGTCGTTCCCCACGGCGGCCGAGGTCGAGGCCCTGTGAAGAAGGGCGGGATCCTGAACCGCCATCTCTCCGGCGCCCTCGCCGAGCTGGGCCACGGGGACGGGGTGCTGGTGTGCGACGCCGGCATGCCGCTCCCCGACGGGCCGCGGATCGTCGACCTCGCCTTCCGGGCCGGGGTGCCGTCCTTCTCCGAGGTGCTGGACGGGCTGCTGGCCGAGCTGGTGGTGGAGGGCGCGACGGCGGCGACGGAGGTACGGGACGCGAACGCGGAGGCTTCGGCACTGCTGGGCGACCGCTTCCCGGGCCTCGCCCTGGTCCCGCACGAGCGGCTCAAGGAGCTGTCGGCGGGGGCACGCCTGGTCGTCCGGACCGGTGAAGCACGCCCGTACGCGAACGTGCTGCTGCGGTGCGGGGTCTTCTTCTGAGACTCGGTGCCACCGGGCGGGAAAAAACTTCGAGGGGGTCCGGTCCGTCGACCGGCCCCCCTCGGGTTTTCCCCTCCGCATCAGAACCCCCGCGATCCCCCCGGATCCCCCTCCGAGAAGTCCTGATGCCATGTACGACACGGCATGGGCGGAAAGGGTTGCACGGGTTCCGCGGATTTTTTTTCAGGCCGTCCGGCCCAGGGGCACGGCAGAACGTAGGGGGTACGGCCACCGGGCCGCCGGGCGTCCCCGCCCGGCGGCCGTCGCCTCGTCCAGGGGGCCCGGTGACGCGTTCGCCTCGCTCACGCGCTCATCGGATCACGTGCTCCACGAACCGTGCCGCGGTCTCCGCGAGTACCTCCCGCCCGTCGCGGGCCCACAACCCGTCGTTGAACAGCTCGACTTCGATGGGGCCGGTGTAGCCGGCCGCCTCGACGTGGGCCTTCCACTCCCGCATGTCGATGGAGCCGTCGCCGATCTGGCCGCGGCCGTTGAGGACGCCCTCCGGCAACGGGGTGGTCCAGTCGGCGAGCTGGAAGGTGTGGATACGGCCGCCGGCGCCCGCGCGGGCGATCTGTTCGGGTGCGGCGTCGTCCCACCAGATGTGGTACGTGTCGACCGTGACGCCGACCTGGTGGGCCGGGAAGCGTTCCGCGAGGTCGAGGGCCTGCGCGAGGGTGGAGACCACGCAGCGGTCGGCGGCGTACATGGGGTGCAGCGGCTCGATGGCCAGCTTCACGCCGTGTTCCTCCGCGTAGGGGCCCAGTTCGCCGAGCGCGTCGGCGATCCGCTCCCGTGCGCCGCGCAGGTCCTTGGAGCCGGCGGGCAGCCCGCCGGAGACCAGGACCAGCACGTCGGTGCCGAGGGTGGCGGCCTCGTCGACCGCCCGGCGATTGTCGTCCAGGGCGCCGGCGCGCTCGTCCGGGTCGATCGCCGTGAGGAAGCCGCCGCGGCACAGGGTGGTGACGTTCAGGCCGGCGTCGCGCACCAGCTTCGCCGTCGCCTCCACACCGTACGACTGGACCGGTTCGCGCCAGAGGCCGATTCCCGGTACGCCCAGGTCGAGGCAGGTGTCGACCAGTTCGGGCATCGACAGCTGCTTGACCGTCATCTGGTTGATCGAGAAGCGTTCGAGTCCGGTGCTCACTGGGTCACTCCGTACAGGCTCAGCAGGGTCTTCATGCGTTCCTCGGCCAGCTTCGGGTCGGGGAACAGGCCCAGCCCGTCCGCGAGTTCGTAGGCGCGGGCGAAGTGCGGGAGGGAGCGGGCCGACTGGAGGCCGCCGACCATGGTGAAGTGGCCCTGGTGGCCCGCGAGCCACGCCAGGAACACCACGCCCGTCTTGTAGAAGCGGGTCGGCGTCTGGAAGAGGTGACGGGACAACTCGACGGTGGGGTCGAGCAGTTCGCGGAAGCCGGGCACGTTGCCGGTGTCCAGCACCCGTACCGCCTCGGCCGCCAGGGGCCCCAGCGGGTCGAAGATGCCGAGCAGCGCGTGGCTGAAGCCCCGCTCGTCGCCCGCGATCAGCTCGGGGTAGTTGAAGTCGTCGCCCGTGTAGCAGCGCACGCCCTTGGGGAGCCGGCGGCGCAGGTCGATCTCGCGCTGGGCGTCCAGCAGGGAGACCTTGATGCCGTCGACCTTGTCGGGGTGGGCGGCGATGACCTCGAGGAAGGTGTCGGTGGCGGCGTCGAGGTCCGTCGAGCCCCAGTAGCCCTCCAGCGCCGGGTCGAACATCGGGCCCAGCCAGTGCAGGATCACCGGCTCGGTGGACTGGCGGAGCAGGTGGCCGTAGACGTCGAGGTAGTCCTCGGGGCTCTTGGCCGCCGCTGCGAGGGCGCGGGAGGCCATCAGGATCGCCTGGGCGCCGGACTCCTCGACGAGGGCGAGCTGCTCCTCGTAGGCCGCGCGGACCTCTTCCAGCGTCCCGGAGGCGATCTGGTCGGTGCCGACACCGCACGCGATGAGCCCGCCGACCGCCTTGGCCTCGGCGGCGCTGCGGCGGATCAGCTCGGCGGCGCCCGCCCAGTCCAGGCCCATGCCGCGCTGGGCGGTGTCCATGGCCTCGGCGACGCCGAGTCCGTGGGACCACAGGTGGCGGCGGAAGGCGAGGGTGGCGTCCCAGTCGACGGCGGCGGGCGAGTCGGGCGACACGTCCGCGTACGGGTCGGCCACCACGTGGGCCGCCGAGAAGACCGTACGGGAGGTGAAGGGGGCGCCGGAGGTGACGGCGAGGGGTTCGGGGCGGGGCTCGTAGGTCCGCAACCCGCCCTTGGAGTCGGGGAGTTGGATGGTCACAGCGCGATCTCCGGAACGTCGAGACGGCGGCCCTCGGCGGACGACTTCAGGCCCAGCTCGGCGAGCTGGACACCACGGGCGCCGGCCAGCAGGTCCCAGTGGTAGGGCGCGTCGGCGTAGACGTGCCGGAGGAACAGCTCCCACTGGGCCTTGAAGCCGTTGTCGAACTCGGCGTTGTCGGGCACTTCCTGCCACTGGTCGCGGAAGACCTCGGTGGCCGGGATGTCCGGGTTCCAGACCGGCTTGGGGGTGGCTGACCGGTGCTGGACCCGGCAGTTCCTGAGTCCGGCCACCGCCGAGCCCTCCGTGCCGTCCACCTGGAACTCGACGAGTTCGTCGCGGTTGACGCGGACCGCCCACGAGGAGTTGATCTGGGCGATGGCGCCGCCGTCGAGCTCGAAGATGCCGTAGGCGGCGTCGTCGGCGGTGGCGTCGTAGGGCTTGTCGTTCTCGTCCCAGCGCTGCGGGATGTGGGTGGTGGCGATGGCCTGGACGGACTTCACGCGGCCGAACAGCTCGTGCAGGACGTACTCCCAGTGCGGGAACATGTCGACGACGATGCCACCGCCGTCCTCGGCCCGGTAGTTCCAGGACGGGCGCTGGGCGGCCTGCCAGTCGCCCTCGAAGACCCAGTAGCCGAACTCGCCGCGGACGGACAGGATGCGGCCGAAGAAGCCGCCGTCGATGAGGCGCTTGAGCTTGAGCAGGCCCGGGAGGAAGAGCTTGTCCTGGACCACGCCGTGCTTGATGCCCTTGGCGTTGGCCAGGCGGGCGAGTTCCAGGGCACCTTCGAGGCCGGTGGCGGTCGGCTTCTCGGTGTAGATGTGCTTGCCCGCGGCGATCGCCTTCTGGAGCGCCTCCTCTCGGGCGGAGGTGACCTGGGCGTCGAAGTAGATGTCGACCGTCGGGTCGGCGAGGACCGCGTCCAGGTCCGTGGAGATGTGCTCCAGGCCGTGCTGCTCGGCGAGCGCGCGCAGGGCGGGCTCACGGCGGCCGACCAGGATCGGCTCCGGCCACAGCACGGTGCCGTCGCCGAGGTCGAGGCCGCCCTGCTCGCGGAGGGCCAGGATGGAGCGGACCAGGTGCTGGCGGTAGCCCATGCGCCCGGTCACGCCGTTCATGGCGATACGCACCGTCTTGCGTGTCACGTCATTCCCTTCGTAGGCGTCGTACGCGGCGTTCGCGCGCGTGTCGTACGCGGTTGTGCGCGCCGCGTACGCCTAGGCCGGGGCGTCGGATTCCCGCCCTGCTGATGAGCGTTACAGCAAGCGCTTTCTATCTGATGAGAAGCTAGCCTCTGAGCAGCGGTCCAGACAAGACCGTGACGGGGTTGAGTTGTTCGAGGGGGCGAACAACCGGGGGCTGGGGCTTTAAGGTCTGCTCGACACCGTTGGCCCACCTCTACAACGAGGGACCGGCGTTGGTCGGTGTGTGTACGACGAGGTACGACGAGATGCGCGACCGGAGGACGACGAGATGACGGTGACCCTGGCGGACGTGGCGGCCCGCGCCCAGGTCTCCCCCGCGACGGTGTCGCGCGTACTGAACGGGAACTACCCCGTGGCGGCGACCACCCGTGAGCGGGTGCTGCGGGCCGTGGACGAGCTGGACTACGTGCTGAACGGGCCGGCGAGCTCCCTGGCCGCGGCCACGTCCGACCTGGTCGGCATCCTGGTGAACGACATCGCCGACCCGTTCTTCGGGATCATGGCCGGCGCCATCCAGTCGGAGATCGGCGGGCCGGGCGGGCGCGCGGGGGGCGAGCGGCTGGCGGTCGTGTGCAACACCGGGGGCTCCCCGGAGCGCGAGCTGACCTACCTCACGCTGCTGCAGCGGCAGCGGGCGGCGGCCGTCGTACTGACCGGCGGCGCCATGGAGAACGTGCCGCACGCGGCGGCCATGACCTCGAAGCTGCGCAAGATGGCGGACGCGGGGACGCGGGTGGTGCTGTGCGGGAGACCGCCGGCGCCCGACACCCAGGCGATCGCACTGACCTTCGACAACCGCGGCGGCGGGCGGGAGCTGACCGAGCACCTCATCGGGCTCGGACACCGGCGGCTGGGCTACATCGCGGGTCCCGAGGAACGTACGACGACCCGCCACCGGCTGGAGGGACACCGGGAGGCGCTGGAGGCCCACGGCATCGACGAGGACGCGCGCTGGACCGTTTACGGGCGGTACGACCGGCGGTCCGGTTACGAGGCCACCCTGGAGCTGCTGCGGCGGGATCCGTCGCTGACGGCGGTGGTGGCGGCCAACGACTCCGTCGCGCTGGGGGCGTGCGCGGCGCTGCGGGACTCCGGGCTGCGGATTCCGGACGACGTGTCGGTGGCCGGGTTCGACGACCTTCCCTTCAGCATCGACGCGGTGCCCGCTCTCACGACGGTACGGCTGCCGCTCGCGGAGGCGGGGGTGCGGGCGGGGCGCATCGCGATGGGGCGCGAGGAGCCGCCGCCGGGCGGGATCGCGACGATCCGCGGGGAGCTGATGGTGCGGGGGTCCTCCGGGGCGCCGCGGGGGTGAGCTTGCCGGCGCCTGTGGGGTGACGCGGCGTTCGTCCACCGGGGGCGCTCCGCCCCCGGACCCCCGGGCCTTTGCCCACCCCGCCGCCCGTCTCGGTCGGTCGAGGGGTGGGCCTCGCTCTGGGGGCTGCGCCCCCAGACCCGCTGTCAGCCCTGAAGGGGCCTCGTCCTCAAACGCCGGACGGGCTGGATGATGCGCACCGATGAGTTTTGCGCCGCACCCTGGTCTGTACAGCCGTAATCGCCGATCACGGCATCCGCGAGCAGCTGGAGTGAGTCCCATGCGCATCTTCATCACCGCGTTCATCAGCCTGGACGGCGTCGTGCAGGCGCCCGGCGGGGCGGAGGAGGACACCGACGGGGGGTTCGCTCACGGTGGCTGGACGCACCCGTTCTTCGACCCGGAGGTGGTCGGCGGGGCCTTCGACGGGGCGCTGCGGGAGGCGGACGCGCTGCTGTTCGGGCGGCGGACGTGGCAGGCGATGGCGGGGGCGTGGCCGGAGCGGGCGGGTGACCCCTTCGCCGACCGGATGAACTCCATCCCGAAGTACGTCGTGTCCCGGACGCTCACGGACGACCAGCTGACCTGGGACAACACCACCCGTATCGCCGGTGACGAGGCCGTCGCCCACCTCCGCAAGCTGCGCGAGAGCGACGGCGGCAACCTCCTGATCATGGGCAGTCCCACGCTCGCCCGCACGCTCCTGAGCGAGGGCCTGGTCGACGAGCTGCGGCTCATCGTCATGCCGGTGATCCTCGGCGGCGGCAAGTCGATCTTCCCGGACGACGGGACCAAGGCCGCCTTCGAGCTGGTGTCGACGGCGACCGCGCCGACGGGCACGCAGGTGTGCGTGTACCGGGCCGCCGCCCAGGACGCGTAAAAGCTCCGGAGGACGAGGGCCGGGCGCCGCGGCGGCATGGACGCGCGGCCCGCCCTCGGCTTAGGCTCGGTCCGACGGTATCTCTGACTGAGTCAACCATCCGGGGGTCGATGATCATGACCGTCCAGGACATCCGTGCCTTCAACCGCTTCTACACGAACGTCATCGGCGCCCTCGACTACAGCCGCAGGCTCTACGCCCCCTACACCCTCACCGAGTCCCGCGTCCTGTACGAGCTGGCGCACTCCCCGCGCACGGACGCGGCCGATCTGCGCGGCGAACTCTCGCTGGACGCCGGGTACTTGAGCCGGATCCTGAACAAGTTCGAGCAGGACGGACTGATCGAGCGAGCTCCCTCCGACCTCGACCCCCGCCGGCGCCACGTCTCGCTCACCGCACACGGACGCGAGACCGCCGGCCTGCTCGCCGAGCGGGCGAACGAAAGCGTCGGCGCGCTGCTGGCCACCGTGCCGTCCGCCGAGCGACCCCGCCTCTCCGAGGCCATGCGGACCGTGCGGGAGCTCCTGTCCGACGGCCGCCCGCCCCGCCGCGAGGACGTCGTCCTGCGCGAACCGGGACCCGGCGACCTCGGCTGGATCGTGCAGCGCAACGCCGCGCTGTACGCGGCGGAGTACGGCTGGAACGCCGACTACGAGGGGCTGGTCGCGAGGATCGTCGCCGACTTCGCGGAGGACCACGACCCGCACCTGGAGCGGGTGTGGATCGCCGAGCTGGACGGGCGGCCGGTGGGCTGTGTGATGTGCGTACGGGACGAGGCGCCCGCCACCGCCCGGCTGCGGCTGCTGCTGGTCGAGCCGGACGCGCGCGGGCTCGGCATCGGCGACCGGCTGGTCGGGGCGGTCGTCGACTTCGCGCGCGGTGTCGGCTACCGCGACCTGGTCCTGTGGACCAACGACGTCCTCTCCTCCGCCCGCCGCATCTACCAGCGCCACGGCTTCGTCCTCGTCGCCGAGAAAGCCCACCGCTCGTTCGGAAAGGACCTGAACGGCCAGGACTGGCGCCTGGACCTCAGCGGCACCGGCGAGTGACAGTAGGGACCATGAAACTGGCGTTCTCCACCCTCGGTGTCCCCGGCCTGCCCCTCCCCGAAGTGCTGCGACTCGCGACCACGTACGGCTACCACGGTGTCGAACTGCGCGCGGATCCGGAGGAGCCGGTCCATCCCGGTCTCGACCTCGCCCGACGCACGGACGTGGCCGCCGAGTTCAAGGAAGCGGGCGTGGAGATCCTGGGGATCGCGGGGTACGCGCGGGTGGCCGCGCCTGGCGACGACGCCCCCGTGATCGAGGAGATGCGGCGTCTGCTCGACCTCGCCCGCGACCTGGGCGCCCCCTTCATCCGGGTGTTCCCCGGCGGCGCCGCCCAGCAGAGCCGGGAGGAGGCCGACGCCACGGCCGCCCGGCGCCTCGGCACGGCCGCCGAGTACGCCGGCGACGTCGGCGTCCGCATCCTCCTCGAGACCCACGACTCGCACCGCACCGGCGCCGACGCCATCCGCGTCCTCGGCCCGGTCGGCCACCGTCAGGTCGGCGCCCTCTGGGACGTCATGCACACCTGGCTGGGCGGCGAACAGCCCTCGGAGACGTACGCGGCCCTCTCGCCGTACCTCGGATACGTGCAGGTCAAGGACATCGCCTCCCCCGACGACACGACCCCCCTGCGCCTCGGCGCCGGCGTCCTCCCCCTCACCGAGTGCGTCGACGTCCTGTCCCGCCACGGCTGGGACGGCTGGCTGTGCTGGGAGTACGAGAAGCGGTGGTACGAGGCTGCCGCCCCGCTCCCCGACCTGCTGCGCGCGGGCCGCGACCACCTGGCCCGGCTGCTCAACGAGTCCGCGTAGCGCGGAGCCGGGGCGGTGGGGGACGTGACAGGGCTGGCGCGGTGCCGTGTGGGCGGTCCGGGGCGGGCCTCGGCGGGACGAGTTGGTGGCGTCCGCCGCCGGGGTGTCCGCCGCCGGGGTGTCCGGCAAGTCGGGGCTCAGTCCCACCAGTTGAACAGCAGGTCGCTCAGCACATCGGGCCGCCGGTAACGGATGTCGGCGGTGTACTCCGCCGCCGGCAGACCGTGGACATCCACCTCGGCGATCGGCGTCCCGAGCTCGCGGACAGGCAGGACCCGGAGGCCGACGGCCTCGAAGCGGGCCGCCCAGGCCGCTGGGTCCACGAAGCCCGCCACCGGTCGCCCGGGGACGGGCTTCGTGGCCGTGACGGCGACGAGTGGCAGGGCCGCATGGCGCAGAACGGTGTGCGCCTCGCCGCGGCCGGTGATCGTGACCGCGTGGAAGCTGGAGATGCCGGGGAAGGCGAGCACCTCGACGGCGGCCCCGGTCTCCCGGGCGGCCTCGAAGCACGCTCCCCGGAACGACGTCACGTGCACTTCCCTACGCACGCGCCACGAACCCCACCGCCGGCTCCCTACGCACGCGCCACGAACCCCGCCACCCGCTCCCTACGCACGCGCCACGAACCCCGCCACCCGCTCCTCCAGCCGCCCCCGGCACTCAGGCCACTCCGCCGCCGTGACCGAGAAGATCGCGGAGTCGCGCAGCCGGCCGTTCTCGCCCGGTGCCCAGGAGCGGGACCAGTTCCGCAGGACGCCCTCGAAGCGGGCGCCGACGCTCTGGATCGCCGCACGGGAGCGCTCGTTGCGGGCGTCCGTCTTCAGGTCCACCCGGGACACGCCCCACTTCTCGAAGGCGTGCCCGAACAGCAGGAGTTTGGCCTCGGCGTTGACGCCCGTGCCCTGGGCCGGGCCGGCGAGCCAGGTGAAGCCGACCTCGACGGCGTCGAGCCGGTCGTCCGTCAGCCAGGAGCGCGGCTCCCAGTAGGAGGTGGCGCCGACCACCTGTCCCGTGAGCGTCGAGACCTGGACGTAGGGCGCGAGTCGTCCCGTGGCCGCGCGGGCGAGCTGGGCGTCGATGTAGGCGCCGACCTCGTCGGCCCTCGGCACCCAGGTGAACTCGTAGGTGCCCCGGTCCGCTTCCGCCGCCGTCGCCAGCCCGGCCGCGTGCCGGTGCTCCAGCGGTTCCAGGCGGACCAGCGTCCCCTCCAGGACCGGCCCCTCCAGCTTGAAGCTCACCCTTTGCCGCCTCTCACAGCCGTGCGCGCAGCGCCCCGAACTCCTCGTGGAAACCGGGGAAAGTCTTGCGTACGCATCCGGGGTCGTCGAACGAAATACCCGGCACCCGCAGCGCGGTGACCGCGAACGACATGACGATGCGGTGGTCGCCGTAGGACGTGATCTCCGTGCCGGAGGCGGCGGCGGGCAGCCCCGGGCGGATCTCGATCCAGTCCGGACCCGTCTCCACCGCCACGCCCAGCCGTCGCAGGTTCTCCGCGCAGGCCTCCAGGCGGTCGCACTCCTTGACGCGGGTGTTCGCCACGTCCTCGATCCGTACCGGACCGGAGGCGAAGGGGGCGATCGCGGCCAGGGTCGGCATGGTGTCCGAGATGTCCCGCATGGCGACCGTGAGGCCGTCCAGCCGGCCGGTTCCCCTGACCGTGGTGCCGTCCGCGCGGACCGACACCTCGGCGCCCATCCGCCGCAGCACGTCCACGAAGCCCAGGTCGCCCTGGAGTGCCCCCGTCCCGAGGCCCGGGACCGTGACCTCGCCGCCCGTCACGGCCGCCGCCGCGAAGAAGTAGCTTGCGGTGGACGCGTCGGGCTCGATCGCGTAGGTCGTCGCGCGGTAACCGCCCGGCGGGACGACGAAGACGTTCCCGTCCCTGCGCACCTCCACCCCGAACGCCCGCATCATCGCGAGGGTGATCTCCACGTACGGCACCGAGACGAGGTCCGTCACCTCGATCCGCAGACCGGTCCGGGTCAGCGGGCCCAGCAGCAGCAACGCCGTCAGGTACTGCGAGGACTGGCCCGCGTCCAGCGTGACCTCGCCGCCCTCGACGCCCGCCGCCACCACCGTCAGCGGGTGATGGCCCTCCGCCTCCTCGTGCCGCAGGTCCACGCCCAGGTCGCGCAGGGCGCGGGTCAGGGGGAGCAGCGGGCGTCGGCGCATCTGGGGCGACGCGTCGAAGCGGTACGTGCCGTGGCCGGCCGCCGCCAGGGTCGGCAGGAAGCGGGCCGTGGTCGCGCCGTCGCGGCAGTACACGTCCGCCTCGGCCACCGCCGGGCCCTGGGGGCGGCCGTCGACCTGCCAGGCGCCCGGGGTCCGGCCGACCCGATACCCGAGCCGTACCAGGCCCTCGGCGAAGCCCTCCGTGTCGTCCGAGCGGAGCGGTCGTACGAGGGTGGTGACACCGTCGGCCGCCGCCGCCAGGAAGAGGGCGCGGGCGGTGATGGACTTCGAGCCTGGGATGTCGACTACGGGCATGCCCCGATGATCGCCCCACCTCCGCGTCCCGCGCCGGGACGTCCACGGGATGGAACGCGTTTCGCCACGCCCCGTTCAACCCACCGGCCCCAGGCCCACCAACTTCGGAAATACGGCCCGAGCGGGGAACCTGGCCCCGCCCCCGCTCGTCCAACCCGCAAGCTGTCGGAGAGTCACCGTGGTGCGGTGTCGGCCTCGCTGCTGGCTGCGAACGCTGACCCACCCTCTCCGCCGTACCGCGGCCGGCAGCACGCCGCCATCGGCGCGCCCCCCTCCAACTGCGCCGATGGCGGCCCCTTACTGGTTACTGTGCGCTCCCTTGACCGGCAGAAACTTCCCGGATATTGGTGACCTCTCGGAAGTTTCCTTCAGTGGCTCTCCTCCGGAAGGAGCACACGTGCCCGACACCAGCACGGGAAGCACAGGAAGCTCGGGAAACACCGCACGCCCCTCCAGACGTACCGTCCTCGCCGCCACCGCCGGCGCCACCGCCGCACTGACGGTCGGCGGAACCTCGTACGGCGTCGCCGATGCCGATGCCGATGCCGTGGCCGACGCCGCCGCCGCCGACGACAAGGCCCTCCGCATCCTCGTCTCCCGCATGACCTTGGAGGAGAAGGTCGGTCAGCTCTTCGTGACGCGGGTCTACGGCCACTCGGCCACCGCCCCCGACCAGGCCGACATCGACGCCAACCTCAGGGAACTCGGCGTGCGCACGGCTGCCGAACTGGTCGCCAGGTACCGGGTCGGCGGCATCATCTACTTCAGCTGGGCGCACAACACCCGCAGTCCGCACCAGATCGCGGACCTGTCGAACGGGATCCAGAAGGCGTCCCTGGAGCGGCCGCGCGGGCTGCCCGTGCTGATCTCCACCGACCAGGAGCACGGCATCGTCTGCCGGGTCGGGAAGCCCGCCACCCTCTTCCCGGGCGCCATGGCCATGGGTGCCGGCCGCTCCCGCGCCGACGCCCGCACCCTCGGCCTCGTCGCGGGCCGCGAACTGCGGGCGATGGGTATCCGGCAGAACTACTCCCCCGTCGCCGACGTGAACGTCAACCCGGCGAACCCGGTGATCGGCGTCCGGTCCTTCGGTGCCGAGCCGCGCGCCGTGGCCACGTTGGTCGCCGCCGAGGTCGCCGGCTACCGGCGTTCGCGGATCGCCGCGACCGCCAAGCACTTCCCGGGGCACGGCGACACCGCCGTCGACAGCCACTACGGCTTCCCGGTCATCACCCACACCCGCGCCCAGTGGGAAGAGCTCGACGCGCCGCCCTTCCGGGCCGCCATCCGCGCCGGCATCGACTCGATCATGACCGCGCACATCATGGTCCCGGCCCTCGACGACTCCGGCGACCCGGCCACCCTCTCCCGCCCGATCCTCACCGGCATCCTGCGCGAGGAGCTCGGTTACGACGGGGTCGTGGTGACGGACGCCCTCGGCATGAAGGGCGTCCGGGAGAAGTACGGCGACGACCGTGTGCCGGTGCTCGCGCTGAGGGCGGGAGTGGACCAGCTCCTCGACCCGCCCTCCCTCGACCTCGCGTGGAACGCCGTCCTGAAGGCCGTACGGGACGGGGAGCTCACCGAGACGCGGCTGGACGAGTCGGTCCTGCGGGTGCTGCGGCTGAAGGCGAAGCTGCGGTTGTTCGAGGAGCCGTACGTCAGCCAGGCCGGTGTCACCGACACGGTCGGCACCGCGGCGCATCTGGCGGCGGCCGACCGCATCGCGGAGCGGACGACCACGCTGCTGGTGAACCAGGGGCGGCTGCTGCCGCTGTCCCGGCGTACGCATGCCAAGGTGCTCGTCGTCGGGGCCGATCCCGCCTCGCCGTCGGGGACGACCGGCCCGCCCACCGGGGTGCTCGCGGGCGCGCTCACCGAACTCGGCTTCACCGCCACCGCCCTGTCGACGGGCACCGCCCCCTCGGCCGCCACGATCGCCACGGCCGTCGCGGCGGCGCGGGACGCGGACGCGGTGGTGGTGGGGACGTACAACGTCACCGCGGCCAGCGCCCAGAAGACGCTCGTCGAGCAGCTGGTGGCGACCGGGAAGCCGGTGGTGGCGGTCGCGATCCGCAATCCGTACGACGTGGCCCACCTGCCCTCCGTGCCGGCCTGCCTGGCGGCATACTCCTGGACCGACGTCGAACTGCGGGCCGCCGCCCGGGTGATCGCGGGACGGGTGTCGCCGCGCGGGAAGCTGCCGGTGCCGGTGGTGCGGGCGGACGATCCGGCGCGGGTGCTGTATCCCGTCGGGCACGGGCTGTCGTATCAGACGTAGCCCTCATACGTCACGCAACCGGTGTACGACCCCCAAAAGGCTCAAAGCGCCCTGCACGTCTGGCGTGTGCCCGCCGCGGCGGGTCACGCTGGGCGGGGGGACCCGGGGGGATGGCGATGCGCGAGAGATGTTCTGTGGGGGTCGTGTGCGCCCTGCTGGCGCTGCTGGCCGCCCTGTTGGCGGGATGTTCGGGACCGGCGTCCGGTGCGGGCGGCGGCGAGGAGGACGGGCGGCTGGGCACGGGGGCCTCACCCTCGTCCTCGCGGACCTCCGGGTACGGCGCGGTGTTCCTCGCGGTCGACGAGTGCAGCTCCTTCGGCACCACCAGTTTCACCGAGGTGGCCTGCACCGGTGAACGGGCGGCCGCCAGGGTCGTGGCCCGCCACGACGGCACGGTCGCCGACGGGCCGCAGTGCCCCGCGACCACCGACTTCGTCCTGCACATCAGCGAACAGAGCCAGGGCTCCGACGAGGACGGCGACGGGGCGATCCCCCAGGGCTACGCCTGCATGCGCAACCTGAGCCCACCGCACCCCGGCGACCCCGGCGGCGGAGGCGGACCGCGCACCATCGTCGGCGACTGCGTCTACGGCCTGGGCGACGGCCAGGTCCGCGAGACCGCCTGCGACGGCAAGGGCGACAAGAAGCCCGAACACAAGGTGACCAAGGCGGTCGACAAACGCACCCAGTGCCCCCTGTCGACGGCCCTCTACGTCCAACTGGGCGGCGACCATCCGGTGGGCTGCGCCCGGCCTGTGTGACCCCCCAGAAGGGGCAGACGGCCGGGCGCAACACGGGAGTTACGGACGCAGCGCGGGCTCCCGCTCCACGTCCCGCTTGTCCAGCTTGGCGTCGAACTTCGCCAGCGGCTTGGCCGCGGACGGGTTCGCCTGGACGGTGGCGGAGGCGACGCCCGCCCACTGGAGGATCCGGGCCGTGGCGAGCGCCTGCTGGTCGGGGACCAGGCCGGCCACGTTGGCGCCGTGGTTCAGGCCGGGTGCCGTGAAGACGTACGAGTCCTTCGCGCCCTTGGCGAGGCGGAACGGCTCCGCGCCCCACGGGTCGTTCTGGCCGTAGACGAAGAGCATGTGGCGGGCGTTGTGCTTCACCCAGGTGTCCACGTCACGCATCGCGTACGGCTGGAACTTCATCGGGATGTCGCGCGGGACGAAGTTCCGGGGCGGCTGGTAGCCGTAGCGGATGTACTTCTTCTCGATGTGCGGGAACCCGATCGTCGGCGCGCCGAGCTGTGTGCCCGCCTGGTAGTAGTACGGCGTGTACGGCGACAGGCCCTGGTCGGTGTAGAAGGAGAACCCGGAGATCGTGTCGATCGAGGTCCAGATGTCGTCGTCGGTCGCGTTCTTCGCGTCCGCCGGGATCGTGTCGCAGTCGGAGAGCAGGCTGTACTGCCAGAAGCCCCAGACGTAGTCGAGGACGACCGCCTCGTAGGCGCGGTCCAGGCTGCCGATCGTGGTGAAGGTGAAGCCCTCGGCGGCGGCGTAATCCGCGTACCTCTTCTCCAGCGGCTCCCGGCGCACCAGCGCCTCGCGCTGCACCGCGTTCAGCCGGTCGCGGCACTCCTTGGTGCCGACGGTGGCGAAGAAGCGGTCGTAGGCCGAGTCCTCCTTGTTCACGACGTCGTTGGGGGCGACGTACGCGACGACTCCGTCCATGTCCTTCGGGTAGAAGCGCTCGTAGTAGGTGGCGGTCATGCCGCCCTTGGAGCCGCCCGTGGAGATCCACTTCTTGGTGTAGATCGTCTTCAGCGCCTTGAAGATGCGGTGCTGGTCGCTGGCGGCCTGCCAGATGTCCAGCTTGGTCCAGTCGGCCGGGTCGGGCCGGGACGGCGTGAAGAAGCGGTACTCCATGGAGACCTGGTTGCCGTCCACGATCTGGGTCGGCTCGCGGCGGCCCGGGTTCGTGGAGACGCTGTAGCCGCCGGTGTAGAAGACCGTCGGGCGGGAGACGTCCTTGTGCAGCACGGTGATCCGCTGCTGGAACGTGCCCTTGGACGGGTGCCGGTGGTCGACCGGCTGGGTGTAGTTGAGGACGAAGAAGCGGTAGCCGGTGTAGGGCTTCTCCTCGATCAGGCTCATCCCCGGTATGGAGAGGAGTTGTTCCTTGATGTCCGTGGCCGCGGTGGTGCCGGTGGTGCCTGTGCTGCCTGTGGCCTCCGGCTCGGCGGCTGTGGCCGCCCCCACCGTGCTCAACGTGCCAATGAGCACCGTGAGCGCCAGCAGCCATCTGAGCGCCTTGCGCATGCACCCTCCCCTGTGAGTACAGATGTGCGCCGGAAGCTAGCGGAGCAAGTCGCCTCAGCACCAGGGGAGATGGGCTTTTGATGGGGAAAACCCTGTAGGAAGTCTGTGGGTTCGGCCTGTGGTTCGGCCTGTGGTTCGGCCTGTGGTTCGGTCTGGGGTGCGGTCAGGGGTTCGGTCTGGGTGCGGTCAGGGGTTCAGCACAGGATCCAGCCGGATTTGTACGATCCGCCGCCCACCGCCCCTTTGACCCGCACGCAGCGCTGACCGGCGTGCGTCTCCCTCGGTCCGGCGAAGCGCGCGTACTGCCCCTCGTCCACGACCGGATGGAGGCCGTACGCCTGCACGCTGACCATCATGTAGCGCCGCGTGCCGGGGTTCTTGGACAGCGTGACCGCGCAGACGTACCCGCGCCGCTTGTACACCTCCACGGTGCCGGTGGAGAACGGGAACGACTTGACCTTGCGCCCCGCGCAGGCCGAGGCGGCAGCCTGCGCCTCCCCGGGCGCGGCAACAGCGAGCAGCCCGGACGCGGTCAGCACGGCCAAGCCGAGCGCCATCCGCCGACGAATCCCAGCACCCGTGTTCACAGGCGTCCCTCCCGTATCGCGCGATGAGCGTACTGGTGTACGGACGCGGGACAGGTGTCGGATGGTTGCCCATGTCCGGCCGCCAGGCGTGAGGCCGCCGCCGGGCCGCCGGGTCTCCGGGTCGTCAGGCCGCCGCGGGCTCGTCCTCGCCCACGAAGGTCCGCCACAGCTCGGCATACCGCCCGCCCCGCGCGAGCAGCTCGTCGTGCGTGCCGTCCTCGGCGACGCGGCCGTGATCCATGACGACCACCCGGTCGGCGCGAGCCGCCGTGGTCAGCCGGTGGGCGACCACGAGTGTCGTACGGCGGCCCGCGATGCGGTCCGTGGCCTGGTTGACCTGGGCTTCCGAGGCCAGGTCCAGGGCGGCGGTCGCCTCGTCGAGGAGGAGGACGTCCGGGTCGACCAGCTCGGCGCGGGCCAGTGCGATCAGCTGGCGCTGGCCCGCCGAGAGGTTGCGGCCGCGTTCGGCGACCTCGTGCAGGTAGCCGCCCTCCAGCGTGGCGATCATCTCGTGGGCGCCGACCGCGCGGGCCGCCGCCTCCACCTCGGCGTCGGTGGCCTCGGGGCGGCCGTAGGCGATGGCGTCGCGGACGGTGCCCTGGAAGAGGTAGGCCTCCTGCGGGACGACCCCGAGGCGGTGGCGGTACGAGGTGAGGTCGAGGGCGCGCAGGTCCGTGCCGTCGACGGTCACCCGCCCGCCCGTCGGGTCGTAGAAGCGGGCGACCAGCTTGACCAGGGTCGACTTGCCGGCGCCGGTCTCGCCGACGAAGGCGACCGTCTGACCGGCGGGAATGTGCAGGTCGATGTTGGTCAACGCCTCTTCGGGCTGGTCGGTGGAGCCGTACGCGAAGTGGACGTCCTCGAAGGCGATCTCGCCCCGCAGGGAGAGGACTTCGAGCGGCTCGTCGGCGTTCTGGGTGGAGGTCGGTTCCTGGAGCAGCTCCTGGATACGGCCCAGCGACACCGTCGCCTGCTGGTAGCCGTCGAAGACCTGGGAGAGCTGCTGGACGGGGGCGAAGAACAGGTCGATGTAGAGGAGATACGCGACCAGGGCGCCGGTGGTGAGGGTCGCCGCGTCGACCCGTCCGGCGCCCGCGATCAGTACGGCGGCGGCGGCGACCGACGACAGGAACTGGACGAACGGGAAGTAGATCGAGATCAGCCACTGGCCCCGGATGCGCGCCTGGCGGTAGCTGTCGCTGCGCTCCGCGAACCGCCGGCTGCCGTCGTGCTCGCGGCGGAATGCCTGCACGATCCGGAGCCCGGACACCGACTCCTGGAGGTCGGCGTTGACCAACGACACCCGCTCACGAGCCAGTTCGTACGCCTTCACGCTCGCCCGGCGGAAGAAGAACGTGGCGATGATCAGCGGGGGCAGGGTCGCGAAGACGACGAGGGCGAGCTGCACGTCGATCACCAGCAGGGCGCCCATGATGCCGAAGAAGGTGACGACCGAGACGAACGCGGTGACCAGGCCGGTCTGGAGGAAGGTCGAGAGGGCGTCGACGTCCGTCGTCATCCTCGTCATGATCCGGCCGGTCAACTCACGCTCGTAGTAGTCGAGTCCGAGCCGCTGGAGCTGGGAGAAGATCTTCAGGCGCAGGGAGTACAGGACCCGTTCGCCGGTCCGCCCGGTCATCCGGATCTCGCCGACCTGCGCGGCCCACTGGACGAAGACGCTGAGCAGGGCGAGGAGGGAGGCGGCCCAGACCGCGCCCAGGGCCATGTCCGTGACGCCGTCGTCGATGCCGTGCCGGATCATCACCGGCAGGAGCAGGCCCATCCCGGCGTCCACGGCGACGAGGACGAGGCTCACCAGCAGCGGCAGGCCGAAGCCCCGCAGCAGCCTGCGCAGGCCGTACGACTCCTCGGCGGCGACCGCCCGGGCCTCGTCGATGCCCGGGGTGTCGGTCGCCGGGGGCAGCGCGTCGACCTCGGCGAGGAGTTCGGGGGTGGCCGGGGTGCCGTCCATGGCGATGTCCCGGCGCTCGCGCTCCCCCGCCCAGAGCCTGGGCGTGATGCCGCTCTCGGCGTCGAACTCGGCGTCCAGTTCGTCCCGTACCGAGGTGTCCTGCGTCGGTTCCGCGGGCCGGGTGTGGCCGGGTGAGACACCGCCGAGTTCGTCCGGGTCGGTGAGGAGGCGGCGGTAGAGGGCGGAGCGCTGCTGGAGCTCCTCGTGGGTGCCGAGGTCGGCGAGCCGGCCGCCGTCGAGGACGGCGATGCGGTCGGCGAGGTTGAGGGTGGAGCGGCGGTGGGCGATCAGCAGCGTGGTGCGGCCCCGCATGACGTGCTGGAGGGCCTCGTGGATCTCGTGCTCGACGCGGGCGTCCACGGCGGAGGTGGCGTCGTCGAGGACGAGCAGGCGCGGGTCGGTCAGGATGGCGCGGGCGAGCGCGACGCGCTGGCGCTGGCCGCCGGAGAGGGTCAGGCCGTGCTCGCCGACGGTGGTGTCGTAACCGTCGGGGAGTTCCCTGATGAAACGGTCCGCCTGGGCGGCGCGTGCGGCCTTCTCGATCTCCTCCTGGGTCGCGTCCGGACGGCCGTAGGCGATGTTGTTGCGGACCGTGTCCGAGAAGAGGAAGGAGTCCTCGGGGACCAGGCCGATCGCGGCCCGCAGCGAGTCGAGGGTCAGCTCGCGGACGTCGTGCCCGCCGATGAGGACGGCGCCGCGCGTCACGTCGTAGAAGCGCGGCAGCAGGAGGGAGACCGTGGACTTGCCGGAGCCGGAGGAGCCGACGACGGCGAGGGTCTCGCCGGCGCGGATCTCGAAGCTCAGCCCGTCGAGAACCGGGCGCTCATGGTCGTAGCCGAAGGCGACGTCGTCGAACTCGACGGTCGCGGGCGCGTCGGCGGGAAGTTCCTTGCCGCCGTCCCGCATCGACGGCTCGGTGTCGATCAGCTCCAGGACGCGTTCCGTGCCCGCCCGGGCCTGCTGGCCGACCGTGAGGACCACGGCGAGCATGCGGACCGGGCCGACGAGCTGGGCGAGGTAGGTGGAGAACGCGACGAACGTGCCAAGCGTGATGTGGCCGCGGACCGCGAGCCAGCCGCCGACCGCGAGCATCGCCACCTGGCCGAGGGCGGGGACGGCCTGCAGGGCCGGGGTGTACCTGGAGTTGAAGCGGATGGTGCGCAGCCGGCCGGCGAACAGGCGGCGGCCGACCTCCCGGAGCTTCCCGGTCTCCTGGTCCTCCTGCCCGAAGCCCTTCACCACGCGCACGCCGCTGACCGCGCCGTCGACCACGCCCGCGACGGCGGCGGCCTGGGCCTGGGCGTACCAGGTGGCGGGGTGCAGCTTGCTGCGGCTGCGCTTGGCGATCCACCACAGGGCCGGGGCGACGGCCAGCGCGACCAGCGTGAGCGGCAGCGACAGCCACGCCATGATCACCAGGGAGATCAGGAAGAGCAGGATGTTCCCGATGGTCATCGGGAGCATGAAGAGCAGACCCTGGATCAGCTGGAGGTCGCTGGTGGCACGGCCGACGACCTGACCGGTGGACAGCTCGTCCTGGCGGCGGCCGTCGAGGCGGGTGATCGTCCCGAACATCTCGGTCCGCAGGTCGTGCTGCACGTCGAGGGCGAGGCGGCCGCCGTAGTAGCGGCGGATGTAGGTGAGGACGTAGACGACGACGGCCGCGGCGATCAGGGCGCCCGCCCAGGGAGCCATGTCCCGGGTGTGGTCGCCGATCACGTCGTCGATGATCACCTTGGTGACCAGCGGGACCAGCGCCATGACGGCCATGCCGCCCAGCGAGGAGCCGAGGGCGAGGACGACGTCCGTGCGGTGTCGCCATGCGTAACCGGCCAGCCTGCGCGCCCAGCTCTGCTTCTCCCCCTGTTGCGCTGCCACGCCGGTGCCTTCCGTTCGTCCTGCTCGCCTGCTCGTCCTGCTCGTCCGGAAGGCACCAACGCGAAAGGAAGCGGATTTCATCCCTCCGCAACAAAACGGGAGGGAAGCGGTCGGACGCGCACCCGCAGGTAGAGGAGGTCAGACGCGTACCCGCAGGTAGTAGAAGCGGGTCGTCTGTACCGGGTTCTGGTTGTCGTCGCTGACCAGGAGCACCTTCAGGGCGCCCTTGTCCCGGCCCGTGATCGCCATGCCCTCGATGTTGTCGAGGAGCGGGTTCGGCTGGGGCTGCTTCGCGGTGGCGCCCAGGGTCGGGCAGGCCGCGATGTCCGTGAGCAGGGTCTTCTTGATCAGGCGTACGCCGTCCTGGCCCGTCAGGTTCTCGATACCGCTGGTGTCGGTCGCCCGCCGCGGGTCGGCCAGGTAGAGGCGGACGGTGTTGCCGACGCCGGAGGTGAAGCCGCGCTCCAGGACGAGGAGGCGGCCGTCGGGCGTGGCCTGGACCTCGGGGACGCCGAGGCCGGTGTCGCTGCGGTAGGCGTACTGGGCGCCGAGCTCGAAGTGCCCGCCCTTCGTCCGCTGCCAGGTCTGGAAGCGGACGATGCCCGCGCTGTCGCCGGAGAGGGCGTACTCCATCGACGCGAGAAGGGTGCGAGCGCCGGGGAGCATCGTCAGCCCCTCGAAGGTGCCGTTGGAGACGGCCCGGCCGGCCGGGGCGACCTGGAGGGCGGGCGGGACGGGGAGGCGGTCGAGAATCCTGCCCTCGGGGCTGTAGCGACGTATGGACGGTTCGGTCTCGGAGGTGATCAGCCGGGTGCCGTCACCTTCGACGACCAGGCCCTCGGAGTCGAGGGCGGCGCCGTTCTCGTCGGCGAGCGGGACGACGCCCTCGGGCTGGAGTGTCTTCGCGTCCAGGTCGAACAGGGACGACCGGTCGGAGAGGGCGGCCAGCGAGCCGTCCTTGTCCACGGCGAGCGCGGAGAGGTTGCCGACGAAGGTGCCGTCGTACGTCGTCTTGTCGAGCGCGTCGGAGAAGCGGTCGATGGAGACGGACGGGGAACAGGCGTTCGTGACGGCGTGGGCGGGACCGGCGGCGGTCAGGCAAGTGGCCGCCGCCAGGGCCGCGGAGGTGGTGGCGAGTACGGTTCTCAGGCGCATGGAGGTCACGGTAGGACGGGCCGGTGACGGGCGGGAGACCGGCTCGTGAAGCATCGTGGCCTCAGCTCGCGGCGAGATCCCTGTGGACGACCTTGGCGACGCCCTGGATGGTCGTGACGCCGTAGTTCATGGTGCTGTTGCCGTGCGTGAGCACCGTGATCATGTAGTCGTGGCCGTTGCCCTTGAACGCGCCGACGCTGTGCACCCGCCAGCCGTTGGTGGCCCGCTCCAGCCAGCCGTTCTTGACGGCGACGGAGACCCCGGACGGCACCCCGTACGGCGTTCCCCAGCGCTGCGAGGAGATGACCTGGCCCATCAGCTTGAGGATGTAGGCACGGGAGTTGTCGCTCAGGACCGTGTTCTTCGCGGTGACGAGCTTGAGGAGCTTCTGCTCGTCGGTGACGGTGATCTGGGTCAGACCCCAGTAGCCGTTCGCGCCGGGTTTCGTCTGCGTCATCCCGGCCGCGGTGAGGAAGCCCTTGATCTTCGTCAGGCCCAGCTGCTTCCACAGTGTGCTGGTCGCGGCGTTGTCCGACTTGGTGATCATGGCCTTGGCGAGCGTGGTCTCGCGGTCGGTGAGGTAGCGGTTGTGCTTCTTCGCGTCCCACAGCAACGTGGCGAGCACGGTGACCTTGACCACGCTGGCCGAGTCGAAGGCCGTCGAGGGGCGCAGGGTGCAGGTCGTCTTGGTGGTGCGGTCGTAGACACCGACGGCGACCGTGCCCTTGCGGGTCGCGAGGGCCGCGGTGATGTCCTTCCTCAGCTTGTCGGCGAGGCCCGCCTTGGCGGACGTACAGCTGACGGTCGGCGTGGCCGCGGCGGCGGGCGCGGCGGCGGCCACGACGGGGATGAGCACACCGGCGCCCACGCCCGCCGCGAGCACTCTCGCGCGTCTCGATATCCCTTGAGTCATGCCCCTGTTGACTCACGAGTTCGAGTGAATGGTTGTACGCATCGGCGAACGCGTTGGGCAAAGGATGTACGGGGCGCTACCGGAGGCAGTCGGATCTACCAGGCGTGGGCCGATCCGCCCCGCCGGCCGAGGCAGGAACCCGAGGGCGTGCCAGGAGATACCGAGTACGCCCCCGGGCTGGGGAAGTGTGCCGGTCAGGATCCCGGCACGGGGCTCTCGGCGGCGCTACGGAGGCTGCTGTCGTCCGCGTCGCAGCATGCGTCGGCGTACGCGGGTGCGTGGAGTCGGGCGCCACGGCTCTCGGCGATGCGGTGGACGTCACGCAGCGCCTCGGCCATGCGGGCTGCCAGGAAGTGGAGTTGGGCGGAGGTGGCTTTGCGGTCGCCGAGCATGTCGGCGGCGTGATCGAGGAGTTCGCCCGCCATGCCGAGTTGCACACTCTCGATGGTGTCGGCGACGCGGGAGAGGTAGCCGGTCCCGTCCCCGACGAGATAACAGGGCTTTCCTTCCGGACCGGCCCACGGAAGCAGGCGCGCCTGGCCCGGAAGGCCCGTCGGATGCCTGAGACAACGGTGATCGGTCTACCGAGGGATGATCTGTCTGCGAGCGCCCCTGGGCTCCTGTGGGCGGTGCCGCCATCTCGACGTAATCGGACAGGCGGGACCTGGGTATATCCCCGGGTGCCGCGTCACTCTCCCCTTGATCCGCCACGACGCGAATCATCACATCGGCATATCGCGGCAGGCAACGCGGACACTCCAACGGCGTTCAGGATGGCCGAGTCGGCGCACCGAGCCCCACACTCTTACCGGTATCTCATCCATCCACAGCCTCCCCCCAGGCAAGGCACAGTCCGCGCCCATCCGGCGTATGCATCGTGCACGGGTGACATCAGCCACCGATCCCCACCCCCACACGACCGCGTCCCCCGACCTGCCGCCGCCGGTCCCGCCCGCGGCGCCTCCGGACAAGGCGCCCCGCTGGTCGCTCCCCGCGCTCGTCGCGATCATGATCCTGGCGGCGGTGCTCTACGCCTGGAATCTGTCCGGCTCGGGCCTGAACAGCTTCTACAGTGCCGCCGTGCTGAGCGGCACGCAGAGCTGGAAGGCCTGGTTCTTCGGCTCGTTGGACGCCGGGAACTTCATCACCGTCGACAAGCCGCCCTTCGCGCTGATGGTCATGGGCCTGTCGTGCCGGATCTTCGGGTACGGCACCTGGCAGATGATGGCGCCGGTGATCGCGGCCGCGCTCGGCACGATATGGATCCTGCACGCGTCCGTGAAGCGGGTGTTCGGGCACGCGGCGGCGGCCGTCGCCGCGCTGGTGCTGGCCCTCACGCCGATCACGGTCGCCATCAACCGGGACAACAACCCCGACACGCTGCTCGTGTTGCTGATGGTGGGTGGTGCGGCGCTGGCGCTTCGGGCCGTCCGCAATGACAGGCTCCTGCCGCTCATCGGCTCCGCGGTGTGCTTCGGGCTCGCCTTCAACACCAAGATGCTCCAGGGTTACATCGCCCTGCCGGCCGTCTTCGCCGTGTACGTGTACGCGTCGAGGCTCGGCTGGAAGAAGAAGGTCGTGCACCTGGTCCTGGCGGCCGGGGCGCTCGCCGTGTCCAGCTTCTGGTGGGCGGCCGCCGTGTCCCTGCTGCCCGCGTCCGAACGGCCGTACATCGGCGGCTCGACCGACGGCACCGCCTGGAACCTGATCATGGGCTACAACGGCCTGGGCCGGATCTTCGGCGGCGAGGGCAACGGCGGGGGCGGAGGCGGCGGGGGCGGAGGCTTCTCCGGTACGGCCGGACTCGGACGCCTCTTCAACGACACCCTCGGTGGCCAGATCTCCTGGCTGATCCCCTTCGCGGCGATCGCCTGCGTCGGCGGTCTCGTCCTGTGCGGCCGTGCCTCGCGCACCGACCTGACGCGGGCCGCGCTGGTGCTGTGGGGCGGCTGGACCGCGCTGCACTACCTGACGTTCGCCATGGCCGAGGGCACCATGCACCCGTACTACACGACCGCGCTCGCCCCGGGCATCGCGGCGCTGTGCGGAGGCGGCGGCGTCATGCTGCTGCGTGCCTTCCGCGCCGACAGGCGCTGGGCCTGGGTGCTGCCGGCGGCCCTGGCGGTCACGGCGATCTGGTCCGTCGTCCTGCTGCGCCGGGCCTCCGGCTGGAACACCTGGCTGTGGCCGGCGATCGCGGTGGTCATGGCGCTGGCCATCACGGGTCTGCTCGTCTTCCGCTCCGGGAACCGGGTACGGCTGCTGGCGGCCTCGGTGGTCGCGGCGGTCGTCGCCGCGGCGGCGGGCCCGGCGGCGTACGCCTGGTCGGTGCCGTCCGGTTCGGGCGGTGGAGGCGGAATGGGCGGTGGTACGAACCCGACCGCCGGGCCGTCGACGGGCAGCGGCTTCGGCGGTGGCGCGGGCGGTGGCCCCGGTGGCGCGGGCGGCGGGCGGGGCGGCTTCGGCGGCGGTGAGATGCCGGACGGTGGTACGCAGCAGGGCGGTCAGGCGGGCAGCCAGGCCGGCGGCCAGGCGGGCGGTCAGCAGCCGGGGCAGGACGGCGGGGCTCAGATGACGCCCGGCGGCGGCAACGGTGAACTGCCCGGCGGCCAGGGCGACGGCCAGAGCGGCCAGGCTCCCGGCGGTACCGGTGCGACGGGCGGTACGCCTCCCGGAGGCACCGGCGGGGCCGTCGGTGGCGGCACCGGCCGCGGCGGCGACATGGGCGGCGCGAGCAGCGAACTCGTCTCGTACCTGGAGAAGCACCAGGACGGCGCCAAGTGGCTGCTGGCGGTGTCGAGTTCGCAGAGTGCCGCGCAGCTGATCGTGAGCAGCGGCGAGCCCGTCATCTCCATGTGGGGCTGGTCCGGCAGCGACAAGGCGATGACCCTCGCGAGGCTCAAGGAACTGGTGGAGAAGGGCGAACTGCACTACATCCAGCTCGGTGGCGGCGGCATGGGCGGAGGCGGAATGGGCGGTGACTTTGGCATCAGCTCCGAGGTCACCGAGTGGGTGCAGAAGAACGGGACGGCGGTGCAGGAGAGCGAGTACAGCTCCTCCACCACGGACTCCAGCTCGGACACGTCCACGCAGATCCAGCAGAACCAGCAGAACCAGCAGAACCAGCAGAACCAGTCGACGGTCTACCGGCTGGACGCGTCGGACGTCGACTGATCCGACTGGCTCCGGCTCCCCCGACTCACACCACACCGACCGACAAGCCTCAACGCCCCCTGGCCTTCCGGTCCGGGGGCGTTTTGGTATGTCAACTCGCGTAGACAAAGGGCAAATTGCCGGTTTCAGTCACCTGATCGACATGTTCGATTCATGGACACGCTCGCATGTCCATGTCACGATCCCGATTGCCCCCTCCATTCAACCCGCGTAGAACGGACACCCCCGATGCCCGTGACCCCCATACGCACGCGCCGCTGGAAGCCCCTGGCGCTCGCCGTCTCCGCCGTCATGGTCGCTCTCGCCGCCCCCGCGCTGACCGCGACCCCGGCCGCGGCCACGACGACCGCGTACGACACGACGTACTACAAGAACGCGGTCGGCAAGACGGGGACGAGCCTCAAGTCCTCCCTGCACACGATCATCAGCAGCCAGACGAAGATCTCGTACTCCGCGGTCTGGAACGCCCTCAAGGCCACCGACCAGGACCCGAACAACAGCAACAACGTGATCCTGCTGTACAGCGGTGTCTCGCGCAGCAAGTCCCTCAACGGCGGTGACGTCGGCGACTGGAACCGCGAGCACACCTGGGCCAAGTCCCACGGGGACTTCGGCGAGGTCACCGGCCCCGGCACCGACCTGCACCACCTGCGCGCCTGCGACGTCCAGGTCAACAGCACCCGCGGCAACCTGGACTTCGACAACGGCGGCAGCGCCGTCACCAACGGCGGCGGCAGCACCGTCGACTCCGACTCCTTCGCGCCGCGCACCGCGGACCGGGGCGACGTGGCCCGCATGATCCTCTACATGGCCGTGCGCTACGAGGGCGACGACGGCTTCGCCGACCTGGAGCCCAACGAGAAGGTCGGCAACGGCTCCAACCCCTACATGGGCAAGCTCGCCGTCCTCAAGGCGTGGAACGAGGCGGACCCGCCGAGCGCCTTCGAGGAGAAGCGCAACCAGGTCATCTACGACACCTACCAGCACAACCGCAACCCGTTCATCGACCACCCGGAGTGGGTCGAGGCGATCTGGTAGGGCGGGACGCGGGGGCCCGGCCGCAGGCGTCCGACCGGCCGGCCGGGCCCACCGAGTTCCTAGGAACGGCACTCCGCTTCAAGAGCTTGTGCCAGTCGCGAGACGGCGGCGGGATCCGGCAGGTTCCGCAGTGAAGCGACGACCTGACCGCTCGCGAACGCGCGCTGCGCGTCGGTCACGGCCGGGTCGACCGCGCACTCGGCCTGTACGTGAACGAAGTTCAGGTCCGTCGCGAAGAGCATGGAGAACGAGTCCAGGCCCGTGACGGCTGCGGGGCCTCCGGCATCCAGGTACGCCCGCATCAACCGCCGTGCGGATTCGGCGTGGAAGTCGTTCGCGCCCGCCCATACGTACACGGCACGCGCGAGTTCGCGCCCCGCCGATATCGGTCCCGCGTTGTCCCAGTCGAGGAGAACCGGCCCGGCCGCGCCGACCAGCACGTTCTGGGGCCGCATGTCGAGATGGGACAGCACCAGGCCGTCGGGGTCCGACGGTGTGACGTACCGCGCCAACTCCACCGCCGACGTGGCGATGAACCGGCCCAGCGCGTCCGCCCACGGCATCCCGGCCCGCCGGGTCTCCTCGTGCAGTTTCTCCCAGTCGGCCTCCTGGGGGCACTGCTCGTACCAGGCACTCGGCGCCCCGGTGGCGGCGCCCGCTCCGGCGCGGTGGAGCAGGGCCAGGGTCCGGCCGCACCAGCTCAGCATCGCCGGCTCACGACCGTCTGCCTCCGTGCCCTCGATCCAGTCGTACAGCTTCACGTACGACCCGCCCAGCGAGGGCGTGAGCTGGGAAACGTACGCGCCGTCGCGGTTCGGCAGGAGCCGCGGCGAGGAGATCCCCAGTTTCTCGGAGGCGTTCCGCAGGGCCGCCTCCCGGTCGACCTGACGCTCGTCACAGCCGAAGAGCAGCTCTTTCACCGCCCATGAGGAGCCGGTCCCCTTCTCTTGCGCCGACAGCTTCCAGATCTGCCCCAGCGCCCCCCGGGTGACGGGTGTCATCGTCCATGGGCCGGTGCCGAGCGCGTAGGTGTCGGCGATGAAGTCGGCTGCGCTCTGCATGGGGGGCCTTTCCGGCTGCGTGGTCGGGCCCCCAGGGTTTCATCTCAGTCGAGGTGCGTCGGTGCGAACATCCGCAGGACCGCCGGGAGAACGACCACTGCCGGGCCGGCGGACGCCAGCGCCTTGGCGAGGTCGGCCGCCAGGGTCTCGGGGGCCGTACGCACCCCCGGCACCCCGAACGACTCCGCCAGCGCCACGAAGTCCGGGCGGGTCAGTTCCGTCGCCGTCGCCTCGCCGAAGGCGTCGGTCATGTACTCGCGCAGGATGCCGTAGCCGCCGTCGTCGACGATCAGCCAGGTGACGTTCAGGTCGTACTGGCGGGCCGTGGCCAGTTCCGCGATGGAGTAGAGGGCGCCGCCGTCGCCGGAGACCGCGAGCACCGGGCGGGTGGGGTCGGCGGCCGCCGCGCCCAGGGCCGCGGGGAACGCGTAGCCGAGGCCGCCGGCGCCCTGGGCCGAGTGCATGGTGTTCGGGGACTTCGCGTCGAAGGCCGACCAGGCCCAGTAGGACAGGATCGTCATGTCCCAGAAGGACGGGGAGTCGGCGGGCAGCGCCTTGCGGACGGACGCCAACACGTCCTGTTCCAGGGTGAGTTCCTGGGAATCGATGCGTTCACGCACCCGCGAGAGCAGGTCCCGGACGCGCTCGTGGGCCGTCTCGTCCTGCCTCGGCTCGACCGTCTCCAGCAGTGCCTGGAGCGCCAGGCGCGCGTCCGCGTGGATGCCCAGCGCCGGGTGGTTGGACTCCAGTTTGCCGAGGTCCGCCTCGATCTGGACGACCCGGCCGCGGGGCTTGAACGTGTGGTAGTTGGAGGAGAGTTCGCCCAGGCCCGAGCCGATGACGAGGAGGACGTCCGCGTCCTCCAGGAGGTCCGTGGTGTGGCGGTCCTCCAGCCATGACTGGAGGGACAGCGGGTGCTTCCAGGGGAAGGCGCCCTTGCCGCCGAAGGTGGTCACGACCGGGGCCCGGAGCTTCTCCGCCAGCTGCTTCAGCTTGCCCGACGCGTCCGCCCGTACGACTCCCCCGCCCGCGATGATCGCCGGGCGGGCGGCGCGGGACAGCAGGTCGGCCGCCACCGCGGTCAGTTCGGGGCGCGGGGGCAGTTCCTCGGGGAAGGCGTCGCCGCCGGTCACCACCGGGATCGACGTCTGAGCCAGCAGGACGTCCTGCGGGATCTCCACCCACACCGGGCCGTGCGGGGCCGTCAGCGCCGACTTCCACGCCTCCGCGATCGCGGACGGGATCTGCGACTGGGCGCGGACCGTGTGCACCGACTTCACGACCCCCCGGAAGGAGGCCGACTGGTCCGGCAGTTCATGCAGATAGCCGTGGCGGCCGCCGCCCAGTCCCGCCGTCGGGATCTGACTGCTGATCGCCAGGACGGGGGCCGAAGCCGCCGCCGCTTCCTGCAGGGCGGCGAGCGAGGTCAGCGCGCCCGGCCCCGTCGACAGCAGCAGCGGGGCCGCCTCGCCGGTGATCCGGCCGTACGCGTCGGCCGCGAAGCCCGCGTTGTTCTCCACCCGCAGGCCGATGTACCGCAGGTCGGAGCGGCGCAGGGCGTCGAACATGCCGAGGGCGTGCTGGCCGGGCAGGCCGAACACCGTCGTCGCGCCGAGCCCGGCCAGCGTCTCCACGACCAGGTCTCCGCCGTTGCGCCCGGGGGGCGGGTTCAGGGCGGCTGATGTCTGGGCGGCCGTCGGACGGAGCACCAGGTCGTGGTCGTGGGTCACTTCGCGCGGGCCTCTGCAATCTGGCGGGACATGATCGTGGTCAGTTCGTACGCCGTGTGCGATGCCGCCACCGACGTGATCTCCGCGTGATCGTACGCGGGGGCCACCTCGACGACGTCCGCCGAGACCAGGTTGCAGGACGCCAGGCCGCGCAGGATCTCCAGCAGCTCGCGGGAGGTCATGCCGCCCGCCTCCGGGGTGCCGGTGCCGGGCGCGTGCGCCGGGTCGAGGCAGTCGATGTCGATGGAGATGTAGAGGGGACGGTCCCCGATGCGCTGGCGGAGCTGGTCGGCGACCTCGTCGACTCCGCGCCGCATCACATCGGCCGACGTCACGATGCCGAAGCCCATCTTCGCGTCGTCGTCCAGGTCCTTCTTGCCGTACAGCGGGCCGCGGGTGCCGACGTGGGAGAGGGCGGAGGTGTCGAGGATGCCCTCCTCCACCGCCCGCCGGAACGGGGTCCCGTGCGTGTACTCGGCGCCGAAGTACGTGTCCCAGGTGTCGAGGTGGGCGTCGAAGTGCAGCAGCGCCACCGGTCCGTGCTTCCTCGCGACCGACCGCAGCAGCGGCAGCGCGATCGTGTGGTCGCCGCCCAGGGTCATCAGACGGGCGCCGGTGCCGAGCAGTTCGTCGGCCGCCGCCTCGATCGTGTCCACGGCCTCGTGGATGTCGAACGGGTTCACCGCGATGTCGCCGCCGTCCGCGACCTGCGCCAGCGCGAAGGGGGACGCGTCCTGCGCCGGGTTGTAGGGCCGCAGCAGCCGGGACGCCTCGCGGATCGCGTTGCCGCCGAAGCGGGCGCCGGGCCGGTACGAGACGCCCGAGTCGAACGGCACCCCGACCACGGCGACGTCGGCGCGGCCGACCTCGTCGAGGCGGGGCAGCCGGGCGAAGGTCGCGGGACCGGCGTACCGCGGGACGCGGGAGGAGTCGACGGGGCCGCGGGGTGTCTCGTTGCCGCTCATGGAGTACTGCCTTCTTTCCTACGCTTCGTCGCGTATGTACTGCTTCTTCTGACGACTCTACTGGGGAGCCGGAACCGGTTCTGGGGTGAGTTCGGGGGTGCCGTGACCGGCGAGGCGTTCGCGCCAGGCGGCGAGGACGGCCGCGTCGGTGGGCTTCGTCGCCAGGGAGACGACGAGGTACGCGGCGAGGGACGACAACAGGCCGTAGTACACGGGCTCGTTGGCGAGGATGCCGTAGGCCGCCATCAGGCCGACGACCGCGAGACCGCCGACGACGACGGCGGCGAGGGCGCCCTGCACGGTGCCGCGCTTCCACAGCAGGCCGCCGAGGATCGGGACGAGGAGGCCGCCGACGAGGAGGTTGTAGGCGACGGTCAGCGCTTCGACGACGTTGTTCAGCGCGATGGCGGTGGCGATCACCGCCACGCCCATGACGAGGATGAAGGCGCGGTTGCCCCTGACTTCGTCGTGCTCGTCCTCCGGCCCCCGCGCGGCCCCTCGCAGTCGCGACCAGATGTCGTTGTTGGCGACGGTCGCGCAGGCGATGAGCGCGCCGGAGGAGGTCGACATGACCGCCGCGAGCGCTGCGGCCAGCACCAACCCCCTCACTCCGACGGGGAGTTCGTCCTTCACGATCGTGGCGAAGGCGTCGTCCGCGTTGGCCAGGTTCGGGTAGAGGACCTTGGCTGCCGTACCGATGACGGCGCCGGCGAGGGCGTACACGAGACAGTAGGTACCCGCGACGGTGCCGCCCCACTTCGCCGTCGTGTCGCTGCGCGCGGTGAACACGCGCTGCCAGATGTCCTGGCCGATGAGCATGCCGAACGTGTAGATCAGCACGTAGGTGAAGATCGTCTCGCCGCCGATCCCCAGCGGGTCGAAGTACCCCGTGGGGAGCTGCGCCTTCATCTCACCGAAGCCGCCCGCCTTCACGACGGCGATGGGCAGGAGCAGCAGCAGGACGCCGATGGTCTTCACCACGAACTGCACCATGTCCGTCAGCGTGATCGACCACATGCCGCCGAGCGTCGAGTACGCGACGACGATCGAACCGCCGAGGACGATCGCGACCGTGCGGTTCATGTCGAAGAGGACGTCGAAGATCGTGGCGTACGCGATGGTCGACGTGACGGCGAGCATGAGGGTGTACGCCCACATGACGACGCCGGAGATGACCCCGGCCCGGCCGCCGTAGCGAAGGTCCAGCATCTCGGAGACCGTGTAGACCTTGAGGCGGGCGATGCGGGCGGAGAAGAAGACGGAGAGCGCCAGGAGGCCGAGGCCGATCGTGAAGACCATCCAGGCGCCGGACAGGCCGTACTGGTAGCCGAGGCCGACGCCGCCGATGGTGGACGCGCCGCCGAGGACGATCGCCGCCATGGTGCCGCAGTACATCGTGGGGCCGAGGCGGCGGCCGGCCACCAGGAACTCGCTCTTGGACCTGGCGCGGCGCATGCCCCACCAGCCCATGGCCAGCATGCCGGCCAGATAGACGACGATCACCGCGTAGTCGACGGCCATGGGCCCCACCCTTCTTCGTGGTCGTACCGCCGGTTCGTGGGTTGACCCTAGGTGGCCGAAAAGGGCCCCGGAAGTGTACGTTTCATCCATTCGAGCCGCTTCGAATGGAGGGAACGTCCACCATGCCGGAGCCCGCCGTCCCTCCCACCCCGCCGGTCCCGCTGGCGGCCCTCCTGGCCCGCGAGGACCTCGCCCTGCGGCAGGTCGCGGGCCCCTTCGACCCGGACGTCGTCATCCACTGGGCGCACACCTCGGAGATGGCGGACCCGTACCCGTACCTGCTGGGCGGCGAGCTGTTGCTGACCGCCGGGGTGCACATCCCGGAGGCGGCGGGTACCGGGACCTACTTCGACGACTACGTCTCGCGGATCGTCGCGGCGGGCGGCGCGGCCCTCGGCTTCGGGCTGGCGCCGGTGCACGACACGGTGCCGCGGGCGCTGGTCGCGGCCTGCGAGGCGTACGAACTGCCGCTGGTGGAGGTTCCGCCGCAGACCACCTTCTCCGGTGTGGCCCGCGCGGTCTGGCAGCTGATGGCCCAGGCCCGGCTGGCCGAACTCCGCCGCGTCACCGAGGCCCAGCAGAGCCTGGCCGCCGCGGCCTCCCGTCCCGACCCGGTCCCCTCCGTCCTGCGGCAACTCGCCCAGCGCGTGGGCGGTCTGGCGGTGCTGTACGGGCCGGAGGGGACAAAGATCGCGGCGGCGGAGAGGGCGGGGCAGGGGGATGCCGCCCTGCCGACGGAGGTGCGCGAGGCGCTGGCCGAGCTGGCCCACAACCTCGCCGGGCGGGCCTCCGCCACCACCGCCACCGACACCGCCGCCGGCACCCGTCTGGCCGCCTACGCCCTCGGTGCCGGGCAGGGGTTCGTGCTCGGGGTGGCGGCGCCGGGCCGCGAACCCGGCGATCACACCATCGCCTCCGTCGCCGCCGTGCTGCTCGCGCTGCTCACCGGCGAGCAGCAGAGCGGTACCGGGGCGGCCAGGTCCTCGGCGCTCGTACGGCTGCTGCTGGGGGCCGCGCCGGAGACGGTCGCACCGCTGCTCGGCGGCGAGAGGTGGGTCGTCGTGCACGCGGCGCCGGACGGTCACGCTCCCGACGCCGTGGCGGCCTCCGCGCTGGGCGCGTCGCTCGGCTCGCCGCTGGTCGACCTGGCGCGGGACGTCGTACGGGTGCTGGTGCCGGCCGATCGCGAAGTGGCGCCGCAGCCGGGCTGGACGCTGGGCGTCAGCGCCGCCGTCGGTCCCGGCGAGTGGGCGTCCGCCGACGCCCGGGCGGGCCGTGCCCTGGCCCGGGCCCGGGCCACCCGCACCCCGCTGGTCCGGCACGGCGCCCGTCCGGCCCTCGCCGACCTGGTCCCCGGGGAGGAGGCCGAGGCGCACGCCCGGGCGCTGCTGGCACCTCTCACGCCCGTGCTCGCCGAGACGCTGCGCGCCTGGCTGTCGCTGCACGGCAGCTGGGACCGTACGGCGGTCGCGCTGGCCGTGCACCGCAACACCGTGCGCCAGCGCGTCGCCCGGTGTGCGGCACTGCTGGCGGCGGACCTGGACGATCCGGACGTACGGATGGAGCTGTGGTTCGCGCTGCGACGGCTGTGACCTCGCCGTGGAGCCGCCACGTGACCCACGTCGCAGCGTGCGGGACGAAGGGTGTTCGCCCACGGCTCTGCCTCACAATGGGGGCATGCCGATATCCGGGACACCCAGCCGCGACGAGCTCGTCGAGCACCTTGTGAAGACCCGTATCGCGGGCGACGTCGCCACCCCGCGTGAGAACAACCTCTCCCACTACCGCCAGCTCGCCAACGGCGTCCGCAACTTCTGGCTCGGCCTGGAGCTCGGCGACCGCTGGACGGACGAGCAGGACGTGCTCGCGGTGATGGCGGAGCGGGTGGGTGTCAACGACGATCCGGAGTTCCGCTACGGCCAGGACACCATCGACCCCGAGCTGACGGTGGCCGGCCTGGAGCGGATGGCGGGCCGGCTGCGCAAGGCGGCCGACGGGCAGCAGCGGGTGCTGTTCGCGACCGGCCACCCGGGCGGCCTGCTGGACGTGCACCGGGCCACGGCCGCCGCGCTGCGCACGGCCGGCTGCGAGATCGTGGTCATCCCGGACGGGCTGCAGACGGACGAGGGGTACGTCATGCAGTTCGCGGACGTGGCGGTCCTGGAGCACGGCGCCACGCTGTGGCACACACACTCCGGGGAGCCGATGAAGGCGATCCTCACCGCCCTGGAGCGGGCCGGCCGCCCGCTGCCCGACCTGGTCGTCGCCGACCACGGCTGGGCGGGCTACGCCGGGCAGCATGGCGTGGACTCCGTCGGATACGCGGACTGCAACGACCCGGCGCTGTTCCTCGCCGAGTCCGAGGGCACGGTCCAGGTGTCGGTCCCGCTCGACGACCATGTGGTCAGCCCGCGCCACTACGACCCGATGACGGCGTACCTGCTGTCGGAGGCGGGGCTGGCCTGAGCCCTCAGCGTCTGGGGGCGCGGACCACGCCTTCCTGGATGACCGAGATGGCGAGCTGCCCGTCCTGCGTGTAGATGCGGGCCTGCCCGAGGCCGCGGCCGCCGTGGGCCGACGGTGACTCCTGGTCGTACAGGAGCCATTCGTCGGCGCGGAATGGGCGGTGGAACCACATCGCGTGGTCCAGGGAGGCCCCGACGACGTCGCCGACCGCCCAGCCGCCGCGGCCGTGCGCGAGCAGGACCGAGTCGAGCAGCGTCATGTCGGAGACGTACGTGGCGAGGACGACGTGCAGGAGCGGGTCGTCCGCGAGTTTGCCGTTGGTGCGGAACCACACCTGGGAGTGCGGCTCGCGCGGCTCGCCGAAGCTGCCGTACGGCGGCTCGTCGACGTAGCGCAGGTCGATCGCCTCGCGGGCCTCCAGGAACTTCTCCACGACCTCGGGCGCGAGGTGGCCGTAACCGCGCAGCCGCTCCGCCGAGGTGGGCAGCGCGACCGGGTCGACGGAGGGCGGCATGGGTGTCTGGTGGTCGAAGCCCTCCTCGTGCCGCTGGAAGGAGGCGGACAGCGCGAAGATCGGCTGGCCGTGCTGGACGGCGACGACGCGGCGCGCGGTGAAGGAGCGGCCGTCGTTCATGCGGTCGACCGTGTAGACGATCGGCGCGCCGGGGTCGCCGGGGCGCAGGAAGTACGCGTGGAGCGAGTGGGCGAGGCGGTCCTCGGGGACCGTCCGCCCGGCGGCGACGAGCGCCTGGGCCGCGACCTGCCCGCCGAAGACGCGGGGGACGACGGCTGACCGGGACCGGCCGCGGAAGATGTTCTCCTCGATCTGCTCGATGTCGAGCAGATCGAGGAGACTCTGTAGTGCCTGACTCATGCAGTCATTTCTACTGGTCAGTGTTTTCGGCGGTCCTACAGACCCATGTCCTTCGCGATGATCGACTTCATGATCTCGCTGGTGCCGCCGTAGATGCGGTTGACGCGGTTGTCCGCGTACAGGCGGGCGATCGGGTACTCGTTCATGAAGCCGTAGCCGCCGTGCAGCTGGAGGCAGCGGTCGATCACGCGGTGCGCGACCTCGGTGCAGAACAGCTTGGCGCTGGCGGCCTCGGCGGGGGTCAGCTCGCCCGCGTCGAGGGCTTCGAGCGCGCGGTCGGCGACGGCCTCGGCCGCGTCGACCTCGGCCTGGCAGGCGGCCAGTTCGAACTTGGTGTTCTGGAAGGAGGCGACGGTCTTGCCGAAGACGGTGCGCTCCTGGACGTACTCCTTGGCGAACCGGACCGCCGCCTTCGCCTGGGCGTAGGCGCCGAAGGCGATGCCCCAGCGCTCGGAGGCGAGGTTGTGGCCGAGGTAGTAGAAGCCCTTGTTCTCCTCGCCGAGGAGGTCCTCGACGGGGACCTTCACGTCGACGAACGCGAGTTCGGCGGTGTCGGAGGTCTTCAGGCCGAGCTTGTCGAGCTTGCGGCCGATGGAGTAGCCCTCGGACTTGGTGTCCACGGCGAACAGGGAGATGCCGAAGCGGCGGTCCTCGGCGGTGGGCGCGGAGGTGCGGGCGCAGACGATCACGCGGTCGGCGTGGACGCCGCCGGTGATGAAGGTCTTGGAGCCGTTGAGGACGTAGTGCGTGCCGTCCTCGCTGAGCTTGGCGGTGGTCTTCATGCCCGCGAGGTCGGAGCCGGTGCCCGGCTCGGTCATCGCGAGGGCCCACATCTCCTCGCCGGAGACGAACTTCGGCAGGAACCGCTTCTTCTGCTCGTCGGTGGCGAGCATCTTGATGTACGGCAGGCCGAGCAGCACGTGCACACCGGAGCCGCCGAACTGGACGCCCGCGCGGGAGGTCTCCTCGTACATCACGGCTTCGAACTTGTACGAGTCGATGCCGGCGCCGCCGTACTCCTCGTCGACGCGGATGCCGAAGACGCCGAGTTCGGCGAGCTTGTAGTAGAAGTCGCGCGGCGCCTGGCCGGCCGCGAACCACTCGTCGTAGACGGGGACGACCTCGGCCTCGATGAAGGCGCGCAGGGTCTCCCGGAACGCCTCGTGATCCTCGTTGAACACCGTACGGCGCACCGCCGCCACCTCCACGTACTCTCGGGCATGTCTAAGCGCTTGCTCATCCAAGGTACCGGCGAGTAGGAACCCGCGTCCAGACCAGCCCGTACGTAACGCTCGTCACGCCGTGGGCCCGTGAGCACCAGTCAAGGGGCACCGCCCGTGGACACTCCGGGCCTCCACGCCCCCGCCACGGACACCGTTCACGCCGACGAATGAGGCGCGTGCCCCGCCCGCCACTCGGCCCCCGCCGCCCCGAACGCCCCCCGGGCCATCCGGTGCAGCAGCTCCGCCGTGGCCCCCCGCCCCGGCAGCGAGCCCGCCCTCCCCAGGTGCGGCGTCGAGTTCAGCAGCCCGAACACCGAGTGCACGGCGGACCGCGCCGCCGGCTCCCCGAGCTCCGGGTACACCTCCCGCACCACCTCCACCCACAGCTCGACGTACTGCCGCTGCAGCTGCCGCACCAGCTTGCGGTCGCTGTCCCGCAGGCGGTCCAGCTCGCGGTCGTGCAGCGTGATCAGGGGGCGGTCGTCGAGGGCGAAGTCGATGTGGCCCTCGATGAGGGAGTCGAGGAGCGCCTCGGCACCCACGCCGTCCGCCTCCTGGACGCGTCGCTTCGCTCCGGTCAGGAGCTGCCCGCTGATCCCGACCAGCAGCTCGGCGAGCATCGCGTCCTTGCCGGCGAAGTGACGGTAGAGACCGGGCCCGCTGATGCCGACCGCGGCGCCTATCTCGTCGACACCGACGCCGTGGAAACCGCGATCGGCGAACAGCCGCGCGGCCTCCTTGAGGATCTGCTCGCGGCGGGTGGGGGCGTCGGTTCTGGTGGCCATGCAATCAATTCTAGACAGGGAGGTTAGCGGTCGTTAACCTGATGGAAATGGTTAACGCTCATTAACAGTCGATCGCTGGGTGAGGGGACCGCAGGATGCACGAGGCGGCAGAGCTGACGAGCGCGGCAGATCCCGCGTCACAGGCGTGGCGGGCCAACGAGAAAGCCCACCTCGCACTCGTCGAGGAGCTGCGCGGCAAGCTCGCCGCGGCCCGGCTGGGCGGTGGTGAGAAGGCGCGGGCGCGGCACACCGCGCGCGGGAAGCTGCTGCCCCGGGACAGGGTCGACGCGCTCCTCGACCCGGGCTCCCCCTTCCTGGAGCTGGCGCCCCTCGCGGCCGACGGGATGTACGACGGCCAGGCCCCGGCCGCGGGTGTCATGGCCGGGATCGGCCGGGTCAGCGGGCGTGAGTGCGTGATCGTCGCCAACGACGCCACCGTCAAGGGCGGGACGTACTACCCGATGACGGTGAAGAAGCACCTGCGCGCGCAGGAGGTGGCGCTGGAGAACCGGCTCCCCTGCCTCTACCTGGTGGACTCCGGCGGCGCCTTCCTGCCCATGCAGGACGAGGTGTTCCCCGACCGGGAGCACTTCGGGCGGATCTTCTACAACCAGGCCCGGATGTCGGGGGCGGGGATCCCGCAGATCGCCGCGGTGCTCGGCTCGTGCACGGCCGGCGGGGCGTACGTCCCCGCCATGAGCGACGAGGCCGTGATCGTGCGCAACCAGGGGACGATCTTCCTGGGCGGTCCCCCGCTCGTGAAGGCCGCCACCGGCGAGGTCGTCACCGCCGAGGAGCTCGGCGGCGGCGAGGTCCACGCGCGGGTGTCCGGCGTCACCGACCACCTCGCGGAGGACGACGCGCACGCGCTGCGGATCGTGCGGACCATCGCCGCCACGCTCCCCGCGCGCGGGGCCCTGCCCTGGGAGGTCACGCCCGCCGCGGAGCCCAAGGTCGACCCGTACGGGCTGTACGGCGCCGTGCCGGCCGACTCGCGCACCCCCTACGACGTACGCGAGATCATCGCGCGCGTGGTCGACGGTTCCCGTTTCGCGGAGTTCAAGTCCGAGTTCGGGCAGACCCTCGTCACCGGCTTCGCCCGCGTCCAGGGCCACCCGGTGGGGATCGTCGCCAACAACGGCATCCTGTTCTCCGAGTCCGCCCAGAAGGGCGCCCACTTCATCGAGCTGTGCGACCAGCGCGGCATCCCGCTCGTCTTCCTGCAGAACATCTCCGGCTTCATGGTCGGCAAGGACTACGAGGCCGGCGGCATCGCCAAGCACGGCGCCAAGATGGTGACGGCGGTTGCGTGTACGCGCGTGCCGAAGCTGACGGTCGTGGTCGGCGGGTCGTACGGCGCCGGGAACTACTCCATGTGCGGGCGGGCGTACTCGCCCCGCTTCCTGTGGATGTGGCCCAACGCCAAGATCTCGGTGATGGGCGGCGAACAGGCCGCGTCCGTCCTCGCGACCGTGAAGCGGGACCAGTCGGAGGCTCGCGGGGAGGTGTGGCCCGCGGACGAGGAAGAGGCGTTCAAGGCACCGATCCGAGCGCAGTACGAGCGCCAGGGCAACGCCTACTACGCCACCGCCCGGCTGTGGGACGACGGGGTCATCGACCCGCTCGACACCCGGCAGGTGCTGGGGCTGGCTCTGACCGCTTGTGCGAACGCCCCGCTGGGTGACCCCCAGTTCGGCGTCTTCCGGATGTGAGGGACTTCCACACGATGTTCGACACAGTGCTTGTGGCCAACCGGGGCGAGATCGCCGTCCGCGTCATCCGTACGCTGCGGTCGCTGGGCGTGCGCTCGGTGGCCGTCTTCTCCGACGCGGACGCGGACGCTCGGCACGTCCGGGAGGCCGACACGGCCGTACGGATCGGTCCGGCGCCGGCCGGCGAGAGCTATCTGTCCGCCGAGCGGCTGCTGGCGGCGGCCGCCCGCAGCGGAGCCCAGGCCGTCCACCCCGGCTACGGCTTCCTCGCCGAGAACGCCGACTTCGCGCGCGCGTGCGCCGACGCCGGGCTCGTCTTCGTCGGACCGCCGGCCGAGGCGATCGCGCTCATGGGCGACAAGATCCGCGCCAAGGAGACGGTACGGGCGGCCGGGGTGCCGGTCGTGCCCGGATCCAGCGGCAGCGGGCTCACCGACGCCGAACTGGCCGACGCCGCCCACGAGATCGGCATGCCGGTGCTGCTGAAGCCGAGCGCGGGCGGGGGCGGCAAGGGCATGCGGCTGGTGCGGGACCCCGCGGTCCTCGCCGACGAGATCGCCGCCGCCCGCCGCGAGGCCCGCGCCTCCTTCGGTGACGACACGCTCCTGGTCGAGCGGTGGGTCGACCGGCCCCGGCACATCGAGATCCAGGTCCTGGCGGACGGCCACGGGCACGTGGTCCACCTGGGCGAGCGCGAGTGCTCCCTCCAGCGCCGCCACCAGAAGATCATCGAGGAGGCGCCCAGCGTGCTCCTCGACGACAGGACCCGTGCGGCCATGGGCGAGGCGGCGGTGCAGGCTGCGCGTTCGTGCGGGTACGCGGGCGCGGGGACGGTCGAGTTCATCGTCCCCGGGAACGACCCGTCGTCGTACTACTTCATGGAGATGAACACCCGCCTCCAGGTGGAGCACCCGGTCACCGAACTGGTCACCGGCCTCGACCTGGTGGAGTGGCAGCTGCGGGTCGCGGCGGGCGAGCCGCTGTCCTTCGGGCAGGAGGACGTCGAACTCACCGGGCACGCCGTCGAGGCCCGCATCTGCGCCGAGGACCCCGCGCGCGGGTTCCTGCCCTCCGGCGGCACGCTGCTGCAGCTCCGCGAGCCGCAGGGCGACGGCGTACGCACCGACTCCGGGCTCAGCGAGGGCACCGAGGTCGGCAGCCTGTACGACCCGATGCTGTCCAAGGTGATCGCCTACGGCCCGGACCGGGCGACCGCGCTCAGGAAGCTCCGGGCCGCCCTCGCGGAGACCGTCACGCTGGGCGTGCCGACCAACGCCGGGTTCCTGCGGCGGCTGCTCGCCCATCCGGCGGTGGTGGCGGGCGAGCTGGACACGGGGCTGGTCGAGCGGGAGGTCGAAGGGCTCGTGCCGGCCGAGGTGCCGCAGGAGGTGTACGCGGCGGCGGCGCTGCTGCGCCAGGCCGCCCTCGGCGCCGAGGTGCCCGGCTGGGCCGACCCGTTCTCCGCCACGGACGGCTGGCGTCTGGGCGGCGAACGGGCCTGGACGGCACACCACCTGCGGGTGGCGGGACACGACCCGCACACGGTCCGCGTGCGCAGCACGCCGGCCGGCGGGACGGAAGTACTCCTCGACGGCGCGGAGGTACCCCTCCCGGCCCGTGGGGGCCGCCCCCCGGGCCCGGGCGGCGAATCCCGCTTCACCGTCCACCTCGACGGCCTCGCCCACACCTTCGCCGCGCTGCCGGACGGCACCTGGCTGGGCCGTGACGGCGACGCCTGGCGTGTGCGCGACCACGATCCGGTCGCCGCCTCGCTCACCCGGGCCGGGCACGCGGGCGCCGACTCGCTGACCGCGCCCATGCCCGGCACGGTCACCGTGGTGAAGGTCGCCGTGGGCGACGAGGTCACCGCGGGGCAGAGCCTGCTGGTCGTCGAGGCGATGAAGATGGAGCACGTCATCTCCGCCCCGCACGCCGGCACGGTCGCCGAACTGGACGTGGTGCCGGGATCGACGGTCGCCATGGACCAGGTGCTCGCCGTCATCACCCCGGCGGAGGAGGAGAGCGCATGAGCACTCCCGAACGGGGCCTGCCCATGGTCGTACCGGCCTCGGGCCTGCCCGCCCGCGTCCGCATCCACGAGGTCGGTGCCCGAGACGGCCTGCAGAACGAGAAGAGCACCGTCCCGACCGAGGTCAAGGCGGAGTTCGTCCGCCGGCTGGCCGACGCGGGCCTGACGACCATCGAGGCCACCAGCTTCGTCCACCCCAGGTGGGTGCCCCAACTGGCCGACGCGGAGCAGCTGTTCCCGCTCGTCGGCGACCTTCCCGTCGCGCTCCCGGTCCTGGTGCCGAACGAACGCGGCCTGGACCGGGCCCTGGCACTGGGCGCCCGCCGCGTCGCCGTCTTCGCCAGCGCCACCGAGTCCTTCGCCAAGGCCAACCTCAACCGCACGGTCGACGAGGCACTGGCGATGTTCGAGCCGGTAGTGGCGCGGGCGAAGGCGCAGGACGTGCACGTCCGCGGCTACCTGTCGATGTGCTTCGGTGACCCGTGGGAGGGGGCCGTACCGGTCCCCCAGGTCGTCCGGGTCTGCCGCGCCCTGCTCGACATGGGCTGCGACGAACTGAGCCTGGGCGACACGATCGGGGTGGCGACGCCGGGCCATGTCCTCGCGCTGCTCACCGAGCTCAGCGAACAGCGGGTTCCCACGGCCGTGCTGGGCGTGCACTTCCACGACACGTACGGCCAGGCGCTCGCCAACACTCTGGCGGCCCTCCAGTACGGCGTCACCACGGTCGACGCCTCCGCGGGCGGCCTCGGCGGCTGCCCGTACGCGAAGTCCGCCACCGGCAACCTCGCCACCGAAGACCTCGTGTGGATGCTCCAGGGTCTCGGCATCGACACCGGGGTCGACCTCGGCCACCTCGTCGCCACGAGCGCGTGGATGGCCGGACAACTGGGCCGACCCAGCCCTTCTCGTACCGTCCGAGCCCTGTCCCACAAGGAGCAGTGACTGTCATGGACCACCGTCTCTCCCCCGAGCTGGAGGAACTCCGCCGCACGGTCGAGGAGTTCGCCCACGACGTCGTCGCCCCCAAGATCGGCGACTTCTACGAGCGGCACGAGTTCCCCTACGAGATCGTCCGCGAGATGGGCCGCATGGGCCTGTTCGGGCTGCCGTTCCCCGAGGAGTACGGCGGCATGGGCGGCGACTATCTCGCCCTCGGCATCGCGCTGGAGGAACTCGCGCGCGTCGACTCGTCGGTGGCGATCACGCTGGAGGCGGGCGTCTCGCTGGGCGCGATGCCGCTGCACCTCTACGGCACGGAGGCGCAGAAGCGCCAATGGCTCCCCCGTCTGTGCACGGGCGAGATGCTCGGCGCGTTCGGCCTCACCGAACCGGACGGCGGTTCGGACGCGGGCGCGACGCGCACGACGGCCCGCCTGGACCCGGAGACGGACGAGTGGGTGATCAACGGCACCAAGTGCTTCATCACCAACTCCGGCACGGACATCACGGGCCTGGTCACGGTCACGGCGGTGACGGGCCGTAAGCCGGACGGCGGTCCGCGCATCTCCGCGATCATCGTCCCTTCGGGCACGGCGGGCTTCTCGGTCGCGGCGCCGTACTCGAAGGTCGGCTGGAACGCCTCGGACACCCGCGAGCTGTCGTTCTCGGACGTGCGGGTCCCGGCGGCGAACCTGCTGGGCGAGGAGGGCCGGGGGTACGCCCAGTTCCTGCGGATCCTCGACGAGGGCCGTATCGCGATCGCGGCGCTGGCGACGGGCCTTGCCCAGGGCTGTGTGGACGAGTCGGTGACGTACGCGAAGGAACGCCACGCCTTCGGCCGGCCCATCGGCGCCAACCAGGCCATCCAGTTCAAGATCGCCGACATGGAGATGAAGGCCCACACCGCCCGCCTCGCCTGGCGCGACGCGGCGTCCCGCCTTGTGTCGGGCGAGCCGTTCAAGAAGGAGGCGGCGCTCGCGAAGCTGTACTCGTCGACGGTCGCGGTGGACAACGCCCGCGACGCCACCCAGATCCACGGCGGCTACGGCTTCATGAACGAGTATCCGGTCGCCCGCATGTGGCGCGACTCGAAGATCCTGGAGATCGGCGAGGGCACCAGTGAGGTCCAGCGCATGCTGATCGCGAGGGAGTTGGGCCTGACGGGCTGACCCGCCCACCGCTCGCCACCACCCCCTCGACGGGCCCGGACGGGCCGCGAGGGGGTGAACGCATGCCCACTGCAAGGGAGTTCGGCCACGGCATGCGACGGGGTCCGTCGCGTCGCACCCTGCCGATCGTGACACGCATCACGGCACGCGCGGGCTTCACGTACGCGGGTCGGGCACAGGAACCGGGTGCCCGCTGGACAAAATAGAAGGTTAGGCTAACCTAAGCTTGATTCCAGCCACCCGCAGGTGCGCACCCCCCAGTGGCCCCCGTACGTACGAAAGCAGACCCATCCATGTCGAACGCCAGAACCGCCAACTTCTCCCGCCGCGGGCTCCTCGCCACCGGGGGCGCTCTCGGACTCGGCGCCTTCCTGGCCGCGTGCGGCGACAGCGACGCGAAGGACAGCGGCTCGGACTCGACGGCGTCCGCGAAGGCCTCCGGCCCCTGGACCTTCAAGGACGACCGCGGCACGACCGTGAAGCTGGACAAGGCCCCCGCGAACATCGTCGCCTTCACCGGCGTCGCCGCCGCCCTCTACGACTACGGCATATCGGTCAAGGGCGTGTTCGGCCCGACCAAGACCGCGGACGGCAAGGCCGACGTCCAGGCCGGCGACATGGACGTCAGCAAGCTCACCGTCCTCGGCAACGCCTGGGACCAGTTCAACGTCGAGAAGTACGCGGCCCTCGCGCCCGACGTCCTGATCTCCACGATGTTCGACGACGCCGGCACCCTCTGGTACGTCCCCGAGGCGTCGAAGGACAAGATCGCCCAACTCGCCCCCAGCGTCGGCATCTCCGTCTACGACCGTCAGCTCACCCAGCCGCTGGAGCGCATGTGGCAGCTGGCCGAGTCCCTCGGCGGCGACCTGACCTCCACCAAGGTCACCGACGCCAAGAAGGCCTTCGAGGAGGCCGCCACCCGGCTGCGCGCGGCCGCCAAGGCCAAGCCCGACATCAAGGTGATGGCCGGTTCGGCCAGCGCGGAGCTGTTCTACGTCTCCGGCACCAACCTCTCCATCGACCTGGAGTACTTCAAGGCCCTCGGCGTGAACTTCGTCGAGCCCCCGGAGAGCGCCAAGAAGGTCGGCGGCGGCTGGTTCGAGTCGCTGAGCTGGGAGAACGTCGACAAGTACAAGGCCGACATCATCATGATGGACGACCGCTCCTCGACCATCCAGCCGGCCGACATCGCCGAGGCCACCTGGAAGAAGCTGCCCGCCGTCAAGGCCGGCCAGGTCATCGCGCGCTCCCCCGAGCCGATCCTGTCCTACGCCAAGTGCACCCCGCTTCTCACCAGTCTCGCCGAGGCGCTGGAGAACGCGAAGAAGGTCAGCTGACCTCCGCACCCGCCCGCTCACGTCATCCTGACTCTCAGGAGCCACCAGTGACCACCGCCGTAGCCGCCCCGTTCCGTTTCTTCTCCCTCCAGGTCGTACGGACGAGGCGGCTCGGTCCGTCGCTGGTCCGGGTCACCTTCGACGGCCCCGACCTCAGGGCGTTCCACTCCGACGGACAGGACCAGTCGCTGTCGCTGTTCCTGCCGCACCCCGGTCAGAGCGAGCCTCAGGTGCCGATCGAGCTGGGTGAGGGCTGGTGGCAGGGCTGGCGCGAACTCGCGGACGACGTACGGGCGGTGATGCGCTCGTACACGCTCCGCTCCCTGCGGCGGGACGCGGAGGGGAGCACGGTCGAGATCGACATCGACTTCGCCCTGCACGGCATGGAGCCCGGTGCCGCCTCCTGTGCGGGCCCCGCCTCCCGGTGGGCCGCGCGGGCGGCCGCCGGGGACAAGGTCGTGCTGCTGGGCCCGGCGGTCGCGGACAACCGGGCGATCCGCTTCCGGCCGCCCGAGGACACCGATCTCGTGGTCGTGTGGGGCGACGAGACCGCCGTACCGGCCGCCTGTTCCCTCATCGAGTCGCTGCCGGCCGGCACCCGTGCCCGGGTCTGGCTGGAGGTCCCGCACGCCGGTGACATCCAGGACGTGGTGACGCAGGCGGATGCCGAGATCACCTGGCTGGTCCAGGCCGAGAGTGGCGCCAAGAGCTCCCCGCTGGCCCTCGAAGCCCTGCGCGACACCCAACTGCCGCCCGCCGAGCACCCGTACGTCTGGATCGCGGGCGAGGCCGGGTGCGTGAAGGAGCTGCGCCGGCACTTCGTGCGCGAGCGCGGCTTCGACCGCCGCCGGGTCACCTTCGTCGGCTACTGGCGGCAGGGCCTGTCCGAGGAGCAACTGCGCGAGCAGGAGTGACCCACACGTCCAACTCGCCCAACTCGCCCACCGCAACACTGTTTTCAGAGTGACGGCAGTCACGGCAGGGGTGCGGTTTCCGTGAGCCTTAGTTAGGTTAGGCTTGCCTAAGTTGAAGCCGCGGTTCCGCCCCGCTCCCCCAGCCAACGGACTGTCCCCCCGGAGGACTTGCACATGCGCTCGCACCTGCTCAACGACACGACCGCGGAGCACTACCGCCGCTCCGTGACCGAAGGAATAGAGCGGGTGGCGGCCAAACTCGCCACCACCTCCCGTCCGTTCACCGGCGTCACCGTCGACACCCTCTCCCCCACCATCGACGGGATCGACCTCGACAAGCCGCTGCACGACACGGCCGCGGTGCTCGACGAACTGGAGGACGTCTACCTCCGGGACGCGGTCTACTTCCACCACCCCCGCTACCTCGCGCACCTCAACTGCCCGGTCGTCATCCCGGCCGTGGTCGGCGAGGCCATCCTCTCCGCCGTCAACTCCTCACTGGACACCTGGGACCAGTCGGCCGGCGGCACCCTCATCGAACGCAAGCTCGTCGACTGGACCACCGCCCGCATCGGCCTCGGCGAGAACGCCGACGGCGTGTTCACCTCCGGCGGCACCCAGTCCAACCTGCAGGCGCTGCTCCTGGCACGCGAGGAGGCCAAGCCCGCGCGAGCAGGGCGGGAAGCTGCGGACTCCTTCGGCAAACTGCGCATCTTCGCCTCCGAGGTCAGCCACTTCAGCGTGCAGAAGTCCGCGAAACTGCTCGGCCTGAGCCAGGACTCCGTCGTGTCGATCCCCGTCGGCAACGACAAGCGCATGCAGACCGTCGCGCTCGCCCACGAGCTGGAGCGCTGCAAGCAGGACGGCCTCGTCCCCATGGCCGTCGTCGCCACCGCCGGCACCACCGACTTCGGCTCCATCGACCCGCTGCCCGAGATCGCCGAGCTGTGCGACCAGTACGGCGTGTGGATGCACGTCGACGCCGCCTACGGCTGCGGACTGCTCGCCTCGGTCAAGTACCGCGACCGCATCGAGGGCATCGAACGCGCCGACTCGGTCACCGTCGACTACCACAAGTCCTTCTTCCAGCCGGTGAGTTCGTCCGCCGTGCTGGTCCGGGACGCGTCCACCCTGCGCCACGCCACCTACCACGCGGAGTACCTCAACCCGCGCCGCATGGTGCAGGAACGTATCCCCAACCAGGTCGACAAGTCCCTGCAGACCACCCGCCGCTTCGACGCGCTCAAGCTGTGGATGACCCTGCGCGTGATGGGCGCCGACGGCATCGGGCAGCTCTTCGACGAGGTCTGCGACCTGGCCGTGGAGGGCTGGAAACTGCTGGCCGCCGACCCGCGCTTCGACGTCGTGGTCGAGCCCACCCTCTCCACCCTCGTCTTCCGCTACATCCCGGCCGCCGTCACCGACCCCGCCGAGATCGACCGCGCCAACCTCTACGCCCGCAAGGCCCTGTTCGCCTCCGGCGACGCGGTGGTCGCGGGCACCAAGGTGGCCGGCCGCCACTACCTCAAGTTCACCCTGCTCAATCCCGAGACGACGACCGACGACATGGCCGCCGTACTCGACCTGATCGCCGGCCATGCCGAGCAGTACCTGGGAGAGTCCCTTGACCGCGCTTCCTGAATCCGCCCGCATTCACGACTTCGTGGGGATCGGGCTCGGCCCGTTCAACCTGGGCCTCGCCTGCCTCACCGAGCCCATCGACGAACTCGACGGCATCTTCCTGGACTCGAAGCCCGACTTCGAGTGGCACGCCGGCATGTTCCTGGACGGCGCCCACCTCCAGACCCCGTTCATGTCGGACCTGGTCACCCTCGCCGACCCGACCTCGCCGTACTCCTTCCTCAACTACCTGAAGGAGAAGGGCCGGCTGTACTCGTTCTACATCCGCGAGAACTTCTACCCGCTCAGGGTCGAGTACGACGACTACTGCCGCTGGGCCGCGAACAAACTGAGCTGCGTCCGCTTCAGCACGACGGTCGCGGACGTGACGTACGACGAAGGGGCCGGGCTCTACGTCGTGAAGACCACGGCCGGTGAGGAGTTCCGCGCCCGCCGCCTGGTCCTCGGCACCGGCACCCCGCCCTACGTCCCCGAGGCCTGCCAGGACCTGGACGGCGACTTCGTGCACAACTCCCGCTACCTGCAGCACAAGCAGGAGCTGCAGAAGAAGGAGTCGATCACGCTCGTCGGCTCCGGCCAGTCCGCCGCCGAGATCTACTACGACCTGCTCAGCGAGATCGACGTCCACGGCTACCGGCTGAACTGGGTCACCCGCTCGCCGCGCTTCTTCCCGCTGGAGTACACGAAACTCACGCTGGAGATGACCTCCCCGGAGTACGTCGACTACTACCACGCGCTGCCGGAGCAGACCCGCTACCGCCTCACCGCCGAGCAGAAGAACCTGTTCAAGGGCATCGACGGCGACCTGATCAACGAGATCTTCGACCTGCTGTACCAGAAGAACCTCGGTGGCCCGGTCCCCACCCGGCTGCTCACCAACTCCTCGCTGAACAGCGCCCGGTACGAGAACGGGACGTACACGCTGGGACTGCGCCAGGAGGAGCAGGAGAAGGACTACGAGCTGACCTCCCAGGGACTGGTCCTGGCCACCGGCTACCGGTACGCCGAGCCGGAGTTCCTCAAGCCCGTCCGCGACCGGTTGCGCTACGACTCCCAGGGCAACTACGACATCGCCCGCAACTACGCGATCGACGTGACCGGCCGGGGCGTGTTCCTGCAGAACGCCGGCGTCCACACGCACAGCATCACCAGCCCCGACCTGGGCATGGGCGCGTACCGCAACAGCTACATCATCCGAGAGCTGCTCGGCAGCGAGTACTACCCGGTCGAGAAGACCATCGCGTTCCAGGAGTTCGCCGTATGACCCCCACCACCGGCACCCCCACCGACGTCGGCACCCTCACCCTCCGCCCCCTCGACCCCCTCAAGGACGCCGAGCTGGTGCATTCCTGGGTCACGCACCCCAAGGCGGCCTTCTGGATGATGCAGGACGCCAGACTGGAGGACGTCGAGCGCGCGTACATGGAGATCGCCGCCGACGAGCACTGGCACGCCCTGCTCGGCCTGCACGACGGCGTGCCCGCGTTCCTGATGGAGAAGTACGACCCCGCCCACCACGAGCTGGTCGGCCTGTACGAGCCCGAGCCCGGCGACGTCGGCATGCACTTCCTGGTCGCCCCCACCGACCGGCCCGTGCACGGCTTCACCCGCGCGGTCATCACGGCCGTGATGGCGCACCTCTTCGAGGACCCGGCCACCGCCCGGGTGGTCGTCGAGCCGGACGTGTCCAACGCGGCCGTCCACGCCCTGAACGAGGCCGTCGGGTTCGTGCCCGACCGCGAGATACAGAAGCCGGAGAAAAAGGCGTTGTTGAGCTTCTGCACCCGGAAGCAGTTCCTCGCGGCGACGGGGGTGGCGGCATGAGCCTCGCCGACGCCGTGGCCCACCTGTCCCCCGAGCGCTGGGAGAAGGCCAACCGTCAGCTCATCCGCAAGGCGCTGGCCGAGTTCGCGCACGAGCGGCTGATCACGCCGGAGAAGGACGGGGACGGGGAGGGTGTCGGGGACGAGTACGTCGTACGGAGTGACGACGGCCTGACCCGCTACCGCTTCTCCGCCACCCGTCACGCCCTCGACCACTGGCAGGTGACCGCCGACTCGATCACCCGTACCCGGGACGGCGACGAACTGCCCCTGGCGGCCCTGGACTTCTTCATCGAACTGAAGCGGACCCTCGGCCTGAGCGACGAGATCCTGCCGGTCTACCTGGAGGAGATCTCCTCCACCCTCTCCGGCACCTGCTACAAGCTCACCAAGCCCCAGACCCCGGTCGCCGAGCTCGTGAACAGCGGCTTCCAGGCGATCGAGACGGGCATGACCGAGGGCCACCCCTGCTTCGTCGCCAACAACGGACGGCTCGGCTTCGGCATCCACGAGTACCTGTCGTACGCCCCCGAGGCCGCGAGCCCGGTCCGCCTGGTGTGGCTGGCCGCGCACCGCTCGCGGGCCGCGTTCACGGCCGGCGTCGGCATCGAGTACGAGTCGTTCGTACGGGACGAGCTGGGCGCCGAGACGGTCGAGCGCTTCGCCGGGCAGCTCACCGACCAGGGGCTCGACCCCGCCGACTACCTCCTCATCCCCGTCCACCCCTGGCAGTGGTGGAACAAGCTCACCGTCACCTTCGCCGCCGAGGTCGCCCGTGGCCACCTCGTGTGCCTGGGCGAGGGCGACGACGAGTACCTGGCCCAGCAGTCCATCCGGACCTTCTTCAACAAGTCCCACCCCGAGAAGCACTACGTGAAGACGGCCCTGTCCGTCCTCAACATGGGCTTCATGCGCGGGCTCTCGGCCGCGTACATGGAGGCGACCCCGGCGATCAACGACTGGCTCGCCCAGCTCATCGAGGGCGACCCGGTGCTGAAGTCGACGGGCCTGACGATCATCCGGGAGCGGGCGGCCGTGGGGTACCGGCACCTGGAGTACGAGCAGGCGACGGACCGCTACTCGCCGTACCGCAAGATGCTCGCCGCGCTGTGGCGCGAGAGCCCGGTGTCCTCCCTCCAGGACGGCGAGTCCCTCGCGACGATGGCCTCCCTGGTCCACGTGGACCACGAGGGCGCGTCCTTCGCGGGCGCCCTGATCGAACAGTCCGGGCTGACGCCGACCCAGTGGCTACGCCACTACCTGCGGGCCTACTTCACCCCTCTCCTGCACAGCTTCTACGCCTATGACCTGGTGTTCATGCCGCACGGCGAGAACGTGATCCTGGCCTTGAAGGACGGCGTGGTCCAGCGCGCGATCTACAAGGACATCGCCGAGGAGATCGCCGTCATGGATCCGGAGGCGGTGCTGCCGCCGACGGTCGAGCGGCTGCGCGTGGAGGTCCCGGAGGACAAGAAGCTCCTGTCGATCTTCACGGACGTCTTCGACTGCTTCTTCCGCTTCCTCGCCGCGAACCTCGCCACCGAGGGGATCCTGGAGGAGGACGACTTCTGGCGCACGGTCGCGGAGGTGACCCGCGACTACCAGCACTCGGTGCCCGAACTCGGCGACAAGTTCGAGCGGTACGACATGTTCGCCCCCGAGTTCGCGCTGTCCTGCCTGAACCGGCTCCAGCTGCGCAACAACAAGCAGATGGTGGACCTCGCGGACCCGGCCGGCGCACTCCAGCTGATCGGCGACCTGGAGAACCCCATCGCGGGGCTGTGACCACCCAGCCCCCACAGACGGACGGGCACCCCGGAGTACGGTCCTCGGGGGTGCCCGTCATCGTGTCCGGACTACGGCGTGGGCCAAGGGACCTGCGGGGACCGGTAGTAGCCGATCCCCAGCGCGTCCCACCGCGGCCCCTGCGCCGCCAGCCGCACCCGGTAGCCGTCCCAGTCGTGCGTGGCGGCCGGCGACCAGCCGAGTTCGGCGGCGCCCGCGAGCCGCGGGAAGGCCATGTACTCGACGTCCTCGCCGGTCACGATCGTCTCGGTCCACATCGGCGCCTCGACGCCCCGCACCGCCTCGGGCGGCGCCCCCGGCAGGTAGGTCCCCGGATCCCAGTCGTAGGACCGCTTGACGTCGACGTAGCCCGCCCAGGACAGCCCCAGCGGGGTGCTCTCGTCGTACTTCATGTCGAGGTAGATCCGGTCGGCCGGGGACAGGATCAGCCCGGTTCCGTTTCGCGCGGCCTCGGCGACCTGCGCCTTCTCGGTCGCGCTGGTGGAGTCCAGGCCCCAGTACTGGGCGAGCGCCCCCTTCGCCGGGGTCGCGCCGGTCAGCTGGTGCCAGCCGACCACCGTCTTGCCGTACTCGGCGACGATCGGCTGCACCCGGTCCATGAACCGCGCGTAGTCCTCGTGGCTCGTGGAGTGCGCCTCGTCGCCGCCGATGTGGAGGTAGCGGCCCGGGGTGAGGGCGGCGAGTTCCCGGATGACGTCGTCCACGAAGTCGTACGTGATCCCCTTGTCCACGCACAGGGAGCTGAAGCCGACCTCGGTGCCGGTGTAGAGCGGGGGTGCGACGCCGTCGCAGTTGAGTTCGGCGTAGGAGGCGAGGGCGGCGTTGGTGTGGCCCGGCATGTCTATCTCGGGGACGACCTCCAGGTAGCGGGAGGCCGCGTAGCCGACGATCTCCTGGTAGTCGGCCTTGGTGTAGTGGCCGCCGGGGCCGCCGCCGACCTGCGTGGAGCCGCCGTGCGTGGCCAGGCGCGGCCAGGAGTCGAGGGCTATGCGCCAGCCCTGGTCGTCGCTGAGGTGCAGGTGCAGCTTGTTGATCTTGTACAGGGCCAACTGGTCGATGTGGCGCTTGACCTGGTCGACGGTGAAGAAGTGCCGGGAGACGTCGAGCATCGCGCCGCGCCAGCCGTAGCGGGGGGTGTCCGTGATCGTGCCGCCCGCGACCAGCCACGGTCCGGGCTGGACGGAGTCCTTCTCGACGGCCGCCGGGAGGAGCTGGCGCAGGGTCTGCACGCCGTGGAAGAGCCCCGCGGGCTCGGCCGCCGTGATGGTGACGCCCTTGCCGGCGCTGTCGAGGCGGTACCCCTCGGCCCCGAACGGGCCCTTGGCCAGGCGCAGTCGTATGCCGCCCTTGCCGTGCGTGGTGACGGGCAGGCGGTAGCCGGTCGAGGGGCGCAGGACGTCCGCGAGATAGGCCCCGATGCGGCGGGCCTCGCGGGAGTCGTCGACGCGGATGTGGGTGTCCCGGGTGAGGCGGTACGGCGATCCGCCGGGGGTGACCGACGCGGGGGCCGGGACGATCCGGTCGAGCGGATGGGCGTTCTGCGCGGTGGGAGTCGGGGTCGCGCCGACGGTGGAGACACCCGCCGCCGCGACGAGCAGCAGCGAGCCGAGAAGGCGGGTCGTTATGTGGTGGTGTCTCACCTACGGTCCCTTCCTTGAACCCGAACAGGTATGGACCAACTCTCCCTCAGAACCAGTGAAACAATCCCCTCATGGCGGAAATCCTCCAGAAGGACGGCACTTGGGTCTTCGACGGCGACGCCCTGCGGCTGACCCCGGGACGGGACAAGAACGTCGGCCTGCTCCGCAGGACGCTGGGTGAACTCGTCGTGCCGCTCGGGGCGTTGGCCGGTATCTCCTTCGAACACGGCAAGAAGACGGGCCGGTTGCGGCTGCGGCTGCGCGACGGCTCGGACCCGCTGCTGCACGCGACCGGCGGCCGGCTCGCCGAGCCCCACGACCCGTACCAGCTGGTCGTCGAGGCGGACCGGTACGGCGTCGCCGAGTACCTCGTGGACGAGGTCCGGGGCGCCCTGCTCCTGGACCAGGTGCCCGCCGGGCCGGTCGACGCCTATCTGCTGCCCGGCCCGGCCCTGCCGCTGTCCGTGTCCGCCGGGGACGGCACCGCGAGCTTCGACGGCGAGCTGATCCGCCTGGAGTGGAACTGGAAGACGGAGGACGCCAAGGCCGCCGCCGGCCCCCGCACCCTCGCGGTCACCGATCTCACCGCCGTGGAGTGGCATCCGGCGATCGGCCTGGACAACGGTTACCTCCGCTTCAGCGTGAAGAACGCCCCGACCAAGGCCCCGCCCAAGTACGACCCCAACGCCGTGGAGCTGTGGGGCTTCAAGAAGGACCCGCTGATGGCCCTGGTCGCGGCGGCCGTCCAGGCCCGGCTCCCGCACCCGGCGGCCGCCTCCGCGGGGGACGTCCGGCCGCCGCAGCCCAAGGCACTCGCCGCGCCCGCCGCCGAGGACGGCCACGACGCCCTCCTGCGACGGCTGCGCGAGCTCGGCGAACTGCACCGCACGGGCGTGCTGACGGACGAGGAGTTCACGACGGCCAAGCAGGCGATACTCAAGCGGATGTGACCGCTTACCGGGTCTACCGGGTCACTTCGCCGTCCGCGCCACCGTGAAGCGGTCCACCTCCTCGCCACTCTCGGCGATGCCCCGCACGGTCAGCGTGGCGGTGCGGCCCTTGGCGGCCGGGGTGACGTCCACGCGCAGGAAGGAGTAGTCAAGGTAGCGGACCCGGGACCAGGTGACGGTCTCGTTCTGCTTGCCGTCCTTGACGTTGACGAACGAGGACACGGACTCGACGTCGTTCTCGTGGCCCTCGTACGACAGCGGGGCGCTGAAGGCGTACAGGCTGCGGCCCGCCGCGCCGGCCGTCACGTACACCACGCCGTCCGTCTCGGGGTACGCGGTGCCGCCGATCGGGAGCTTCCTGGCGACCGCGCCCGCCTTGATGACGTCGGTGCGCTCGTACTGGTGGTTGTGGCCGTTGATCACGAGGTCGACGGTGTACTTCTCGAACAGCGGCACCCACTCCTGGCGCACGCCCCCCTCCGAGGCGTGCGCGGTGGAGGTGCAGTAGGCGCAGTGGTGGAAGAAGACGACGACGAAGTCGATGTCAGTGGACGCCCGGTACTTCTTGAGCTGCGCCTCCAGCCATGTGGTCTGGGTGCCGCCGGAGATGCCGAGGTTGGCCGGGATCTCGAAGGAGATGTCGTTGGCGTCGAGCGAGATGATCGCGGTGTTGCCGTGGACGAAGGAGTAGACGCCCGGGAGGTTCTTCTTGTCGGGCCCGTTGTCCGGCAGGTTCCAGCGGGCGTCCTCGCCGCCGTAGCCGTTCGGCGAGTACCAGGCCTCCATGTCGTGGTTGCCGTACGCCGGCATCCACGGGACGGACCCGGCGACCGACTCGGTCTGGGCGAGGAACTGGTCCCACACGCGCGAGTCGAAGCCGGTGTCGGCACTCTTGCCCTGGCCCGCCGGGTCGGCGTACGCGATGTCGCCGGCGTGCAGGTGGAAGGCGGGGTTCTGGCCGAGCAGCAGGCTGTTGTTGGCGAGGCCGTGGTAGCCGACGCCCTCGTCGCCGAAGGCGGTGAAGGTGAACGGCGCCTTGTGCGCCGGGGCGGTGGTGAAGGTGCCGAGGGTGCCGAGGAGGTGCGGCTCGGCGGGGTCGAAGCCCTGGTGGCCGACGCCGTAGTAGTAGGTGCTGCCGGGCCTGAGGTGGGTGAGCTCGGCGTGCAGGTAGTACTGCGTGTGGTCGCCGCTCGCCCCGACGCCGGCCGGGGTGTACAGGGTGCGCACCTCGGCCTCGATCTTGCGGGAGAGATCCCAGGGCCGGGCGCCGATCCGGATGAAGGGCTTCTTGACGGCGACCGGGACCTGCCAGGAGACGGTCATCGCGGTGCGCGGGTCGCTGCCGTAGGCGAGGTGGCGGCCGAAGGGGGCGACGAGGGCGCCGTCGACGCTCTCCGTACGGGTGACGGTGGGGGTGGCGGTCGGGGTCGCCGCCTGTGCGGTGGCACCGGGCACGAACGCGCCTCCCGCGATGGCGCCCAGGGTGACCGCGCCGCCTCTGATCATCGTGCGCCGCGAGAATCTGGCGTGCAGGTACGCGTGCTGCTCGGCCATGCTCATGCGCTCGGCGAGCTGGTCGGGTACTCCCATGCGAGGAATGTCCATAGCGTCTGAAACTCGTCTGCTCAGGCAACGGGTTGCCGGACGCGGAATGGACGGCTCACGAACAGGGACTCATGACAGTTTCAACGTTCTCCCAAGGAGTCCCACAGGCTCCTGCCCGAAATCGGGCAGCTTTCTTGCGAAAGTGCCGCCGGTACCCCAGGATCTACCGGGTGCACGACGAACTTGTTGATCACCTGACGCGGTCCACGCCTCTGAGCCGGGGCGAGGCGCTGCGGGTGGTCCAGGACGTGCTCGCCTACTTCGACGAGACGACCGACGAGTACGTCCGTCGCCGCCACCGCGAGCTCCAGGCCCAGGGCCTGGTGAACGCGGAGATCTTCGGACGGATCGAGGCGGACCTGAAATATCGCACGGTGGCGCCACCGGAGCTCACCCTCCGGCAGCTGCGGCGGATCGTCTACGGCTGAGCCGAGCCGTCCGCCGTCCACCGGGCCCAACCTGAGGAATATGTATATATGTGCGGAATCGTCGGATACATCGGGAAGCGTGACGTCGCCCCCCTGCTCCTGGAGGGCCTGCAGCGCCTGGAGTACCGCGGCTACGACTCGGCGGGCATCGTCGTCACCTCCCCGAAGGCGGCCGGCCTGAAGATGGTCAAGGCCAAGGGCCGGGTCCGGGACCTGGAGGCCAAGGTCCCCGCCCGCTTCAAGGGCACGACCGGCATCGCCCACACCCGCTGGGCCACCCACGGCGCCCCCTCCGATGTGAACGCCCACCCGCACCTCGACGCCGAGGGCAGGGTCGCCGTCGTCCACAACGGCATCATCGACAACGCCTCCGACCTGCGCCGCAAACTGGAGGCGGACGGCGTCGAGTTCCTCTCCGACACCGACACCGAGGTCCTCGTCCACCTCATCGCCCGCTCCCAGGCCGAGAAGCTGGAGGACAAGGTCCGCGACACGCTGCGGGTCATCGAGGGCACGTACGGCATCGCCGTGCTGCACGCCGACTTCCCCGACCGGATCGTCGTCGCCCGCAACGGCTCCCCGGTCGTCCTCGGCATCGGCGAGAAGGAGATGTTCGTCGCCTCGGACATCGCCGCCCTGGTCGCCCACACCCGGCAGATCGTCACCCTCGACGACGGCGAGATGGCCACCCTCAAGGCCGACGACTTCCGCACCTACACCACCGAGGGCACCCGCACGACGGCCGAGCCGACCACCGTGGAGTGGGAGGCCGCGTCGTACGACATGGGCGGCCACGACACCTACATGCACAAGGAGATCCACGAGCAGGCCGACGCCGTGGACCGCGTGCTGCGCGGCCGCATCGACGACCGGTTCTCCACCGTGCACCTCGGCGGCCTGAACCTGGACGCCCGCGCGGCGCGCCAGATCCGCCGCGTGAAGATCCTCGGCTGCGGTACCTCGTACCACGCGGGCATGATCGGCGCCCAGATGATCGAGGAGCTGGCCCGCATCCCCGCCGACGCCGAGCCCGCCTCGGAGTTCCGCTACCGCAACGCGGTCGTCGACCCCGACACCCTGTACATCGCCGTCTCCCAGTCCGGTGAGACCTACGACGTGCTGGCGGCCGTCCAGGAGCTGAAGCGCAAGGGCGCGCGGGTCCTCGGCGTGGTGAACGTGGTCGGCTCGGCGATCGCCCGCGAGGCCGACGGCGGCGTGTACGTCCATGCGGGCCCCGAGGTCTGCGTGGTGTCGACGAAGTGCTTCACGAACACCACGGTCGCCTTCGCGCTGCTCGCCCTGCACCTGGGCCGCACCCGTGACCTCTCCGTCCGCGACGGCAAGCGGATCATCGCGGGTCTGCGCAAGCTGCCCGCGCAGATCTCCGAGATGCTGGAGCAGGAGGACGAGATCAAGAAGCTGGCCGCGGAGTACGCCGAGGCCCGCTCGATGCTCTTCATCGGCCGCGTGAGGGGCTACCCGGTGGCCCGTGAGGCCTCCCTGAAGCTCAAGGAGGTCTCCTACATCCACGCCGAGGCCTACCCGGCCTCCGAGCTCAAGCACGGCCCGCTGGCCCTGATCGAGCCGGCCCTGCCGACGGTCGCGATCGTCCCGAACGACGACCTCCTCGAGAAGAACCGCGCCGCCCTGGAGGAGATCAAGGCCCGCAGCGGCAAGATCCTCGCGGTCGCCCACCAGAACCAGGAGAAGGCCGACCAGACGATCATCGTCCCCAAGAACGAGGACGAGCTGGACCCGATCCTGATGGGCATCCCCCTCCAACTCCTCGCGTACCACACGGCATTGGCCCTGGGCAGGGACATCGACAAGCCGAGGAACCTGGCGAAGTCGGTAACGGTGGAGTAGGAAGCGCCCCTTCAGGGGCTCGGGGAACTGCGCGAGCAACCACGACGCACCCGCAGAGGCCAGACAACAAGGACGGACCCCCACGTGTCGCCACCTGACACGGGGGGTCCGTTCTCATCGCCGGGGGCCGCCCAACCCCCAGCCGGCGCAGCTACCCGGTGGCCGTCACGCCCCGGCCGGCAGCGCGTCGCGGAACGGTCGTCGGCCAGTGGGCCAGGGCTGCCGTCGCCGCGTACCAGGCCACCGCCCCCGCCGCCACGGCGAACCAGCCGCCGGCCTTGGCGAGGCTGCCGTTGTCGGCGAAGTTCGCGACGGCGAGCAGCACCAACGCCACGACGAACAACCCGTAGGTGCCCTTGGCGAGTTGGTCGCCCGCGGCGACCGTGAGAGACAGCGCCACGAGCGCGAAGAGCAGCAGGAACAGCCCGGCCGCGTTGGCCGATACCTGGTTGTCGGCGGAGACGGCCCAGGTGAACCAGAGCGCGCCGAGCGCCGAGAAGGCCGTACCACTGACGGTGTCCCGGTCGCGGAACGCCATGAGTCCGGCGACGAAGAGGGCGACTCCGCCCACGTACTGGGCAATTGACACGGCGTCGGCCACCGTCACGCCGTCGATCACGTCGGTGTATCCGAGGCCCACGGCCAACAGGGTGACGCCGAGCGCGAGTCGGCCGACGATCGTGGTGGTGCTTCCCGCAGAGACGTCGTTGTCCACGGCGGGCTCCCTTCATGCATGTGCGGTTGCGCGGTGACCGATATATGCCCTTCACAAGGGCACAAACACCTCTACGCGCCAGTAGATTTATGCACTGCACAAGGGAGTTGGGCCGTTCCCACGGTGTGTCCCACCTGGGGGGACGACGGCTTACGGAATGACGATGACCGGCCGCTTCGCCCGCTTGGCGAGCCGCCCGGCGACGGAGCCGAAGATGCGTCCGACGATGCCGTGGGTGGAGCCGACGACGATCGCGTCCGCCTCGTACTCCCGGCCGACCTCTTCGAGCTCGTGGCAGATGTCGCCGCCGCGCTCGACGAGGATCCAGGGCACCTCCGCGAGGTACTCCGCACAGGCGAGCTCGAGGCCGAGCACCTCGGTGCGGTGATCGGGCACGTCGACGAAGACCGGTGGCTCGCAGCCCGCCCACACGGTGGTGGGCAGCCGGTTGGCGACGTGGACGATGATCAGGCCCGACCCGGAGCGATGAGCCATACCGACGGCGTACGCGAGGGCGCGCTCACTGGACATGGAGCCGTCGAAGCCCACCACGACGCCGTGCTTGAAGGCGGGGTCGCAGGATTGGCGTGGCTCTTCCGCCGCCAGGGGCTCGGCCGCCGTGGGGTCGGCGACGGGCCGCTTGCGGTCCGCGGGTTCGAAGAATTCGTGACCGGCCATGGCTGTCTCGGCGTTGTGATCCTTTTATGGGTGGGCCGACAGTGTGCGGCGGAGTCTGTGTCCGGGAATCATCTTCCCAACCCCATACCCCCAAGGGTACGGCCGCACGCCTCCTTAGCCCAGATCGCGCCCCCGGTGCGTGGGGGTTCCAGGGAGCATGCACGAGGGGGCGCCCATAACGCAATGGTTGCTGCGCTGTACAGGCGGTTTGCACGGGGCCCACCCGCGGGCCGGGCTCTTCGGGGTCATACCCGGACGCACAGTGACCGACCGATCGAACACGCGTTGAACCCCCTGAGCCACACCACAGGGAGTACGTCATGCCCGGACCACGACCCCCCGCCCAGGACTCCTCCACCGACGTCGTCCGCTGGGCGGCCTTCAGCTGTGTCGTGGTCCCCGTGGTCCTCCTCTGGTACGGCAGCTCCCTCGCCGGCGCCGCGGGCACCGCCCTCGGTCTCGCCGCCGTCACCGCGGTCTGCCGTATCCTCCTGCGCCAGTCGGAGCGCGGTGCGGCACGCATGCTCGCGGAGGAACGCGCACCGCGTCGCGGCCGCCGCCACAGGACCGGATCGGGGCCGCGCAGAGGCGGACGTCACAGCGGGGGAAATACACCGGTCGGCTGACCGGTTTCCGCGCACGCACCCGACTCTTTTCAGCCAACTTCCGGCCACCGCGCATCCCTTGCCCCGACCACCCCCCAACCCCCGTTCCACCTGCACGGAAAGGGCCTGAGGGGCACCGCGCACCCTACGTGGTTTGGCCACGGCGACAAGGCGCACTTCCCTGCACGCCCCACGAGTGCAACGCTTCGTGATCGAATGCTTCACGCCAAGTTGCCAAGTCGACAATGTGCCGGATGCCCAACTGGTCTCCCCGGCACCACGTGACGCAGTAGATTCGATCTTGACTGTCTTACGGCGGGGGACTCGTGCAGGACCGAGGGGAAACGTGCAGGAGCGACACAACCGAGGAGCCGCGACCACCGAGGGGGGCTTAGCAGTATGAGCCACGACTCCACTGCCGCGCCGGAAGCCGCGGCCCGGAAACTGTCCGGGCGACGCCGCAAGGAGATCGTCGCGGTGCTGCTGTTCAGCGGCGGCCCCATCTTCGAGAGTTCCATACCGCTGTCGGTGTTCGGAATCGACCGCCAGGACGCCGGCGTTCCGCGCTACCGACTGCTGGTGTGCGGCGGTGAGGAAGGCCCACTGCGGACCACAGGGGGCCTGGAACTCACCGCACCGCATGGCCTGGAGGCGATCTCGCGAGCGGGCACCGTCGTCGTGCCCGCCTGGCGTTCGATCACCTCGCCGCCACCGGAGGACGCACTCGACGCACTGCGCCGGGCGCACGAGGAGGGCGCCCGCATAGTGGGTCTGTGCACCGGCGCCTTCGTGCTGGCGGCGGCGGGCCTGCTGGACGGCCGGCCGGCCACCACCCACTGGATGTACGCACCGACGCTCGCCAAGCGCTACCCGTCGGTGCACGTGGATCCGCGCGAGCTGTTCGTGGACGACGGCGATGTGCTGACGTCCGCGGGTACGGCGGCCGGAATCGACCTCTGTCTCCACATCGTGCGGACGGACCACGGCAACGAGGCGGCCGGCGCGCTGGCCCGACGCCTGGTGGTCCCGCCGCGCCGAAGCGGCGGGCAGGAGCGCTATCTCGACCGGTCTTTACCCGAGGAGATCGGCGCCGACCCGCTCGCCGAGGTCGTCGCCTGGGCGCTGGAGCACCTCCACGAGCAGTTCGACGTGGAGACGCTCGCCGCCCGCGCGTACATGAGCCGTCGCACCTTCGACCGCCGGTTCCGCTCCCTCACCGGGAGCGCGCCGCTGCAGTGGCTGATCACCCAGCGGGTGCTGCAGGCCCAGCGGCTGCTGGAGACGTCGGACTACTCGGTGGACGAGGTCGCGGGCCGCTGCGGCTTCCGCTCGCCGGTGGCGCTGCGCGGGCACTTCCGCCGCCAGCTGGGTTCGTCGCCGGCCGCGTACCGCGCGGCCTACCGGGCGCGGCGGCCGCAGGTCGAACGACAGCCTGACCCCGAGGGCGCGGCCGGTCCACCGAGCGCGCCCTCTCAGCTGCACCCCGACGGCGGCGGCCCGGTACCGCTCCAGACCCGCCGCACCGCGTCGCCGAGCCCGGTCGGGACGTCCGCGTCCCTGGGCCCGGCCTCGGACAACGGCCGCGAGGCGTATGCGGGGAGCCGGGCGAGCGTGCCTGGGCAGCGCAGCGGGATGTGAGATCCGGACGGGTGGTGGTGAGGGCGGGGCGGATTTCCGCCCCCACCACCACCCTTCCCGCCCCGCCCCTTCCCGCCCCGCCCCGCCCCGTCCCGTCCCGTCCCAAGGGGCGCTGCCCCTTCAACCCCGGCCTTTGCGTCAGGGTCTGGGGGCCGAGCCCTCAGTAGTGCTCACAGCTGCACCGGGGCCCACAAAAGCGCACGCCAGCCGTAGGGTGGTCGCATGAACGATCGCATGGTGTGGATCGACTGCGAGATGACCGGCCTCTCGCTGTCCGACGACGCGCTCATCGAGGTAGCCGCCCTCGTCACCGACTCCGAGCTGAACATCCTCGGCGACGGTGTGGACATCGTCATCCGCCCGCCGGACCAGGCGCTGGAGACGATGCCGGAGGTGGTGCGTCAGATGCACACCGCGTCCGGACTCCTCACCGAGCTCTCCGGCGGCACGACGCTCGCGGACGCCGAGGCGCAGGTCCTGGCGTACGTACGCGAGCACGTGAAGGAACCGGGCAAGGCCCCCCTGTGCGGCAACTCCGTCGGCACGGACCGCGGGTTCCTGCTCAGGGACATGGCGGCCCTCGAGGGCTACCTCCACTACCGGATCGTCGACGTGTCCAGCATCAAGGAGCTGGCCCGCCGCTGGTACCCGCGCGCCTACTTCAACAGCCCGGAGAAGAACGGCAACCACCGCGCCCTCGCCGACATCCGGGAGTCCATCGCGGAACTGCGCTACTACCGCGAGGCCGTCTTCGTACCGCAGCCGGGGCCCGACTCGGACACCGCCAAGAAGATCGCCGCGAAATACGTCCTGCCTGGGCCGTAAACAAGTCGGGCGCGAGCACCCCTTCGGACCCTGTACACTTTTTCTCGGCCGGTCGGAGAGATCCGAACAGCCGACATGGTGGGTGTAGCTCAGCTGGTAGAGCACCTGGTTGTGGTCCAGGATGCCGCGGGTTCAAGTCCCGTCACTCACCCTGATTCTTCAGCCGGTGACCTTGGAGACAAGGCACCGGCTGAAGTCGTCTCTGAGTGCCTACGCTGAGCCGGTGCCCGAGACCCTCTCCACCCCCCGCCTCGACCTCCTCCCCCTGCGCGTCGAGCACGCCGCGGAGATGGCCGTCGTGCTCTCCGACCCGGCCCTGCACGCCTTCATCGGCGGCGCCCCCGACTCCCCCGACGCCCTGCGATCCCGCTACCTCCGGCTCGTCGCCGGCTCGCCGGATCCGGACGTCGCCTGGCACAACTGGGTGCTGCGGCCGCACGCGGAGGCCTGTCTCGTGGGCACGGTCCAGGCGACGGTCACGCGGGGACACACCGCCGAGATCGCGTGGGTGGTCGGCACACCGTGGCAGGGCCGCGGGTTCGCCTCGGAGGCGGTGCGGGCGCTGGTCGACGGGCTCGGGCGGTGGGGCGTACGAACGGTCGTCGCCCACATCCACCCCGCGCACCTCGCGTCGGCGGCGGTGGCCACGGCGGGCGGACTGACACCGACCGACGAGGAGCACGACGGGGAGCGGCGATGGCGGCTGGCGCTACGGAGCTGAAACCCCCCTCCGCCCACCACCCTCAGCTCGCCCGGCCCACTGCCACGTCGCCACACCAGCCCAACTCGCCTACGCCACCGACCCGTTCACGGGCAGCGCGGAAGACACGGAAGGCGCGGAAGGCTGGCTGCGGCCCGTCGAGCGGTGGGCGTATTGTCGGCTTATGAGCCGTTCGCGAGGTTGGGAGGCTCATGATGCGGTCGCGCCGAGGTCATCGGGGGCGACTGCTGACGTGGGTCATCATCGCGTTCAACCTGGCGATGCTGGTGTGGCTCGTGATCGCCCTGGACGCGGCGGGCGAGGGGAACGGGTCGTGCGTCGGAGAGCTGTGCCGGGAGGCCGACGATCCGAACAGCTCCGTGGGCGCCTGGCTGGTGATCCTCTTCTGGTTGACGGGTGCCGTGCTGCTGGGCGTGGTCTGGCTGGTCACGCACCGCACCCCCGAGCAGCCAGGTCGTCGACCCCGCCGGTGGCGGCACCGCTAGTACCTGACCGGACCGGCCGCCGGTCGGAACCGGTCCGCCGGTCGGGACCGGAGCAGTCCGCCCATCCGGACGATCCACCCAGTCCGGTCCGGTCCGGTCCACCCACTCGGGCCGATCCACCCGGTCGGGACCGGGCCAGTCCGCCCATCCGAACGATCCACCTGTCCGCGCCGATCCACCCGATCCGGTCCGGTCCGGTCCACCCACTCGGGCCGATCCACCCGGTCGGGGCCGGGCCAGTCCGCCGGTCCGGGCCAGTCCGCCGGTCCGGGCCGATCCACCCGGTCGGGCCGATCCACCTGTCCTGACCGGTCCGCCGGTCTGGGCCCGGCCTCGTCAGGAAGACCTCCGTGCCACCAGCTCCGTCGCCAGGACCACCTGCCGGCGCTCCAGTTCCCGGGTGATCGCGGGGCGGCGGTCAGCGATCTCCGTCAGCAGGAGGTCGATCATCCGGCGGCCCATCTCCTCGATGGGCTGGCGGACGCTCGTCAGCGGCGGGTCCATGTGGCGGGCGATGGCCGAGTCGTCGTAGCCGACTAGCGCCACCTCGTCGGGGATGCTGCGGCCCTTCTCGCGCAGGACCTGGCGGGCGCCGGCCGCCATCACGTCCGAGCCCGCGAAGACCGCGTCCAGGTCGGGGCGGCGAGTGAGCAGCTCGGTCATCGCGCGCCGGCCGCCCTCCTCGGTGAAGTCGCCCGGCTGGATGAGCTGCTCGTCCACCTCGTGGCCCGCGTCGAGCAGAGCGGCGCGGTAGCCGTCGACGCGGCGCTGGGCGCCGTACACGTCGAGGCGGCCGGTAATGTGGGCGACCGCCCGGCAGCCTCGGGCCAGCAGGTGCTCGACCGCCGAGCGGGCGCCGCCGAAGTTGTCGGAGTCGACCGAGGGGAGTGTCTCCCCGGCCGATCTCGGGCCGCTGATCACGGCCGGTATTTCCAGCTGGGAGAGCAGGTCGGGCAGCGGGTCGTCGGCGTGCACGGAGACCAGCAGGACGCCGTCGACCCGGTGGGCGGCGAGGTACTGGGCCAGGCGGGCCCGTTCCCGGTCGTTGCCCGCGAAGATCAGCAGCAGCTGCATCGGGGTGTCGGCCAGCTCGGCGCCGACACCCTTGAGCATGTCGGAGAAGTACGGCTCGGCGAAGAAGCGGGTCTCCGGCTCGGGGACGACGAGGGCGATCGCGTCGGTGCGGTTGGCGGCGAGGGCGCGCGCGGCCGTGTTGGGGACGTAGCCGAGCTCGGCCACGGCCGCCTCCACCGCGGCGCGGGTGGCGTCGCTGACCCGCGGCGAGCCGTTGATCACCCGGGAGACCGTGCCGCGGCCGACGCCGGCACGGGCTGCCACCTCTTCGAGGGTGGGCCGGCCACCGCTCCGGCTCCGCGCTCCGTGGCTTGCCATGGGCTTAGCCCTCCCGTCGACCCTTGCGTTGGCCTGGAATCTAACAGTCCTGCCGGAGGGGAGCCCGCGACTGGTCGGCTCCCGGGTTTCCGCAGGATGACGTGCGGGGGTGGCTGAAACGAGATCCCCTGGTTCCAGTTAACAGCCCGATAACTGAACGCATCTCTCCGGTCCTAGTCCCTTGACACCCCCGCTCGGACCGACGACGCTTCAACACATCACCGGTGGGAGCGCTCCCACGGTACCTGACACATACACATCCCGCACGTTCCCCGCCCGAGCCGCAGCTAGAACTAACGGGCCCAACAATGCAGTTGGCCGGGGGGTCGGCACGTCAGGGCAACAGGAGGACGCAATGCGAGCACGTACCCGAATAGCCCGCAAGACGATGGTCCTCGCGGCCGTCGCCGCGCTGGGCTCCGGGCTGCTGGCCGGCTGTGCCGACGACGGAGACGACGGCGGCGACGGCTCGTCTTCGGGCGAAGGCGGCGGCAAGACCACGATCACGCTGGGCCTCTTCGGCACCCAGGGCTTCAAGGAAGCCGGCCTCTACGCCGAGTACGAGAAGCTGAACCCGGACATCAAGATCGCCGAGAACGTCGTCGAGCGGAACGAGAACTACTACCCCGCTCTCGTCAACCACCTGACCACCAACAGCGGCCTGCAGGACATCCAGGCCGTCGAGGTCGGCAACATCGCCGAGGTGGTGAACACCCAGGCCGCGAAGCTGATGGACCTGTCCAAGGTGGACGGCGTCAAGTCGAGCAACTGGCTGGACTGGAAGTGGAAGCAGGCCACCACCAAGGACGGCCAGACCATAGGCGTCGGCACCGACGTCGGCCCGATGGCCATCTGCTACCGCAAGGACCTGTTCGAGCAGGCCGGTCTGCCCTCCGACCGCGAGGAAGTCGCCACGTCGTGGGCGGGCAGCTGGGAGAAGTTCGTCGAGGTCGGCAAGAAGTACCAGGCGAAGGCGCCCAAGGGCACCACCTTCCTGGACTCCCCCGGCGGCCTGCTGAACGCGATCGTCAGCGGTGAGAGCGAGAAGTTCTACGACGCCTCCGGCGAGGTCATCTACAAGACGAACCCGGCGATCAAGAAGGCCTTCAACCTGACGGCGCAGGCCGCCGAGGACGGGCTGATCGGCAATCAGACGCAGTTCCAGCCCGCCTGGGACACGACGATCGCCAACAGCAAGTTCGCCGCGATGTCCTGCCCGCCGTGGATGCTCGGCTACATCAAGGGCAAGTCGAAGCCCGAGGCGGCCGGCAAGTGGGACGTTGCCACCTCGCCCAAGCCCGGCAACTGGGGCGGCACCTTCCTCGCCGTGCCGAAGTCCGGGAAGAACGCCGACGAGGCCGCGAAGCTCGCCGCGTGGCTGACCGCGCCCGAGCAGCAGGCCAAGCTCTTCGCCAAGCAGGGCAGCTTCCCGAGCGCCCCGGCCGCGTACACCATGCCGCAGGTCACCGGCGCGAAGAACGACATGACCGGTGACGCCCCGATCGGCACGATCTTCGCCGAGGCCGCCAAGCAGATCCCCGCCCAGGTGATCGGCCCGAAGGACCAGATCATCCAGCAGGGTCTGACCGACAACGGCGTCATCCTGGTCACCCAGGGCAAGTCGGCCGAGGATGCCTGGGAGACGGCCACCAAGACCATCGACAACAACCTGGAGAAGTGACCGGTATGGCCACCCGGCACGACACCGCCGCGCTCCCCCTCAAGGAGGGGGGCGCGGCCCCGGGCCGCCCGCCCGCCGACGCCGTGCCCGAGGCGGACAAGCGCCGCCGGGCCCGGCTGTCCCGCCGCTGGCAGCGGGACATGCGCTGGAGCCCGTACGCGTTCGTCTCACCGTTCTTCCTGCTCTTCCTCGCGTTCGGCCTGTTCCCGCTGATCTACACCGGCTGGGCCTCGCTGCACACGGTGGAGATGACCGCGCCCACCGACATGGAGTGGGCGGGCCTGCGCAACTACACCCGGATCTTCGACGACGAGTTCTTCTGGAACGCCGCGAAGAACACCCTGACCATCGGCATCATCTCCACGGTTCCGCAGCTGATGATGGCGATGGGCATCGCCCACATCCTCAACTACAAGCTGCGCGCCTCGACCTTCTACCGGGTCATGATGCTCGCGCCGTACGCGACGTCGATCGCCGCCGCGTCCCTGGTGTTCGTGCTGCTCTTCGGCCGCGACTACGGCATGATCAACTGGGCGCTGGGCGCCGTCGGCATCGACAACATCGACTGGCAGAACGACAAGTGGGCCTCCCAGTTCGCGGTCTCGTCGATCGTGATCTGGCGCTGGACCGGCTACAACGCGCTGATCTACCTTGCCGCGATGCAGGCGATCCCGCAGGACCTGTACGAGTCGGCGGCCCTGGACGGGGCCAACCGCTGGCGGCAGTTCATCCACGTCACCCTGCCGTCGCTGCGCCCGACCATCCTGTTCACCTGTGTCGTGTCGACCATCGGTGCTTCCCAGCTGTTCGGCGAGCCGCTCCTGTTCGACGCGAACAAGGGCACCTCCGGCGGCTCCCAGCACCAGTTCCAGACCCTCGGCCTGTACCTGTACGAGCAGGGCTGGGTCAACCAGCACCTGGGCCGCGCCTCGGCGATCGCCTGGACGATGTTCCTGATCCTCATCGTGATCGGGATCGTCAACTACGTCATCTCGCGCCGGCTGCGCGCCAGTAGTTAGGAGAACCGGCCGTGACGACGACACTGACCCCGGTGGACACGACCGACCAGAAACAGCCCAAGGGCATACGACGGCCCAAGTCGGCCCGCGCGGGCGGGCAGATGCACGCCGGCCCGATCGCGTACGTCATCCTCGCCCTGTTCACCATCGGCTCGCTGTTCCCGCTGGTGTGGACGGCGATCGCCGCCTCGCGCGACACCCAGCGCCTGGCGCAGACGCCACCGCCGTTCTGGTTCGGCTCGAACCTCTTCGACAACCTCGAGATCGCCTGGAAGGACGCCAACCTGGGCGAGGCGTTCATCAACACCACGTTCGTGGCGGGGGTGTCGGCGGTGACCGTCGTGTTCCTGTCGACGATCGCCGGGTTCGCCTTCGCCAAGCTGCGCTTCAAGGGCCGGGGCGCGATGATGCTGATCGTGATCGGCACCATGATGGTGCCGCCGCAGCTCAGCGTGATCCCGCTGTACATGATGGTCGCCGAGCTGGGGTGGACCGACCAGCTGAAGGCCGTCATCTTCCCCTCGCTGGTGAGCGCCTTCGGCGTGTTCTTCATGCGGCAGTACCTGATCCAGGCGCTGCCGGACGAGATCATCGAGGCGGCCCGGGTGGACGGCGCGAGCAGCTGGCGGGTGGTGTGGCACGTGGTGTTCCCGGCCGCGCGGCCCGCGATGGCCGTCCTGGGCATGCTGATGTTCGTCCAGACGTGGAACGACTTCCTGTGGCCGTTCCTGGTCCTGACCCAGACCGGCAGCCCGACCGTCCAGGTCGCGGTCGCGGGACTCGGCCGGGGCTTCACGCCCGACCAGTCGCTGATCATGGCGGGCGCGCTGCTGGGCACTCTGCCGTTGCTGATCGTCTTCGCGATCTTCGGCAAGCAGATCGTGGGCGGCATCATGCAGGGCGCCGTCAAGGGCTGAGTCCTGCCCTGTTCACCCCTGCTTGCGGGGGCCGAGCCATCGCCGCCTCGGCCCCTTCTCTCCCTCCCTCTCCCCCTCCCCCCTCCACCTGTCGGTCTTCACGACCTCCTATGGGAGCGCTTCCATGCCTGATTCCGAAACGCCGGCGACCCCGGTGACCTTTCCCCCCGCCTTCCTCTGGGGCGCCGCGACCTCCGCCTACCAGATCGAGGGGGCGGTGCGGGAGGGCGGTCGTACGCCCTCCATCTGGGACACCTTCAGCCACACGCCGGGCAAGACGGCCGGCGGTGAGCACGGTGACACCGCTGTCGACCACTACCACCGCTACCGCGACGACGTGGCGTTGATGGCGGAGCTCGGCCTGACCTCGTACCGCTTCTCCATCTCCTGGCCGCGGGTGCAGCCGACGGGGCGGGGCCCGGCGGTCCAGGTCGGTCTGGACTTCTACCGCCGCCTGGTCGACGAGCTGCTCGCGCACGGCATCAAGCCGGCGGTCACCCTCTACCACTGGGACCTGCCGCAGGAGTTGGAGGACGCGGGCGGCTGGCCCGAGCGCGACACGGCGTACCGCTTCGCCGAGTACGCGCAGATCGTCGGCGAGGCGCTCGGCGACCGGGTCGAGCAGTGGATCACACTCAACGAGCCGTGGTGCAGCGCCTTTTTGGGCTACGCCTCCGGAGTGCACGCCCCCGGCCGTACGGACCCGGCGGCCTCCCTCAAGGCGGCGCACCACCTGAACCTGGCGCACGGCCTGGGCACCACGGCCCTGCGGTCCGCGATGCCGGCCCGCAACTCGGTGGCGGTGAGCCTCAACTCCTCGGTCGTCAGGCCCCTTTCGGCGGACCCGGCGGACCTGGCGGCGGTCCAAAGGATCGACGACCTGGCCAACGGCGTCTTCCACGGGCCGATGCTGCACGGCGCGTACCCGGAGACGCTGTACGCGGCGACGGAGCTGATCACGGACTGGTCGTACGTCCTGGACGGCGACCTGGCGGCCATCAACCAGCCGCTGGACGCGCTGGGCCTCAACTACTACACGCCGGCGCTGGTCTCGGCGACCGACCCGCACGCGAGCGGCCCGCGCGCCGACGGTCACGGCTCCAGCTCGCACTCGCCCTGGCCGGGGGCGGACGACGTCGCCTTCCACCAGACGCCGGGCGAGCGTACCGAGATGGGCTGGACGATCGACCCGACGGGCCTGCAGGACCTGATCATGCGCTACTCGCGCGAGGCTCCCGGCCTGCCGCTGTACATCACCGAGAACGGCGCGGCCTACGACGACAAGCCGGACCCCGACGGCCGCGTGCACGATCCCGAGCGGATCGCGTACCTCCACGGCCACCTGCGCGCGGTCCGCCGCGCCATCTCGGACGGCGCGGACGTCCGGGGCTACTACCTGTGGTCCCTGATGGACAACTTCGAGTGGGCGTACGGCTACGGCAAGCGCTTCGGTGCGGTGTACGTCGACTACGCGACGCTGGAGCGGACGCCGAAGTCCAGCGCCCACTGGTACGCCCGGGCGGCCCGCACGGGGGCGCTCCCGCCGGTGACGTCGCAGGACCTGCCGCCGCTGGCGGCAACGGACTAACACCCAGGGGGAAGCGGGGGACGGGGCGCGGCATCCGACGGGGTGTCGCGCCCCGATGTTCCTCAGCCCGGCAGCGCCGCCCCGATGCGCCTCAGCCCAGCACCGCCACGACCAGCGCCACGACGAGGGCCACGACGACCGCCGCGGCCACGGTGATCGCGGCGAAGTGGCGGACGCGTTCCCTGGTGGGACGGGAGGCGACCTCGATGCCGGTGCGGGAGGGGTAGACGTAGTAGTCGCGGTGCGGGTCGGCGTGCACCCTGACGACGGCCAGGGGGAGGTGGCGGAGGGTCGCTCGACGGGCCACTTCCCCCTTGTGCACGGCCAGTCGGGGCGTGACCAGCTTCCGGTGGGCGTCTTCGAGGTCGTCCGGGAGTTTGTCGGTGGCGTTTCTCAGCACGCTCTCGCGCCAGTCGCCCGCGTTGCCGGTCGGGCGCCGCAGGTCCAGCCGGCCGAGCTGTCTCTCCTTGTCGTGGTGAGGGGTGTGGTCCACGAAACCCTCCGTCCAGACCGTGAAGCGGCCGGTGCCCTGGCACTCCTGGTGGGTGACCCGCTTCGTGCCCTGACATGCCTCGCACTGCACATGTCCCGCCTTCTTGCAGACGGGGCAGTCCAGTTGGCGTCGGCCGCGGCACTTGGGGCAGGCCACGTCCGGGACCCGGCAGCGCGTGCAGGTGGCCCGCGCGGCCCGTTCCCCGGCGGTGGTGTGGGGGTGCCGGGACGCCGTGGTCCGGCGGGTGCGGGGGCGGCCGGTTCCCTCGCACTCCCAGCAGGCGTCGGGGCCGCCGTGGCAGGTGGCGCAGTCGACGAACCGGGGGCAGTCGCTGCGGCCGCGCCCGCCGCACGCCCCGCACTCGTTGGTGCCGCCGTGGCAGTCGCCGCACAGAACCTCGTCGAGCGTGCCCCGGCGCACCAGCAGCAGGCTGCTGGACCGCTCCGGGTCGGTCGGCGGGTCGACGCGGTACGCGCGGATGTCGGTGTACGTCGGACGGCCGGCGATGTCGCCCCGGCTGCCCGGCTCCCGCATCGGACGCTCGCCGCGGGTCTCGATGGACCGGACGATGCGGAAGTCGAGCAGGGACTGCCGGCTGAGGTCCGCCGTGCCGGGCGAGGTCAGCCGGGTGGCGATGCCGCGCCGGGCGACATGCGCCTCGACGGCCTGGAGCATCTCTTCGTCGGACGGTTCTCTGGCCACGGCCGCTCCCCCTGGTCGACGCTCCGACGATCAGGGTAGGGACGACCCGGTTGGCCAGCAAGAAGGCCAACCGGGTTGTCTCCGCACGCTCATGGCGTGGTCGAGCGCGGTTCCCGTACGACCATGACGTCTCCCGGCGCCACCGTCACCCGGCCGCCGTCGATCCGCTTGGCCGCGAGCAGTTCCGTCGCGTCCGGCGCCACGTCGACCTCCGCGCCCCGGTCACCGTGGTTGATCAGGAAGAGGTAGTCGGCCTCCGGGCCGCGCCGCAGTACCGCCTCCACCCCTTCGGGCGTCACCCGGACGGGCGTCACGCCCGCCTCCGCGCGGATGCGGTCCAGGAGGGCGGCCAGCGTCGACGGGTCCGGCAGGGTCGCCACGTACCAGGCCGTCCCGGTGCCGCAGCCGTGACGTGTCACCGCCGGGACGCCGGTGAGCTCGCCTTCGGTGTACGAGGTGATCGCCTCGGCGCCGGACAGGCGCACGCGCTCCGACCACAGCGACGCCGTGCCGCCGCCGCTCAGGCTCACCGACTCGCCCGGCAGCAGCGGGAACAGCTCGTCCGTGCGCACGCCGAGCGCGTCCCGGAACGCCCCCGGGTAACCGCCCAGCCGTATATGGCAGTTCTCGTCGACGGCCCCGCTGTGGAAGCCGACCGCCAGCGTGCCGCCGTTCTGCGCGAAACGGGTCAGGTTCGCCGCGCCGTCGTCGTCGACGAGGTAGAGGTTCGGGGCGAGCACCAGGCGGTACGACGACAGGTCGGCGTCCGGGCGTACGAAGTCCACGGCGACGCCCGCGCGCCACAGGGGCTCGTACCAGGCGCGGACGAGGTCCAGGTAGCGGACCTGCTCGCTCGGCTGGGAGGGGAGTTCCAGGGCCCAGCGGGCGTTCCAGTCCCAGACGACGGCCACGGAGGCCGTGCCCGTGCTGCCGCGCACCTCGGCCAGTGCCTTGAGGTCGGCGCCGAGCGCGACCACGTCCCGCCAGATCTGACTGTCCGTGCCCGCGTGCGGCAGCATCGCCGAGTGCCACTGTTCGGCGCCCGCCTTGGCGGCCCGCCACTGGAAGTAGGCGATGCCGTCGGCGCCGTGCGCCACATGGGCGAGGGCGTTGCGCCGCAACTCCCCCGCCGTCTTGGCCCGGTTGACCGGCTGCCAGTTGACCGCGCCGGTCGAGTGCTCCATCAGCAGCCAGGGCCGCCCGCCCGCCAGGGAGCGGACCAGGTCGCCGCTGAGGGCGATGTCGATCTCCGACTCCGGGTCGGTGGAGCGGAGGTAGTGGTCGTTGGAGACGACGTCGAGTTCCGGGGCCCAGCGCCAGTAGTCCAGCGCGTCGAAGGCGTACATCACCATGAAGTTGGTGGTGGCCGGTGTGCCGGGGGCGGCTTCTCGCAGGACGGCCCGCTCCGCCTGGTACAGCGACAGCAGTTCGTCGCTGCAGAAGCGGCGCCAGTCCAGCTGGTGGGTCGGGTTGGGGACGGCACCGGTGGCGCGGGGCGGGATGATCTCGTCCCAGTCGTAGTACCGCTGGCTCCAGAAGGTGGTGCCCCAGGCGTCGTTCAGCGCGTCGAGGTTCTCGTACCTCGCCCGCAGCCAGACCCGGAACGCCGCCGCGCTGGTGTCGCAATAGCACTCCGCGTTGTGGCAGCCGTACTCGTTGTGGACGTGCCACATCACGACGGCCGGGTGGTCGGCGTACCGCGCGGCCAGTTCCCCCGCGATGCGCAGGGCGGCCTCGCGGTAGGCGGGGCTGGACGGGCAGAACGTCTGACGGCTGCCGTACGACAGTCCGCGGCCGTCCCGGTCCACCGGCAGGGCGTCCGGGTGCGCGCGGAAGAACCACGCCGGTGGGGCCGCCGTCGGCGTCGCCAGGTCGGCGGCGATGCCGTTCTCGTGGAGCAGGTCCAGGATCCGGTCCAGGAGCGTGAAGTCGTACACGCCCTCGGAGGGTTCGAGCAGCGCCCAGGAGAAGATGCCGACGCTGACCATGGTGACGCCGGCCTCGCGCATGAGGCGTACGTCCTCGGCCCAGACCTCCTCGGGCCACTGCTCAGGGTTGTAGTCGCCGCCGTAGGCGATACCCGGAACGTTCAAGGTGCTCACAGGGAGCCTCCCGTGAGGAGCCGACGGGTGGTCTCGACGCCCCACTGGTCCAGCGACAGCAGCCGGTCGCTGGAGGCCATCAGGCCGCCCGTCGCCTCCACGTGCGCCGCCCACCGCTCCCGGGTCTCGACCGCGGGGCGGGCCATCAGACAGTCGGGGTCGTTGATCCAGAGGCGGCCGTGCTGCCACTGGCGGCCGGCGCCGGTGAACTCCGCGGGGTCCTGGCCGGGTTGGGAGTAGTCGCCGGCCTCGGGGCGGCGGTGCGGGGCCGTGTCGGGGCTGACCCGCATCGCGTCGAACAGGCCGAGGGAGGGGAGCAGGGGCGCGCCGCAGCCCAGCAGGTAGGCGTCCTCACCGATCGCGTCACGGATCAGCCGGATGCCCTCGCGGTACGCCTGGAGGGCGTCCTGCGATCCGTGCCGTACGCCGTCCAGGGCGCCCGCGTACAGGAAGTCGACCTTGAAGTACTCGTAGCCTTCCGCCCGCAGGGTCGTGAAGACCGAGGTCAGGTACGCCGCCGCGGCCGGGTGGGTGGTGTCGAGGATGCTCAGGTCGTGGCCCCAGTTGCGGCCCGCGTGCGCGAAGCCGCCGTCGGCGTCCCGGACCAGCCAGTCGGGGTGCTCGGCGGCCAGGTCGCTCGCCGGGTCGACGAGGAAGGGTGCCGTCCAGATGCCGGCCCGGCGGCCCCGGGCGCGGATCGCGTCGGCGATCCCCGCACGGGAGCGGAAGCGGCCGGAGAGCGTGAGCCAGTCGCCGAGGGCCTTCTGGTAGCCGTCGTCGATCTGGACGACGTCGATGGGCAGGTCGAGGGTGTCCATCGCGCGGAGGTTCTCGTGGATGTCGTCCTCGGTGACGGCGGTGAAGTACTCGTACCAGGAGCACCAGACCGTGGGGGCCGGGCGCGGGCGCGCGAGCCCGAGACCGGCCGCCCAGTCCGCCAGCGTCGACTGGATGTCCGTACCCGTGAACTCCTTCACCGGGCCGTCGGCGCTGATCCCCGCCGTGCCGCCCTCGACGACCAGACGGATCGACGGGACCTCGTGCAGCGGTTCCGCCGCCGCCCACAGCCGGACCGGCGATCCGTCGCCCGGGTCGAGCGCCAGCAGGCCCTCGCCCTGGAAGGTGCCCTCGGGGACGGTGACGCCCGGTCGGTAGCAGACCGTCGCCCAGTTGTGGTTCGTCGGGCGGTACGGCGTCGCGTCGAGGGCGTAGGCGCCGCTGGGGCTCCAGGACTGCCAGCCCTCCTCGTGGACACGCGCGGCGCGCGTGTCCACGGGCACGGAGGCGACCGGGGTGAAGGGGTTGTGCACGGGGTTCTCTTTCGAAGGCGGGCGTCAGCCCTTGTTGGCGCCCAGGGTGAGGCCGCTGACGAACTGGCGTTGGAGTGCGAAGTAGACGATCAGGGTGGGGATGGCGGTGAGCAGGGCGCCGGCGGCGACCAGGTTGGGGTCGGTGAAGTACTGGCCGGAGAGGTTGTTCAGCGCCGAGGTGATCGGCATGTTCTCGCCGGTGGAGATCAGGACGAGGGCCCAGAAGAAGTCGTTGTAGATCCAGATGGACAGCAGCGTGGCCAGGGCGGCCATGGCGGGCTTGCACAGGGGCAGCACGATCTGCCAGTACAGGCGCCACACCGAGGCGCCGTCGACGAGGGCGGCCTCGGTCAGCTCGTGCGGCAGTGAGCGCATGTAGTTGCTGAGCACGAAGGTGCAGAAGCCGGCCTGGAACGCGACGTGGATGAGGACCAGGCCGAGTGCGGAGTCGTACAGCTTGCCGCTCATGGTGATGCCGGGCAGGTCGATGAGCA
>NZ_JBXEJE010000022.1:174937-175752 GCF_056820935.1 Streptomyces sp. Q2 | reverse complement strand
CGCGACGATCACCCGCCGACGCCGGCACCCCTCGCCCGCCGACCCCGCCGCCCCGGGACCCCGCGCACCGGCCCGGCCCGGCCGACACCGGCGACGCGACCGGCGAACCGGCCGTCCCCGCCCGGCTGTTACCCGACCCCGAAGGTCCCTTCGCGCTGCACGTCGGGCGACCGCTGCTGCCAGACGACCGCCCGCAGCAGGGGCCCGGCCGGGCCACGGCCCTGCTCGCGCGCGCCCTGCACCGGCTCGCCCGGCGCGTCCCCTCCCGCGACACCCTGGAACTCGACGAGGAGACCACCGCCGAGCAGGGCCTCGTCGACGGGCTGTGGCTGCCCTTCCTGCGGCCCGCCCGCACCTCCGCCTTCGACCTCGTCCTGCTCACCGACGACGCGCCCACCCTGCGCATCTGGGAAGAGTCCGTCACCCACCTCGCCCGGGCCGCCGAGCACAGCGGCGCCTTCCGGGGCGTGCGCACGGTCCGGGTGAACGTGCCGCGCACCGGATCCGCCACCCTGCGCTGGACCACGGGGCGGGCCGCCGCCGACCCCGCCGAACTCCTCGACGGACGCGGCGGCCGCATCTTCCTCGTCGTCACCGACGGCCTCGCCCACGGCTGGGCCGCGCCCGCCGCCGACGAGCTGCTCGGCCGGCTCGCCCACGCCGGGCCCACCGCCCTCGTGCACCTGCTGCCGCCGCACCTGCGCCACCGCTCCTCGCTCTACCCCTACCAGGCCGTCCTGGAGGCCGGCGGCTTCGGCGCCGCCAACGACGGCCTCGCCCACTGGGCGCCGCCCGGCGGCCCCGACCCGCTGCGC